>NZ_VILA01000007.1:8747-77470 GCF_009712025.1 Dolichospermum sp. UHCC 0406
CCAACCTCTACAAAGCCGACCTCACAGGAGCCAACCTCACAGAAGCCGACCTCACAGGAGCCTACCTCACAGGAGCCTACCTCACAGGAGCCTACCGCTTGGAACCGGACTGGATAACAAAAGTTTTGCTCACAGAAGCCGACCTCAAAGGAGCGATACTCACAGGCGCTACAATGCCAGATGGGTCAATTCATAATTAGGAAGATTTGATTCTTGTAAATTTTCAATAAACAAGACTTTCTCACCCACAAAACCGAATATTCAAAACAGTCGCTACCATTTTCTAAACCGAATCATATTACTACATAATAGAAATAGAAATTCTATCTTTAGGATTGTTAAGAATGTATCAAACAGATCCGCCACTTTCCCCTAAAGAAACATTACCGACAATGTATGATCTTCCTAGCGAAGATCAAGATCAACCTGGTTTGCCAGATCAATTTCATTTATTCCAACCACAATTATTAGCAGAAACATTCCGTCCACCTGACTATCCTAGGGACCAAATATTTACAGGAAGTGATCTGAATCTTTATTATGATTTGCGTCATCCTTCATGGTATAAACGTCCAGATTGGTTTGCAGTATTAGGTGTTCCCTCTCTTTATGAGAAAAGAGATTTACGTTTAAGTTATGTAGTTTGGCAAGAAGCAGTTAATCCTCATATTATTGTTGAATTACTCTCACCGGGAACAGAAAAAGAAGACTTAGGGACAATATTAAGAGATGTCGAAAAACCTCCTGGTAAATGGGAAGTTTACGAACAAATTTTAAGAGTACCCTATTACGCCATCTTTGATCGTTATAAATCTGAATTTAGAATGTTTCAGTTAACTGGCGCTCGTTATGCTGAAGTAGACTTATCAGATTTTCGGTTTTGGATTCCCGAAATAGAATTAGGTTTAGGAGTGTGGCAAGGAAGTTATAAAACCGTCGAAATGCCTTGGTTACGTTGGTACGACAAAGACGGTAATTGGATATTAACCAGCACAGAAGAGGAAAGACAGAAAGCTGAACAAGAAAGACAGAAAGCTGAACAGGAAAGACAAAAAGCTGAACAAGAAAGACAAAAGTTAGAACAAGAAAGGCAAAAGTTAGAACAAGAAAGGCAAAAAACCGAAAGATTAATTGCCCAACTTCGATCGCTTGGTGTTGAACCAGATTTAGAATAAATACAATCTCTCGTTCCCAGTCTCCGACTGGGAATGCCACCATAGAGGCTCTGCCTCAAAGCAGTTAATTATTTTGATTTTCCTTAGATAAATCCGTCGGTGGTCTATCATTACTCCAAGCCCACCAGACATAACCGCAATGACAATGGTAAAATTCTTGCCA
This sequence comes from Dolichospermum sp. UHCC 0406, assembly GCF_009712025.1. Classification (NCBI taxonomy): domain Bacteria; kingdom Bacillati; phylum Cyanobacteriota; class Cyanophyceae; order Nostocales; family Aphanizomenonaceae; genus Dolichospermum; species Dolichospermum sp. UHCC 0406. The sequence goes on from NZ_VILA01000007.1 coordinate 10,086, forward strand.
CTTCCGACGACGTTCTGGGGTACTGACAGGAGACCTTCTATTTAACCACACATTAACGGCTTCTCGACTACCAGCATGGCATTTGGGACAATGGAATTGATAGGCGTGTACGGCTTGATTAGTCCATTCTGGCGGATTGGGATCAAAAGCGTCCATATAAATATAAACTGGAATAGAGTGTAATCTTAGTAGTCATTGAATATACATAATTATGACTAACAATGGATGTTATGGAACCAAATATTGAAATTCGTCGGTTGTTGGATGTCATGCCCGCTTCTGGGCGAATGATGACTAAAATCGTCAGTAAACCAGAACAAAAACAGGTAATAGATGCGGCTTTTCCCCTGCCATTGAGTCAAGCAAGACCAATATATATTAATTTCGACTTATGGAGACGGTTGACAAAACCCCAACGAGATTTACTCCTATTACAGAGGGTAAGCTGGTTAATAGGGGTGAAATGGTTACAACCTAATATTTATCAAGGTGTGGTGTTAGCAGGGCTTGTAGGCGGAATACTGGAGGCAGTCCAGGGGGATGTGGTAGGTGTGGTAATAGCCGGGGGATTAAGTGCTGTAGCGGCTATCCGGATTTGGCGCACGAATAAATCCCAGGAGTCAGAATTAACTGCTGATACAGTCGCTATTAGAATCGCCCAAAGACGAGGTTATTCAGAAACTGAAGCCGCCCAACATTTGTTAACAGCTATTGAAGCAGTAGGAACAATAGAAGGGCGTTCTGGTTTAAATTTTAGTGAATTAATTCGTTGTCAAAACTTGAAAGTAATTGCTGGTTTATCACAAGTTGGTATTCCTAAAAACTATCAATAGATGTACAGCGAAGTAATTAAGATTTACGTAGGGGTTTAGCATTGCTTAATGGTGTCAACTTAACGTAAAACCCATAACCCGACTAGGAATGAATTCCCAGTCTCATAGCAGAAGTCATCTGAAGATGACTAAAAGAACTAGAAAGTTTTTGAACTTGTTTAGTTTACTTTAGTAAACTTTAGCTATTTGGTAAAATCTAACAATGCCTCACTCAAATTTTCCATGACAGGTAAAGGTAAAGCCGAAATAGAACCGCGTATTTCTGCCGATAATTCTCCAAACCGTTTTGTTAACTGTCGAATAACTAGATTGAAAGTAGCTTGTTCTATTCCTTCTTGTTTAATTTCTCTGTAAGCGCGACTTCTTTCTAGTGAAATTCCTAGCATGACTTCAACCTCCCTTAAAGTAAGTTTTTCAAATTTGTACATCATTTCCTAGTCTATCCATGTACAAAATTATCTGCGTTTATCTGCGTCCATCATCTTCTATCTGCGGTTAATTCTTTATTACTGTACATACTAAACATACATTTTCCCGAGTTATGAATTATAAAATATCACGAATGGAAACGATTCAATTGCCAATTATTCCGGTGGTGGGAGAATTAATAAAAAACTCTCCAGGAACAATTTCTCTAGGACAAGGTGTGGTTCACTATCAACCACCAGATACAGCAATGGAACTATTACCAAAATTTCTTGCTGAACCTAAAAATCATCTTTATCAAGCTGTTGTCGGGATTCCTGAATTATTAACAGCTTTAACGGCAAAGTTATCAATATTTAATGATATTGATATCAATGAAGAAAATGCTATTGTGGTGACAGCAGGTAGCAATATGGGGTTTATAAATGCTATTTTAGCAATTACTTCTCCTGGTGATGAAATTATTTTAAATACTCCCTACTATTTTAATCATGAAATGGCGATTAAAATGGCAGGTTGTCATCCGGTATTAGTGGCGACAGATGCAAATTATCAATTAATTCCTGAAGCCATAGCCGCTGCAATTACAGATAAAACCCGTGCAGTAGTGACGATTTCTCCAAATAATCCGACGGGTGTTATTTATTCAGAAACAGCATTAAAACAAGTTAATGAAATTTGTCGAGAAAGGGGAATTTATCATATTAGTGATGAAGCTTATGAATATTTTACTTATGATCATGTAAAACATATTTCTCCTGGGGCATTTACGCGCAGTAATCAATATACAATTTCTCTTTTTAGTTTGTCGAAAGCTTATGGTTTTGCTAGTTGGCGAATTGGTTATATGGTAATTCCTCAACATTTATTAATTGCTGTGAAAAAAGTTCAAGATACTATTTTAATTTGTCCACCTGTGGTTTCTCAATATGCAGCTTTGGGGGCTTTACAAGCAAAAGATGATTATTTAAAAGATCATATTGGGACAATTGCTAAAGTTCGAGAAATAGTAATTAACGCATTGCAATCTCTGGAAAATTTATGTACAATTACACCCGCTAATGGTGCATTTTACTTTTTTATAAAAGTGCATACAAAAATGAATGATTTGGAATTAGTGAAAAAACTGATTCAAGAATATAAAATAGCGGTAATTCCGGGAACAACCTTTGGGATGGAAGATGGCTGTTATTTGCGGGTTGCTTATGGTGCGTTACCAGCAGATACAGCTAAAGCAGGTATAGAAAGATTAGTCAAAGGTTTGCAAACTATCGTATTATAATCGCATAACAAAAATTAACACTTGTATTTCTCCATGAGTCAAATAGTTTGGATAGCAAGACACGCTAACCGCCTTGATTTCGTATATCCCGATTGGTTTCTGACCGCCGAAAGACGGTATGATCCACCTTTGTCCGATGATGGTATGATTCAGGCGCAGCAGTTAGCAAAACGACTCAAAGGGGAAAGAATCACCCATATTTTTGCTTCTCCATTTTTGCGAACTATCCAAACTGCGAATGCGATCGCTGAAGTTTTGGATTTACAGATTAAACTAGAAATAGGTTTGAGTGAATGGCTTAATCCCGCATGGATGACTGAAGAACCCGAAAAACTCTCAACTTCAGCTTTAGTCAAATTATTTCCCAGAATTGATACTAGCTACACATCACGTATAGCCGCAAAATACCCCGAAACTCATGAAAAAGTGCGGGAACGTTCGGCGCAAACTGCCAGATGTCTGTCTACTGAATTCTTCCCCCATGATATCCTATTGGTGGCACATGGCGCGTCTGTCTTGGGTGCAGCAATGGGATTTGTGGGTGACATAGCCAAAAATGAAGTCAAAGCTTCTCTATGTTCTTTGGTAAAAGTTGTCCGTCAAGATTCAGAATGGTTGCTAGAACTAAAGGGAGATACATCCCATTTGACAAAAATTGAAGAATTGGTGCGATTTGTGTAAATATTTAATGGGGATTTTCTCTAAATCGCCACTGACGCTATAGCAGGAGTCACCGAGTCAGGAGTCACCGAGTCAGGAGTCAGGAGTTAAGAGACTTTTAACTTATGGCTTTTACTGTAGATTCTGTATCTCATTCAAGTGCATATCGCTACAACTGGGCAAAAGTAACTTACTAACTGATAAATTTTATGACATTGCTACTGGCCGGAGACATAGGCGGAACAAAAACTATTTTGCGTTTGGTGGAACTTTCGGAAACACTAGAGTTAAAAACTCTGTATGAGGAAAGTTTCCGCAGTGGAGATTTTCCTGATTTAGTTCCTATAGTGCAAAAGTTTTTGAGTACAGCTAATTCTAGCACACCAGAAAAGGCTTGTTTTGCGATCGCTGGACCAGTAGTGGAAAACACCGCCAAGTTGACCAATTTAGCCTGGTTTCTCGATACAAATCGGTTAACTCAAGAATTGGGTATTTTGTCAATTTCCCTAATTAATGACTTTGCGGCTGTTGGTTATGGCATTTTTGGGTTAACAAAACAGGATTTACTAACTTTACAAGTTGGTAAATATCAACCAGCAGCACCAATGGCTGTAATCGGTGCAGGAACTGGATTAGGCCAGGGATTTTTGATTAAACAGGATCATCAATATCAAGTCTTTCCTTCCGAGGGTGGACACGCAGATTTTGCCCCCCGGAATGAGTTAGAATTTCAACTGTTGAAATATCTGGTAGATAAACATAATATTCAACGAGTTTCTGTAGAAAGAGTGGTTTCCGGGTTAGGAATTACCTCCATTTACCAATTTTTACGAGATAGGAAAATAGCCACCGAATCACCAGAAATTGCCCAAGCAGTCAGAACTTGGGAACAAGAAGCCGGAAAAGCCGAAAAAACCATTGATCCTGGGGCATTTATTGGGAGTGCGGCGCTGGAAAAAAGCGATCGCCTTTCCGAACAAACCATGCAATTATTTGTAGAAGCCTACGGTGCCGAAGCCGGCAATCTAGCCCTCAAACTCCTCCCCTATGGCGGATTATACATTGCTGGTGGTATCGCTCCCAAAATCCTCCCTTTAATGCAAAATGGTAGTTTCCTCACGAATTTTACCCAAAAAGGGAGAATGGGTTCTTTACTGGAAGAAATACCCGTGCATATAATTCTTAATCAACAGGTTGGATTAATTGGTGCAGCTTTGTCTGCCTCTAGGTTATAAATAGCAAGAACAGTGAAATATTCAGGAGTACCAAAAGATGATAATCACTGAAGTGTCAACCCAATTACTAACTAACACTTGGATAACAGCAACTTGGGATGAATATATTCAAGTTACTGAAAATTATGCCCATCAAAAAGCCAAAGGCTATTACCACAATGGAAAAATGAGGATAGAAATGCCACCAATCGGAAATGATCATGCCAGCGACCATAGTATTATTATTTTTGCTGTTAATCTATTTGCGACTATGAAGGGAATTAAGTTTAATAGCAAAGATAATTGTACATACAGAAAAATAGGATTTCAAGAAGTCCAACCAGATGTTTCTTATTACATTGCTGAAAAAGCAAATGCTATTCCCTATGGAACTTCCATTGTTAATTTAGATATTTATCCCATACCAGATTTAGTAATTGAAGTTGCGAGTAGTTCCCTAGCTGATGATCAAGGGGAAAAACGCCTGATGTATGAAGATTTAGGTGTAGCCGAATATTGGGTACTCGATGTGCAGAATGTCCAGGTTATCCCTTTTATGATTGAAAATGGTGGCAGTAAAAGAATTAGTGAATCTCAAGTATTACCAGGGTTACAAATTTCTCTACTAAATGAAGCATTAAGAAAAACTCGACAAATGGATCATAGTCAAGTTTGTGCTTGGTTGTTAAGCCAATTTCAGCACATCTAAGTAAAAACTACAGGTAGGATGGGCAATGTTTACCATACACTACTGAGAATTTTTCAAAGATAATGTATAATTCCTAGATATTTTATGTTTGAATAGAGAATAAATATTTTTTTTAATTATGGCAGGACATAGTAAATGGGCAAATATTAAACGTCAGAAAGCCGTAGTAGATGCCAGAAGGGGAAGTATATTTACCCAACTATCACGGGCAATAATTGTTGCGTCAAGAAACGGTATACCAGATCCAGCAGGTAATTTTCAACTCCGCACAGCCATTGATAAAGCCAAAGCTGCGGGCATTCCTAATGATAATATTGATAGGGCAGTAGCTAAAGGTGCAGGTACTTTCAGTGATAACAACATCCTCGAAGAAATTCGCTATGAAGGTTATGGTCCAGGGGGTGTTGCGATTTTAATTGAAGCCCTCACAGATAACCGGAATCGGACTGCGGCGGATTTGCGCGTCTCTTTTAGTAAAAATGGCGGAAACTTGGGAGAAACAGGTTGTGTAAGTTGGATGTTTTCCCAAAAAGGAGTTTGTGTAGTTGAGGGTGTAATTGATGAAGAACAGCTTTTAGAAGCTTCCTTAGAAGGAAATGCCCAGTCTTATGAAATCATTGCCGAGGAAACAGTTGAAGTATTTACAGCCATAGGGAATTTAGAGAAACTTAGCCAAACATTACAAACAAAAGGTTTTAAAGTCACAGATATAGAATTACGTTGGCTTCCTGGTAATCAGGTAGAAGTTACAGATGTAGATCAGGCTAAATCTCTTCTTAAATTAATTGATACACTAGAAGGATTAGATGATGTTCAAAATGTGACAGCTAATTTTGACATGGCTGATGGTTTAATGGAATTAATTATGAATTAGGGCTAAACCTTAAATTTCATAAAAAAGGCTTGGCGATTTACCAAGCCCATATATACCAAGTGTTTACCATAGTTGGTTAATTTACCGGAATTAATCCTGAAATTCATCTATCTATGGTATGTGTATCAATTAAAAAATCAAGCACTTTTTTAATTTCTATATCATTCTTTCTTCTGACTCCTATTCCTGCCGCAATACCTCAATAAAAAAAGGTTTAGCTTTATACTAAACCCTCATAAAAAGCAGTTATTCGACACACCAGGATTAATGTAAATCTACTTTTATTTCTCTGCATCTTCCTATGGAGTGTATTTACTTGTCTACGATTATGATATAGCAGCTATCAGCGGTCAGCAATTAGTGGTAAAAAGATTATTTTCAGCAGTCTTACCACTGGATAGTGAAAAAAATACTATAAAATCTGGAATATCAATCTCTGTTATTGTATAAAAGTATGTATCTAATCCTTGGTAAATACACTATTTTGCATATATGTCAACAGCTAAAAACAATCATCAAACCAACTTTTTGCAATTTTTTTTAGTTCTAGATCCTTTCTCTAGGCTAATTTTTTTAGGACTTGGGTTTGCTAGTTTTGGTACGGTTGTGATCATTGTTGGGAATATTGTTAATTATCTCACACCACCTCACCTGACTCTAGCGGCTGGAGATAAAACAGGAGAAAGTTATATTATCAGTGAAGCTATTAAAAAGGTAATTGAACGCAGAACTAATATCCAAATTCAAGTAGAAGAAACTAGAGGAACAACTCAAAATATAGAAATGTTATCAACAGGAAAAGCTCAGTTAGCAATGGCTCAAGTAGATGTTGCTGCTGAGGAAATTGGTAATGTAAGTTCTCAGTTAAAAGCGAATATAAGAACAGTAACTTTATTGTATAAAGATACTTTTCAGTTGGTTGTAAAAAATCCTCAAATCAATCAATTTACACAACTTAAAGGCAAGACTATTGCTTTAGCTGCTACCGGTGGACAATATCAGTCTTTTTTAACAGTAGCAAAGCATTTTGGTTTAAGTGAAAAAGACTTTGAGATTACAGGTTTAGATAGTAATGGTAAGCCTATTCCTGGTTATAATGATCGGTTTGCAGATAAAGATTTTCGGGAAAATAAAGCTGATGCTGTATTTCGAGTTCGGGCTATAGGTAATAAGTCCATTGCTAATCTTGTTAATAATCATCAGGGAAAATTAATATCAATTCCTCAAGCAGAAGCAATGAAAATCAAGCAACCTGCTTTTGAATCTGCGATAATTCCTCAAGGTGCATATAGAGGCAATTATCCTGTTCCTAATACTAATTTATCTACGGTAGCAATATCAAGATTGCTATTAACAAATGATCAAGTAGATGCCAATATTATCAGAAAATTAATTCAGACAATTTATGAAAATCGTCAAGAAATAGCTAATGAAATTCCTCTAGATAATGCTGAAGTTAAACCTTTGATTTCTAGTATTAGTCCTCCTAAAGAAAATAGTGGTGTTGATATTTTCTTACATCCTGGGGCTGCGGCTTTTTATGACAAAGATAAACCATCTTTTATTCAGGAATACGCAGATTATATCGGGTTATTATTGACAATTTTTTTATTAGCATTTCAATGGATTCGTCAACTCAAATTATGGATTGAGAAGAGTAAAAAAGATGAAGCTGATGAATATATTAAATCAGCCATTAGTTTAATGAAAGCAGGACAATATCAGATTGGAGATAGACAAAGAAAACTTGACAAAACCTTTGATGAAGCTGCAAAATCTTTGATTGATGAAAGAATTTCCCAAGAGTCTTTTCGGACATTTAACGAGGCTTATAAAAATACTAAAGAAGCCATAGAAAGGGATAAACAAATCGCTCAACAAGCAATTGAAAAAATCCAAAGAGAAAATGCAGCTAAATATATAAAAATCGTGGTAAAACTATTACGATATGGACAACAAAATCAAAGTACAATAGTTCAACAAAAGTTAGATACAATTCTTGAGCAGGTAGTTAGTGATTTAGTCTTAGAAAATATTTCTCAAGAATCATTCCGGACTTTTATTGAAGCATATAAAGCCACCAGAGATTCTATCGAAAGTAAGAACCAATCATTAAATTAACTTTTGATAATACTAATCAATATCCCCGAATTCCTGGATCAATTCATAATTTATTGCAAAAATAAAAAAGAAGTCGGGGATCTGGGTATTTTTAATTTATGGTTTAAAATCAATATGGGTAAACTATAAAGTTATGTAAAATACATCCGTGACTAGATCTGAACAAATATTACCACTGTATAAGAACCCAGAACGGTTAGAAAATCGGCTGGGAGAAATTCCCCCAGAACCGGGGGTCTATTTGTTGCGGGATGGCAGCGATCGCTTAATATATATAGGTAAATCTCGTAAATTGCGTTCTCGTGTCCGTTCCTATTTCCGGGACTCCACTAACAAGACTGAACGCATTAACACAATGGTCAAGTTAGTGACAGAAATTGAATTTATTGTCACTGATACAGAAGCTGAAGCATTAGCCCTAGAAGCCAATTTAATTAAGCAGCATCAGCCCTATTTTAACGTTTTACTCAAAGATGATAAAAAGTATCCTTATCTCTGCATTACTTGGTCAGAGGAATATCCGCGCATTTTCATTACCCGCAAACGTCAATTAGGAAAAGCCAAAGATAAATATTACGGTCCCTATACAGATTCCGGCTTATTACGAGAAATTGTCCATTTGTGTAAAAAGATTTTCCCTTTACGACAAAGACCACAACCTTTATTTAAAGATCGTCCCTGTTTAAATTATGATATTGGTCGTTGTCCTGGAGTTTGTCAAAAATTAGTTTCCACAGTTGAATATGCAAAAATTGTCCAAAAAGTAGCAATGGTTTTTCAAGGAAGGACTCAGGAACTAATTGATATTTTAACAGCACAAATGGAAACTGCTGCCGAAGAATTAAATTTTGAAAATGCCGCAAAAATTCGTGATCAAATTGTAGCTTTAAAATCCCTCAATGCCGCCCAAAAAGTCTCCTTACCTGATGATACTGTATCACGAGATGCGATCGCTTTAGCTGCCGATGACCAACACGCCTATATTCAATTATTCCAAATTCGCGCTGGTCAATTAGTTGGCCGTTTGGCTTTTGTTGCTGAATCTCACGCTGAACCGGGAGCAATTTTACAACGAGTTTTAGAGGAACATTATCAAACAGCGGAAAGTGTGGAAATTCCTAGCGAAATTTTAGTACAACATGATTTACCAGATAGTGAGATCTTATCTGATATTTTGACAGAACGCAAGGGCAGAAAAGTCACAATTTCCAACCCTTTGCGACAAAGTAAAGCAGAATTAATAGAAATGGTGGAAAAAAATGCCCAATATGAATTACAGAGAATGCAAAAATTGGGAGATAGTAATCTGCAAGCAACCCAAGATTTAGCTGCTATTCTCGACTTACCAGATTTACCCAAACGCATTGAAGGTTATGATATTTCTCATATTCAAGGAACTCATGCGGTAGGTTCGCAAGTAGTTTTTATTGATGGTTTACCAGCTAAACAACATTACCGACATTATAAAATTAAAAATCCTGATATTAAAATTGGTCATTCCGATGATTTTGCCAGTTTAGCGGAAGTTATTAATAGACGGTTTCGTAAATATATTGAAGATCCCAAATTAGCAAGATTGGGTAATGCTGACTGGCCTGATTTAATGATGATTGATGGTGGTAAAGGTCAATTATCTGCTGTTGTGGGTATTTTACAGGAAATGAATCTATTCGCAGATTTGCGGGTTGTCAGTTTAGCAAAAAAGCGAGAGGAAATCTTTTTACCCCACTCATCAAAACCTTTAGAAACGGACTCAGAACAGCCAGGAGTCCAGTTATTAAGAAGATTACGAGATGAAGCCCATAGATTTGCTGTCAGTTTTCATCGTCAACAAAGAAGTGATAAACTCAAGCGATCGCATTTAGATGAAATTCCCGGTTTAGGACAAAATCGGCAAAAGTTGTTATTAGCGCATTTTCGCTCTCTTGATTATATTCGTCAAGCTACAACTACACAATTAACAGAAGTTCCCGGAATTGGTTTACGATTAGCGCAAGATATTTATGATTATTTCCATCCTGTTTAAATATATTTTTTAAGAGATACGAACCACAGAGGCACAGAGGACACAGAGGGAAGAAATTTTTTACTCAGTTGTCTTGACTCCTGATTCATTCTGTATTATTAATCAACGTTGTAAATACCATAGTGTTACCAGATGAAAATTAGCTTGTGCATGATTGTTAAAAATGAAGAAACTACCTTGCCAAAGTGCTTAGGAAGTGTTAAAAATTTTGTTGATGAAATTGTAGTTCTGGATACGGGTTCAACTGATAAAACTCCCCAAATAGCGGCACAATTTGGGGCTAAAGTTCATTATTTTACATGGAATAATAATTTTAGTGATGCAAGAAATGAGGCTTTAAAATATGTCACAGGTGACTGGATTTTAGTTTTAGATGCTGATGAAACTTTAACACCAGAAATTATTCCTTTTTTGGAAGTGGCTATTAATAAAGAAGAATATTTAGTTATTAATCTGGTGCGTCAAGAAGTTGGTTCAACACAATCACCTTATTCTCTGGTTTCTCGATTATTTCGTCATCATCCAGATATCTATTTTGATCGCCCTTATCATGCTTTAATTGATGATAGTGTTATGGCAATTTTAGCCAAAGAAGCAAATTGGGAAATCGGTTATTTACCAGGGGTAGCAATTCTCCATACTGGTTATCAAAAAGCTGTGATTAATGAGCAGAATAAATCTGCTAAAGCCGCAGCCGCAATGGCAGAGTTTTTGGCAAATCATCCTGATGATGCTTATGTTTGTAGTAAGTTGGGGGCTTTGTATATGCAAATGGGGAAGATTAATGAAGGTATGGAGTTATTGAATCATGGATTAAATCAAATTATTGGTAATCAGGTTAATCAAGATAAAAAACCATTAAGTAAATTCAAATATTCGCAGTCACAAAAAGTTGAAGTTGCTTTTGATGAAGATATAAATTATGATATTTTGTATGAATTGCATTACCATTTAGGAATTGCTTATACAAATTTAAAAAATTTGCCCTCAGCCATTTCTCATTATCAAGCTGCGGTAAAATTGCCTATTTATCCGCTTTTAAAATTAGGAGGATATAATAATTTAGGAAATTTATTTAAAAATATGGGGAATTTTTCAGAAGCAAAAATTGCTTATGAAACAGCCATAAAAATTGATCCTAATTTTGTAACTGGTTATTATAATTTAGGGATGGTATGTAAAGCCATGGGATTATTTGCTGAAGCTATTGATGCCTATAATAACGCCATTAATTTGAATCCTGATTATGCAGAAGCTTATCAAAATTTAGGGGTTGTACTGTTGAAAATTGGCGATGTTCAAGGTAGTTTAGAAGCTTTTGAATATGCCATTTCTCTCCATGAATTAAACAACCCTGAAGAAGCACAAAGACTTCATCAGGGTTTAAAGGAAATGGGTTTGTTGTAATTTCTAAATCTGAGAACGCACGAATTTCTCTAGTCTATCCATTCCCTTTTCAATTGTCGTCATATCCGTAGCGTAGGAAAGACGAATATTTTTATCAGCGCCGAAAGCGACACCGGGAATAAGTGCAACTTGATGTTCTGCTAATAAAGCATCACAAAATTCCAGAGATTTCAAGCCGGTTTTGCTGATATCAGGGAAAAGGTAAAATGCACCGTCTGGTTTAGCGGTACTCAAACCCGGAATAGCTTTGAGTCTTTCAAACATTACCTGACGACGTTTAGCGAAAGCTTGACGCATTTCCTCTACACAGTCTTGGGAACTTTCTAACGCGGCGATCGCTCCATATTGAGCAAAAGTACACACATTTGATGTACTATGTCCCTGAATGGTACTAGCGGCTTTGATAATTTCCACAGGTCCAGCTAAATAACCCAAGCGCCAACCGGTCATTGAGTAACCTTTAGCGAAACCGTTACTAATTAAGGTGCGAGAAAAAATTTCCTCACCTAAAGAACCAATGCTGATATGTTCTGCACCATCATAGAGAATCTTCTCGTAAATCTCGTCAGATACAACATAGATATCTGCATCAACTATTACCTGCGCCAAGGCTTTAATTTCCCCTGGCGTGTATACCATCCCTGTGGGGTTAGAAGGGGAGTTAAGAACAAATAACTTGGTTTTTGGGGTAATAGCTTTTTTTAGCTGTTCTGGTGTGATTTTGTAGCCAGTGGAAGCATCTGTTTCCACAATCACCGACTTACCACCAACTAAAGTTACCATTTCGGGATAACTTAACCAGTAGGGTGAGGGAATAATTACCTCATCACCTGGGTCAATCAGTGCCACAATCAAATTATACAGGGAATGCTTACCGCCATTGGTGACAAGGACATTCTCTGCCTTATAATTAAGACCATTATCATTTTTTAGCTTGTGGGCGATCGCTTCCCGTAATTTTGGTTCTCCAGCGGCGGGGCCATACTTGGTTTTACCTTCATCCAAAGCCTTTGCGGCTGCGGCTTTGATATGCGCTGGCGTGTCAAAATCCGGTTCACCTGCGCTAAAACTACAAACATCTATCCCCTCGGCTTTCATGGCCTTAGCTTTCGCTGCAATGGCTAAGGTGATGGAGGGTGTTACCTGACTTACTCTTGCTGCCAGCTTCATTCTACTTTAATTTCGCCAATATCCTTTCTATCTAAGGATATCCCAGAATCCTATCCGATATTTGCCCTTTCTAAATTCTTTTCTCTCCCAGGTATGGACAATTTAATTTACTTCAAGACTTGACAAGACGAAAATTTTGGTTTACACTTATGTTAGGAGTAGAAATCTGTCCGCGCATATATAGTAATTGTTTGGATTGTCAGAATTAGGATTTACAGGATGTTGATTTGTGATGGAGATTTTTACTTTTTCCATTATTCTTCATGTCAAGACTTGACAAGATGCGATAATTAGGGCTTGCTGAATAAACCGAAAACCTAGATAGATTAAGCCCACCTTCCGCACCCTAACTGTCCTCAAATTAAATCTAGTTCTAATTTTTTCTGCGATTAACAAATTTGTTATTCGCACATACGTCCTGACAGCTTTTTACACGAGAAAAGAATAAGTGCATTTGCCGAACTAACCAAGATTTTACCCGCCAGGCTGCCATGGAAAGGTTTTCTGTAGATGATTGTGAGGTTAATTCAGCACTGTGTTGATCATAGTGTAACCATTTGACTGGTAAGTGTCCCATCGGTGTCATCGGGGACAATTTGAAAGTTAGTGCTTCATATTCTAACCAGTTTCCCTCTTTTCGCCAACCAAGGCGATCGCCAAGTTTCTTTTCTGTTTCATAGTCTACTTGACCACCCATTTCGCTCCAAATAGTTTGTTGAATACTAAAGCCAAAATAACCATAACTATATTGTTCCCACAGTTGATCGATATTATGAATATCTTGACAAGGAAAATTATCAATATCTTGCTGATAAACTTCATTCCAATAATTCTTTTTCATGACTGTTAGCATTAATTTAGCGGTTTCAATATCAGCTTCTTGCCACCTATGCTGCGCTAGAAGATCCCGTAATTGAGTATAATCAATATCTTGATTGCTGAAAAATTCTTTTGTCAAAGTAACATTATTATTCACCAATCCCATCAATCTTGTTTCTTTATCAGCAGATAGCGGAACGACAGTAGTAAAATTTATGTCTGCTATATTGAGCAAGTTTTCTTGGTCGGTGAATTGCTCAGATATATAGTTTGATATTAAATCAATACCTTGATCCAAAAAGACACTATTTTCGTTCAAATCAAAATTATGGATTTGCCAATCTAATAATTGAGATTGAATGAAAGCATCTTTTAATCTAGCTTTTCTTTCATAACTTGTTACCATAAAATCAAGAAAAGTATCAGAAATACCCTCCTTGACTTCAATGTGAGCTAAATTTGACTGATACTTTAAAACGTTATCTCCTAAATTTTTAATATCTCCGACAATTGCGTAAAAATATTCATCTATTTTGACGACTTCTTCTATTAATGATTGAAAGGGTCTAAAGTATGCTTGTAAAGAGGTTTCGAGATTGATGGCAGTATGGGCAATTTTGGCTATTTCTTGACGAATTTTCTGGGCTTTTCTTTGATATTCGTAAATTTCTTGATAGACTTCTAAGTCTTTAACTATTTTTTTGACTATTTCTTTTTGATTTTGTGTATCTTCGGCAATTCTTGTAATTCCTAGGCTGATTAAACTGATTTTTTCCAACATTAAAAAGTAAGCATTACTCAAGAGTAACACTGCTTTAAAATTTTCTTTTTTCTCCCATCTTAGTTCATCTAGTATTGCCGGATTATGATGATTTTTAAGTTCTAAATTACTTCTTTCATCTTCTATTTTTTTTATTTCTAAATATTTTTGTTTGAATAATTTTTTCAAATCTTCCGTAAGGATTAATAAAAAATCATGATAACTATTCTTGTAATTTTCTAAAAAATCAATAATATGTGTATAGTCATTAATAAATAATTGGATTTCCTCAAGAATTTCTCCCTGGCTAATTTCTGATTTTCGCTTAATTAGTCCACCAAGATGATGATGATATCGCACACCCTCTTTAAATAAGGTTTGACGTTCTTGGATTTTTTTTTGAACTATTTTTACCCCGTTATTTTTCATTACGGGTACTTGATAGTTTTGGTTGTAAATTGAAATACTTTTGTAAGTAATTAGTTGTTTCTGCTGTCTAGTTCGCATAAGCTTGATTATCAAAAGTATGAATATTTGTTAATCTTTTACCCATTTTAACACCTTTGAGTCTTTATTATAGCGGTAGGTAGAGCCATCCTGAGTAGTAATAGATTTACCTTTGCTGGCTTTACTTCTAACAGTACCAAGTGATGAATAGGTTGTTAATTTGTGCATTTCCTGATGAGAAAGCCCGACAATTTTATCTATATCTGTCGTGATTTGAGGATTTTCGGGAGAATTTATGGCTATTTCTGGTGGAGTTGAAGATTCATTGTTAGGTAAAATATCTATTGTGATTTGAGGATTTTCGGGGGAATTTATGGCTATTTCTGGTGGAGTTGAAGATTCATTGTTAGGTAAAATATCTGTCGTGATTTGAGGATTTTCGGGAGAATTTATGGCTATTTCTGGTGGAGTCGAAGATTCATTGTTAGGTAAAATATCTGTCGTGATTTGAGGATTTCCGGGAGAATTTATGGCTATTTCTGGTGGAGTTGAAGATTCATTGTTAGGTAAAATATCTATTGTGACTTGAGGATTTTTGGGAGCATTAGTGACTGTTTCTTTTACCTTCTGCTGCCGATAATCCTCCACAGTTACAAGTTGCCAACTAGAATCTTGTGAAAGTTCCAAAACCCAGTCATGATAATTAAACAAACTTTCTCGATGTCCCACACTGATAAAAGTTGTTTTCGTTGATTGTAATTGTTCATATAAATTTCCTTCATTATTTAAATCTAAAGCACTTGTGGCTTCATCTAAGATAGTGAAACTAGGACGAGTAACTAATAAGCGTGCGAAGGCAAGACGTTGTTGTTCTCCTAATGAGAGTATATTTTCCCAAGGAACTTCTGTATCAAAGCCATCTATACGACTAACTAAGTTTTGTAAATTAACTTGTTGTAAAATCTCTTTAAGTTCTGCATCGCTCATTTTGCGATTTGTATGCGGATAAAGTAACTGTTCGCGCAAAGTACCTAGAATTATATAAGGACGTTGGGGTAGGAATAAAACTTCTTCTAGGGGGGGTCTTACCAAACGACCAGTTCCCGCATTCCACAAACCAGCGATCGCTCTCAACAGAGAACTTTTACCTCGACCACTAGGCCCAACAATTAATAACCCCTCTCCAGGTTGAACACTCAAAGACAAATTTTCGACGATTACCTGTTCATAGTTGGGTGTTTGTAAAGTAACATTCTCAAAAGCTAAACGGTTTTCTTCTATTGTCTTAATCGTACTGACATTTTCTGGTAATTTGTTGACTGCTTCTAACGCATTTGACAATTCAACTAAACGTTCAACATAAATAGAAAATCTTCCTGAAGTTGCAAATTCTCTGATTAATTCGGCTATAGCATTGGCAAACAGATTACAAGCTAAACTAGCTTGAGCAATTTCCCCAAAATCAATTTCCCCTTTAATCTGTAAAGGTCCGAATACTATAAATGGAAATATTTGGATAATAGCCTGATATGCTCTGTTAAAAATATCCTGACTTCTTTCCCAATTAATCTTGCGTTTGGTATTTTGAATAATCTTATTAAATCTGCGCTGAATCATATTTAATTCTTGTTCTTCTCCTTGAAAGAAAGCTATTGATTCAGCATGATTACGAACATGAGTCAGACTATAAGTGTGGTTTGCCGTAAATTCGAGTCCCTCTTCTTGAATCTTATTTAATTGTTCAGCTAAATAAAGAGCAATTAAATTGCCCGCTATAGTATAAACAAGCAGGGCAATTGCTACAAATTTAGAAAGGCTCCAGAGAATAATTAAAAAAGTTGTCATTTCCAGGACTTTTTCTAAACAAGTCGCTGAAAAGCTGAGAGCATTTCTAGTCAAAGGTTCGATTTCTTGGGATATTTGTTGATCTGGATTACTAACATCAGATTGAAAGTTGATTTTATAGTAGGCACGATTACTTAAATATTTTGATAAAATTTGATGATTTAACCATTCATACCAATCAAGAGAAATTTGTTTCCTAACAAATCTAGAAAATCCTACTAAAAGTGTCACCAAAACCAGAGCAGCAGCGTAAACCAATAATATATCAATAAATTTCTTTAAATCTTTTTCTTCAGTAATCACATCAAGCAAATAACGGCTAACAAAGCTATTAAAAGCAGTTACGCTTACAAGTGCGACAATTAATAATATGAGAAGAATCAGCATTCCCCATGTCCGCACTACATCTGAGAATGCTCTACCGTTGGCTTCTGTGGGATACCAGTAAGGACCAATAACCGCTTTGACATTTTCCCAAAATCGGTTAGCAACTGGAGCAGAATTATTTGTGGCGGATTTATCAATAAAAGGTTTAGCTTGCATCTTAAAAAAATTATTTTAGTGTTTTGAGGTAGGGAACAGGGAACAGAAAAGACGGACTTGATACCTACTAAGTCTTGTATGGCTACAGCAAGCTATCAAAAATTAAATAGGAGTCCGATAGAATTCCATATTAATACTCAGGAGCAAAAAGCCAGACTAGCAATCCAGTATTGAGCTAAGTAGGTTAGCATTGAAAATCGTCGTTATGGCACTAGGCAAGAGGCAATACTTCGACTTCGCTCAGTAACCAGAGGCAAGAGTGAAGAGGGTTTGGGCGATTTTACTTTTCGTTACATATTACTCTTCGAGAAGCCGCTTCGCGTCTACGGTTTTTTTCCGTTCACCTACTTAATACTCTTCTGAGTCTTTAAATATTCCGAATTCTGAGTCGTAAATTTTTACGATTGATTATTCAAAGATACCATCTTTCCATAGTTCTAAGACTTCGTTAGCTGTAAAGTAACATTCTTTTTCCATTGCCAGAGATTTGATGACGGAACGCATTTTTTCATACTGCTTTCTAGATTGAGGATTTTGCAGTTGTTTTTCAAATAGATATTGGAAATTACTGACTCCACTCCATTTGCCAAAGACAACATCTATTTTGTTATGTGGAAATACTGCATAGCTCTTGGGATCACGAAACAAAGAATTAACATGAATACCTGATTCGTGGCGTTGTGCAGTTTGAGAGTAAGGAGA
The DNA here is from genome assembly GCF_009712025.1 of Dolichospermum sp. UHCC 0406. Taxonomy (NCBI): domain Bacteria; kingdom Bacillati; phylum Cyanobacteriota; class Cyanophyceae; order Nostocales; family Aphanizomenonaceae; genus Dolichospermum; species Dolichospermum sp. UHCC 0406. Next base: position 27,924 of record NZ_VILA01000007.1, read on the forward strand.
TGCGGGACGAATCCCCAGTTGCTCAATATAATTAGTCACTGCGGCGATCGCATCATAGTTGATCCCCTGGACTTCAATGCCAAACCGGACTCGCAACCCATTTAACACCTGCTCAATGGCAACATTTCCGGCTCGTTCTCCAATCCCGCAAAACGTCCCCGATACTAAAGTCGCTCCCGCCATCAGAGACTGGAGAGTATTTTCCAGTGCCAATCCTATATCATTGTGGTAGTGTACCCCCAGTCCTACCCCAGTAGTGGATTGCAGCAAATCATGAATCCAGATATAACTCTTTTCTGGATTTAGCACCCCTACTGTATCACACAGTAAAAAGTTTTCAATATAAGGACTGCATGAGCGAATACATTCCACCAAAAAGTCAAAATCCGCTCTAGAAGCATCCTCCGCAGCAAAATTGACTCTGAGTCCGGCCACTTTTGTGGCATAGTGCAAATTTTCTACAATGACATTAATAGCATTCTGACGAATTCTATTGATGATTGCAGATGGGATATCATCATCAATTGTTTTTCCTTGGAATTCGCTCATGAGGCGAATTTGGGGATCTCGCAGAAACAGTAGACGATCAGAAACAGCATGAAACAAAATAATGCGCTTAACTCCGCAGTTCTTCGCATGATCAATATACTCTTTTCCCATCATCGTAGAAGCAGTGACAACACCATCCAATCCCTCTGATACTAATGTTTTAACCAGTTTAGCCTCCTGTTCATAAACATAGGGCATGATGCAAAGTTCATCAACTCCTGTTTGGGCAATCAGATGAGCCAGTTTGTGTTTGGTGGGATAAGAGAAAAAAATGCCTACTTGCTGTTCTCCATCCCGGAGGGTTTCGTCGGAAATTTTAATCGGAAGAGTTTGCATTGTTTTATACCAATTTAAAATTGAAAATCAAGAAAATTAGAATTAAGTCATCATTAACCGTAAGTTTGAAGTCAATATGTTTACATTGGGTTCATGAAGCATTTGACCGTGGGTTCCAGGTACAGATATCACCTTGACGTGATTTTGAGTGTATGCCTGCCATCCCCAGTCCGGTAAGTCGTAATCAGTAAGCGTTTGGAGTTCTCGCACCAGTATTTCCGGCACGTCTTCAGCGCGGAATAAAACAATCGGGGCAGAAATGGGATGAGCAGGCTGATAATCTACGTAATTGAGCGTCTGTACTCTCATAATTTGCATATTAGTTTTAAGTAAATCAAGGCTGGCGTGTTCCGGTAGGACATTATGACGGTATAAATAATCTGCCGCCAAATCCCAACGGGCTTGGTCATCGCGTTGAGCCGCTAAATCAGCGTATTCTAAACCGAAAGAAACTCCTTTTAAAGCTTCGATTCGTTGGATTATTTGCCAAATCCAATCAATATCTGCTCTATTTTTGAAATGTTCCGGATTAGAAACCAATCCCGAATCCAAGATAGCTAGTAAACTCACCTTTTCACCTTGCTGCTCCAGTTGGGAAGCTATTTCAAAAGCGACACTACAACCGGAAGAGTACCCCAGCAATATATAAGGTCCTTGGGGTTGTTGTTGACGTAATTGGGCAATCAGTTGACTTGCGTGGTCAGCTACTGAGTGAGGAAGTATGCTCAGTCCGTCTCTTCCTGGTGCATCGAGTCCATAGACAGGATGTTCAGTGCCTAAATTGATTGCCAAATCTCGAAAATAGAAACCGTGTCCGTTGGAGCCAGATACGCAAAATAGGGGGGTGGCATCTCCTAGAGGCTGAATCGTTACTAAATCAGGATTTGACTCTTGAATCTCCCTATTACCTATGTGTTGTGCCAGTTGAGCAATAGTAGGATTCTGAAATAAACTTTTCAAGGCCAGTTGTTGTCCCAACTCTTGTTGCACAAGATTGAGTAATTTGACTGCCAATAAAGAATGGCCGCCCAAATCGAAAAAGTTATCATGAATGCCAATTTTTTGACGTTCAAGAAGAGCAGACCAAATTTGCGCTAATTGTGCTTCGACTTTGTGGCGCGGGGGTGTGTATGCAGCTTGAACGCTAATATTAGGAACAGGTAAAGCTTTCCGGTCAATTTTGCCATTGGGAGTTAAAGGTAACTTGTCCAATACGACAATTTGAGCAGGAATCATGTAATCAGGTAAACTCGATTTGAGGTAATTTTTCAAATCACTGCAAAAATCATCATCAATTCCCGTTACATAAGCAATTAAACTTTGGTTATTCTCAGTTTTATTTACAGTTACAACAGCTTCTTTAACTAATGGATATTGTAATAAAAGTGATTCAATTTCCCCTAATTCAATCCTAAAACCCCGTAATTTTACCTGCTCATCCATGCGTCCTAGATATTCTAAATTGCCATCATCTCTCCATCTTGCTAAATCCCCAGTTTTATAAATTCGCTCAACTTGACTGAATAATTCCACTTCAATAAATTTTTCGGCAGTAGTTTCAGGACGATTCAGATAACCTCTAGCTAAACCCACACCCGCAATGCACAATTCACCAGGAATACCAGGGGGTAATGGTTGATGATGTCTATCTAAAATGTAAGTGCGGAGATTAGATAACGGTTGACCAATTAGTGGTTTTTTCCCATCGGGTTGACAAACAGCTATACTGGTACAAACTGTAGATTCTGTTGGTCCATAACCATTAAAAAAACTTCTTCCTTTTGCCCAACGGTTAACTAATTCTTTGGAGCAAACTTCACCAGCAGTAATTAAAATTTGCAAATCAGGTAAGGTGGCTTGAGGTAACAAAGATAAAACTGAAGGTGGGATAGTAAGATGAGTAATTTTGTGTTCAGTTAAAAAGTCAATCAGTTCTTGACTAGGTAACAAGGTTTCTTTTTTTGTTAGATACAAACAAGCACCTGCAGAAAGAGTAGGAGCAATTTCCCAAATGGAAGCATCAAAACTGAAATTAGCAAACTGTAGTACACGACTTTGGGGTTGAATTTGCAAAATTTCATCAACTGCCAAAATTAAATTTACCAGTCCTTGATGTTCAATCATTACCCCTTTGGGTTTTCCCGTTGAACCAGAGGTATAAATGACATAAGCTAAATTATCAGGCGTACTTTGAGGACTGGGATTTGCTGTTGATTCTTCAGCCAAATTTTCTGCATCTAAACAAATTACTTGCGGGGAGTTTACCAGTTCATTTAATGGTAATTTATTTAAGATCAAACTTTGGGTTAACAATATAGATATCCCAGAATCTTCTAACATGAATTGAATCCGTTCTGGGGGATAATTAGGGTCAATCGGTACATAAGCACCACCGGCTTTGAGGATACCCAGTAACCCAATAATCATTTCTAGTGAGCGTTCAACACTAATACCAATTAAGGTATCTGGTTGAATTTGGTGATTTTTCAGTAAATAATGCGCTAGTTGGTTGGCTTTTTGGTTTAGTTGTTGATAATTGAGGATTTCCGATTCAAAAACTACAGCAATATTATGAGGATTTTTGGCAACTTGTTCTGCAAATAAATCAACAAAAGTTTTATCTTGAGGATAATCAGTTTGAGTTTGATTCCAGCGTTGTATTTGTAGCAGTTCCGTTGCTGTCATCAAAGGTAAAGTATTGATTGATTGGTGTGGATGATCAATAATTCCCTTCAGCAGCACTGTAAACTGTTCCGCCATGCGTTGGATAGTACCCCGTTCAAACAAGTCTGTAGCATATTCCCAAGAGCAATTCAACTGGTTGTCAGATTCGGTTACTAACAGCGTTAAATCAAACTTAGCGATCGCACCCTTGACTCCCAGCAATTCAGTATCTAACCCTGATAAATCCAAATCTGGACTAGCATTATTTTCCAGAGTAAACATGACCTGGAATAAAGGGTTATAGCTCATACTGCGTTCTGGTCGTAACTTTTCTACCAGCACATCAAAGGGAACGTCTTGATGAACATAAGCATCTAAACAAGTTTGGCGAGTTTGTTGTAAAAACTCAATAAAACTTAGCTCTAGTTTGATTTGCTGACGCATAACCAAAGTATTCACAAAAAAGCCAATTAACCCTTCAGTCTGGCTATGGGTGCGGTTAGCAATGGGAGAACCAATACATAAGTCTTCTTGCCGACTGTAACGAGATAGTAAAATGCTCAAAGTAGCCAACAAGGTCATATATAAACTTACGCCTTGCTGTTGGCTAAAAGCATTAACAGCAGCAGTTAATTCCGGTGTAAGAGCATAGATATAGCGATCGCCTCTGTAACTTTGCCGTGCTGGACGGGGATAATCTGTAGGTAATTCCAGTAATGGGGAAGCATCACCTAGTTGATGTTTCCAGTAATTAATCTGCTTTTCTAATACTTCTCCTTGTAACCAGTGGCGTTGCCAAGTTGCATAGTCACTGTATTGAATCGGTAAAGGAGCAAAATTCGGGGTCTTACCTTGAGAATAAGCAGTATAAGCCTGCCATAACTCCCGCAAAAATACTCCCATTGACCAGCCATCACTGATAATGTGGTGCATATTGATGGCCAAGACAGATTTTTGCTCCTCCAATTGCAGCAGTTTAGCTTTAAATAAAGGGCCAGTATTTAAGTCCAAGTGTTGTTGTGCATGAGCGTCAATTAAATCTTGGATATTTGGGCATTGGGTATCTAAATCAAGCTCTCCCTTGTTCCCAGTCCCTAATTCCCGGCAATCTTGTACTGTTAAAACTGCGATTTCGTCTAAACTGCGGATGGCAACTTGTGGTTGTCCGGCAACTGTGGGAAAATACATCCTCAGACTCTCGTGCCGATTCAGCAGATCAGCCAAACTAGAATGTAGGGCATCAATATTCAGGTTGCCGTTCAGTTGTAAAGCGATCGGCATATTGTAAGTAGCTGATGACCCTTGGAGTTGTGCTAATAGCCAGAGACGTTGTTGAGCAAAGGACAGAAGCTTGGGAGAGTCAGCACTTAAAGCCGGAATTTCCGCTGTAGAAACAGCTTGTGTTTTAGCAGCTTTCAAGAAAGCGAGAATATCTGCCTTCTGGTCTTGAATTTCCTGCTTGAGTTCAGCAGTGAGGGCGTTTTTGCTAGTACGAATCCGTAACTTATCATCTTCAGCCCAAATTCGGCAGCCCATGTTCTGCAAACGCAGCATTAAAGAAACTATTTGCTGATTTTGTGTTATGGTCATAGTTCAATTTCCTCTTCGTCTGAGTTTAAAGGTTGTATATCTGTGGTTGTCGAATTAACCCAAATGCAGCTATCTATATAATTTGCCAAGTCAATGATAGTAGGAGACTCAAATACTTGACGCAGTGGCAATTCTACTTTGAAAGTGTCACGAATGCGGTAGCAAAGTTGGGTAGCTAATAAAGAATGTCCTCCCAAGTTGAAGAAGTTATCTTGTCGGCCTATGACCTCATATTTCAATAACTTCGCCCAAAGTTGAGCCAGCAATTTTTCGGTCTCCGTTACAGGCAACTCAATATCTGTGACTGCAACTTTTGGATCTGGTGCAGGTAAAGCTTTTCGGTCTACTTTGCCATTATGTGTCAGTGGCAGTTTGTCCAAAACAACAAAATGACTGGGAATCATATAATCAGGCAGGGTTTTCTCTAAAAAGTCCCGCCATTCTGCTAATAAAGCTGGATCAATTTGATTGGTACGATATTGCAACGGTTGATTAGCGTAATTTTGCCAAGGTTTCAGCCGCCAATTGCCTTTTGTCGCAAATCTTGGGATTTTGTCTTCTTCAAAGATATGCCGTTGAAAAACAACATCGTAATCAGAAAATCCTGTGGAGCTATATTGGATAAAAGCCTTATAGGGCAAATCTCGCGCTAAATTTCGGAATGCTTCCGGTTCTATCCCTGATTTCACTTGGGCAATTGCCGCTTTTAAATCTGTGACAGTACCATCTAATTGAGGAATTTGTGCTAACAACGCCATTTCTGAAGTTAGACGTGCATTAGGAATACTCTTAATCCCTAGTAAATCTGGTTGCTCGGTTGTTAAAATTCTCTCAATTGTTGCCAGATTTAACTGTTGTTCTTGCCAATCTAAGCATTGAGGTTGAGTTAGGGGAATATCTACTTGATCTAAATGTAAAACAACATCATAACGAAAACGACTCATTTCCGTATGACTGTAACCCCGTTTTAATTCAATTTGGACGTGACTAATCCGAGAAAATCTTTGCTTGAGAGCGATAAAGAAATCAGGGTCAATCAGCAATTCTTCTTCCGTGCGAATCCTGTTTTGAATTTTTTGGCGCAAGTCCTGAATTGATAAGTCATCAGGGGCGCGATAAAATTCTGTGGTGGTGTGGAAAGCTGCTAATAAATGGAGATTTCGCACGTCCCCAATCAATATTTTTCCCTGATGGCTCACAGTTTTGATTGCCCCTGCAATTACTAACAACAAGTAATCTAAAGAAGGGAAATACTGAATTACAGAATTAATGATTACCAAGTCATAAACATTGGATTCAATGCCATCAAACTGGTTAGCAGCACTTTGTTTTAAAGTAACTTTGTTTTGGAGAGATTGCTGTTTGAGATGTTGTTCAATATACTGCAATCCGCTCGATGCAAAATCTGTACCTAAATAATGTTGACAATGGGATGCAACTTTAAATAATAACATCCCTGTTCCGCAACCAATTTCCCAAACTCGTTTGGGTGCAAGTTCTAAAATTTGCTCAACTGTTGTATCACGCCATTCTTGCATGGCTGATCGCAAAATTGGCTCTCCTGTGTAGCTATCTTTCCAACCTGCAAGATTCAAAGTTGGATCATCGGTTGGTGTTGTTTGTTGAGTGTAGCTATCATTAAAAACTTGTTCCCACAATTCTACCTGTTCACTTTGGCTGGTATAGTCGCCTTCTGTTGTGGGGACAACATAAGTAACTAGACGTTGATAGCATTCGCTGTCTTCCCGCACCAAAACAACCGCTTCCTGAATTTTGGGGTGTTTGAGTAAAGATGCTTCAATTTCACCTAATTCAATCCGGAAACCCCGCAATTTGACTTGGTGATCAATCCGTCCTAAATATTGCAAATTACCGTCAGGTAGCCATCGGGCTAAATCACCAGTTTTATAAATTCGCTCAGTTTTACCAAATAATTCTAATGTGATAAATTTTTCGGCAGTTAAATCGGGACGATGCAAATAGCCCTGTGCTAAACCTGCACCCCCAATGCACAGTTCCCCAGGAACACCGGGGGGCAGGGGTTGATTAGCATGATCTAAAATATAGATGCGAGTGTTGGCGATCGCTTTGCCAATGGTAGGTTCGTGCTGGGCATTTTTGGCAACTTTCGTAAATGTTGAATAAGTTGTGTCCTCAGAAGGTCCATAGAGGTTATAAACTTCTTGTACAGATGTATTTTGATATAAAGCTTGTACCAGGTTATTTCTTAAGGGTTCACCCGCTAAATTAATAACCTGTACACTGGACGGAATTACATTCATATTCAGGAGTTCAGCCGCCGCACTCGGTACAGTATTAATCAAAGTTATCGGGATCGAACTCTGATGTGCTTGCTCAATGTAGAGCGCATTTTCCACCAAAATTACACTCCCCCCTTGAGTCAGGGGGACAAAAATTTCAAAAATGGAGAGATCAAAACAGATTGAAGTTGATGCTAAAACACCTGCAAGCTGTTCTGTACTAAAGACTGAATGCGCCCAGTTTACGAATGCTACCGCACTAGCATGGGCAATAGCAACGCCCTTAGGTTTGCCTGTAGAACCAGAAGTATAAATTACATAAGCTAAGTCATCAAAATGAATGAATTTTTGAGGATTCTCTGTTGGGCTATCGCTCCAGGTGGGTTGATCTAAAAATACTAATTGGCAGGTACTTTTGAGTTTTTCTAAGGGAAGTTGCTGTGGCAGAGATTTCGTTGTCAGTAATACCGCAGCATGACTATCTTCGAGCATTAAATGAATGCGTTCTTGGGGATAACTCGGATCAATTGGTAGGTATGTACCACCTGCTTTGAGGATCGCAAATATGCCGATCAGCATTTCCAGCGATCGCTCCATGCAAATCGCCATCAATGGGGGATCAGATAATTGTTGCTGACTTTTGAGTTGCAATAAATAATTTGCTAGGCGATTCGCTTTTTGATTGAGTTCTTGATAACTCAAGCTTTGATCTACCGACACTACTGCAATTTGATCGGGCGTTTTTGCAGCCTGATTTTCAAACAAACTCACCAAAGTATGATTTTGAGGGTAATCTGTCTCAGTTTGATTCCAAACTTGCAGTTGTTGGATTTCTGCGGGGGTGATGATGGGTAGCTGATAAATCGGTTGTTGGGAATTTTGAACTATTGCTGTGAGCAAAACTTCAAAATGTGCCGCCATGCGCCTAATGGTTGAGGCCGCAAATAAATCTGTGGCATATTCCCACATACAGTGTAGTTGCTCGTCTCTTTCGCTCAAATCCAGCAGGATATCAAACTTGGCAAATGGGAAACTTTGTTCTAAGTATTGAATCTCCAGCCCTGGTAAATGAACCTTCGCCCCTGCTCCAACCGCATTTTGCAACACCATCATCACTTGGAACAAGGGATTGTGGCTGAGACTGCGTTCTGGTTGTAACTTTTCAACTAAATACTCAAAAGGAATGTCTTGATGAGCATAAGCATCTAAGCAAGTTTGGCGAGTTTGTTGCAGTAACTCACTAAAGCTTTGCTCTGACTTGATTTTGCTTCGCAATACTAAGGTATTGACAAAAAAGCCAATTAACCCTTCTGTATAGCTATGGGTGCGATTAGCGATCGCAGAACCAACACATAAATCCTCTTGGCGGCTGTAACGGGATAGTAAGATATTAAAAGCAGTCAACAGGGTCATAAATAAACTCACCCCTTGTTGTTGACTAATAGCTTTAAGTTTCTGAGTCAGTTCTTTGCTCAAAGAAAATTCTTCCCGCTCACCTTGGTAACTTTGTTGCGCTGGACGGAGATAATCAGTGGGTAATTCCAGCAAGCGAGGCGCATCCCCTAGCTGTTGTTGCCAATAATTTTCTTGAGTTAATAAGGTTTCCCCTTGTAACCAACTGCGCTGCCAAGCTGCAAAATCACTATATTGAATCGCTAATGGTGACAAGTTCGGCACAGATCCCGCAGCATAAGCAGTATAAGCTTGTTCCCATTCTCGCTTAAATACTCCCATGGACCAGCCATCACTAATAATGTGGTGCATATTAATTAGCAGGACATTTTTCTGCTCACTCAGTTGCAGCAGTTTCGCTTTGAACACTGGACCAGTATTTAAGTCAAAGGATTTTTGAGCGTGAAGATCAGATAAATGTTGCACAGTTTCCCCTTGAGTTTGGGGAGGGAGTGCTTGTAAGTCGGCAATTTCTAATACTTCTATATCTTCGACATTTTTAACTACTACTTGGGGTTCTCCCTCCAAAGTAGGGAAATAAGAGCGTAGACTGCTATGCCGTTCTAGCAGATAAGTTAAACTTTGCCGCATAGCTTCTAAATTTAGGTTGCCATCTAGTTGAAAGGCCACTGGCATATTATAGGTAGAAGAAGTTCCTTTCGCTTCCAGTTGAGCGATAAACCAAAGTCTTGATTGGGCAAAAGACGGAGTTTTTGGTTCATTTTCTGGCTGGGGTGAAATGGGAGGTAAAGCAACACTCGCAGATGCTTGATCAATTTCCCTCGCTAACTCAGATAAAATGTTTTGCTCAAATATCTTACGAACAGGTACTTCTACCCCGAAAATATCACGAATTCGGGTAACTAATTGAGTTGCTAACAGGGAATGTCCACCTAATTCAAAGAAGTTATCAGAACGACCAACAGATTTAACTTTTAATAAACCTTGCCATAAACTAGCGAGTAGTTCTTCTGTGGGAGTAACTGGTATTTCCAAATCAGAGGAAGTAGCAGTATCTGGTGCTGGTAATGCGCGGCGATCTAGTTTACCATTAGCAGTCAGAGGAAATTGATCCAAAACCATAATCTGGCTAGGAATCATATAATTTGGGAGGCGATTTTTGAGGTATTCTCTCACTTTTTCAGCTACATTGGCGGATTTTTCTGTTGCCATAATATAAGCTACTAATCTAGGATTATTATCAATTTCATACAAAATGACAACAGCTTCTTGAACTAATGGATGTTGTAATAACAGTGATTCAATTTCTCCGAGTTCAATTCTAAAACCCCGTAATTTTACTTGCTCATCAATCCGACCCAAATATTCTAAATTCCCCTTAGCATTCCATTTTGCTAAATCACCAGTTTTATAAATGCGCTCAGTTTTACCGAATAAATCAATTTCCATAAATTTTTCGGCTGTAATTTCAGGACGATTGAGATAACCTCTAGCTAAACCAACCCCAGAAATACATAATTCTCCTGGTATTCCTGGAGGTAATAGTTGATTGTTTCCATCTAAAATATAGATATTAGCATTAGGTATTGGTTTACCAATTGCTGGTTTTTCGCCATTGGGTTGACAAAGATAAATAGCTGCGGTCACAGTAGATTCTGTTGGACCGTAGCAATTATATAAATGTTGTTCTCTTCCCCATTGACTTACTAATTCAGCCGGACAAGCCTCTCCTCCAACAGTTAAACATTGTAAATCAGGGAAACTCGCCTTTGGTAAGACAGATAAAGCTGAAGGTGATAAAAAGCCGTGAGTAATTTTGTGTTCAGTTAAAAAGTTAACTAAGCTTTGACCAGGTAACAAAGTATCTTTATTGCCTAAATATAAACAAGCACCTGCTGATAAAGCAGTCGCAATTTCACCAATAGATAAATCAAAACTAAAAGACCCAAATTGCAGTAAGTGGCTGTAATTTTGAACTTGAAAAGTTGTAGTCCAGGCTAAAGCTAGATTGACAATTGCCCGATGTTCAATCATTACCCCCTTGGGTTGTCCTGTTGAACCGGAAGTATAAATAACATAGGCTAAATTATCAGGCTGGCTTTGAGAATGAGGATTATCTGTTGTTTCTTGAGCAAAATTTTCTGGATCTAAACAAATAACTTGAACAGAATTTTCTAAATTATCTAAAGGTAATTGCTCTAATAAAAAACTTTGTGTTAGTAATACCGATATCTCGGAGTCTGCTAACATAAACTGAATCCGTTCTTGGGGATAATTGGGATCAATTGGTACATAAGCACCACCAGACTTGAGGATACCAAGTACACCAATAATCATTTCTAAAGAACGTTCAACAGCAATACCAATTAATTTATCTGGTTGAATTTGGTGATTTTTTAGTAAATAATTAGCTAATTGATTGGCTTTTTTATTCAATTGTTGATAAGTTAGCTGCTGAGATTCAAAAACTACAGCAATATGATCAGGATTTTTAATAACTTGTTGTTCAAATAAGTCCACTAAAGTCTGATCGCGGGGGTATGATGTTTGAGTTTGGTTCCAATTTTGTAGTTGCTGAATTTCTGTTTCTGTCAGCAAGGATAGAGTATTAATTGGTTTATTTGGATGATCAATAATTTGCTTCAGTAGAACTTCAAAATGTCCCACCATTCGTTGGATTGTTTCAGATTCAAATAAATCAGTCGTATATTCCCATTCTCCTGTTAAACCTTGCGGTGTTTCTCGGAAAATTAACGACAAATCCAACAAAGTCGTTGTATTTTCCCATGTAAATGGGGTCAGGGTTAATCCATTGGTTGACAATATTTCTTGAGTTTCATTTTGAAAACCAAAAACAACTTGAAATAGGGGATGATGAGAAAGCGATCGCTCTAATCCCAGTTCATCAACCAGTTTTTCAAAGGGCAAATCCTGATGATCATAAGCATCCAGAGTTACTTGTTTGACTCGTTCCAGTAATTCTTTAAAAGTTGGATTCCCTTGTAGATTAGTTCGCAATGCTAGAGTATTGACAAAAAAGCCAATTAGTGACTCTGTTTCCTGGCGGTTACGATTAGCGATCGCTGAACCAACTACAATATCTTCTTGTCCAGTGTAGCGTGAAAGTAAGAGCGTAAATACTGTCAATAAAGTCATAAACAGAGTTGTTCCTGACTGTTGACTTAAATGCTTCAACTGCTGAGTTACATCCTGATCAAGTTGCAAAAACTGACTACTTCCCTGATAGGTTTGCGTGGACGGGCGGGGTCGGTCTGTCGGCAATTCTAACAGCGGCGGAACTGCGGCTAATTGTTTTTGCCAGTAATTGAGTTGATTTTGCAAAACATCGCCCTGTAGCCATTGTCTTTGCCAGTGGGCAAAATCCGCATATTGCAGCGATAATTCTGGCAGGGGAGACGATTCTTGTTTACAAAAAGCAGTATAAAGGGTGAACAATTCCTGACGGAAGATTCCCATTGACCAACCATCACAAACAATGTGATGAATGACAAGCAACAATAAATGGGATTGGTCAGCTAGTTGCAACAACTTTACCCGCAGCAAAGGCGCATTTGATAAATCAAAGGACTGTTGTAATTCTGTTGTAGCTAAATGCTGGGCTTTGCTTAACTGATCTTCTGCTGTTAATTGTCGCCAGTCCAGCACTTGCATTTTCATTTGCGGATGAGGATGAATCACCTGTATAGGTGACTCATTGATCACACAAAAATTAGTACGTAATACTTCATGACGGTGGACAATTGCTGTTATAGCTTGTTCTAAAGCATTGATATTCAGCAATCCGCTAATTTGCCAGAAAAATGGGACATTATAGACGCAGTTTTCGCCTTCTAGTTGGTCAATAAACCACAGTCTTTGTTGAGCAAAAGAAAGAGGCAAAAATTGATCCCTTGATACTGGTGTAAGCTGTGGAGATTGTTGTTGTTTTTTTAGTTTTTGTAAGACTAATTCTCGCTTTTCTGGTGAAAGATTTTCCAGCCGTTTTAGTAAATCGCTCATATAAGTAAGTAGGGTTTGCTGAAAAAGTTGTCTGTGAGGGCTAGGAGTCAGGAGTCAGGAGTCAGGAGTCAGGAGTCAGGAGGAAGAATTAGAAGAAGAGAAGAATAGTATTGAATCTATTCGACATATTTTCGCTCCTGGTGATTTGATATTTAGTATCATCAAATTGCTAAATTAAATTATCAAATAAATTATCAAAACATTAATGCTTGTGTTACCTCTTCATCTGATAACCCATCAACTTCGCCTAAAATCTGAGCGAGGGCATCATTTTCTGCTTGTTCAATTTGTTGTTCCATAACCTTTTGGGCAAGTTCAGCAATTGTGGGATTCTCAAATAAATAACGTAAAGGAAAATCTAGAGAAAAGGCTTCTCTTAATCGAGAAATCACTTGAGTAGCGAGTAAAGAATGTCCTCCTAACTCAAAAAAGTTATCATAAATTCCCACCTGTTTTAATTTCAAAACTTCAGTCCAAATTGTTGCTAATTCTTGTTCTGTAGCCGTGCGAGGCAGCACAAAATCAACCTCTACATTTCTTTGGAAACCTTCGGGAATAGGCAAACCAAGGCGGTTGACTTTACCATTAGGAGTGAGGGGAAATGCTGCCAGAACTACGAAAGCAGTAGGTATCATGTAATCTGGTAGCTTTTCCTTGAGGAAAGTTCGGAGGCTGCTAGAAGTAGGTGAATTATCCTTCGTAACCAAATAGGCTACTAGGAATTTCTTCCCTGACTCATCTTCCCGTGCAATAACTAGAACTTGTTTGATGTCAGGATTTTGCATCAAAACTGCCTCAATTTCTGCCAATTCAATCCGAAAACCGCGAATTTTTACTTGGGTATCAATTCGACCGATAAATTCCAGATTTCCATTAGGTAGACGGCGGACTAAATCTCCGGTTTTGTAAAGGGTATCTCCTTGAATAAAGGGATTAGGAATAAACTTTTCACTGGTTAATACGGGCTGATTTAAGTAACCCCTCGCAACACTCGCACCACCCACATAAAGTTCACCAGGGATACCAATTGGCACTCGATGTAAATTTTCATCTAATATGTAAACTGTGCGATCGCCAATGGGTTTACCAATAGGAATAGAATGGATATTTTCAGTAATTTGTTTAGGAATGGCATAACAACAGGTAAATACTGTACATTCTGAAGGTCCATAACCGTTAATTATTTGCGTTTCTGGCAAGATTTCTAAAGCGCGACGAACATGATCTACAGAAATAGATTCTCCCCCAATGAGTAGTTGTTTAACTCCCGATAACCCTTGTGGCATTGTATCAATCATCAGATTGAAGAAAGCGGAAGTTAGCCAAAGGATATTAATTCCTTGTTCTTGGATAATGCGGGTTAAGCCTGCTGGTGTGGGAATTTTCTCTGGATAAAGCACACAACGTCCACCGTAAAGTAATGATGGCCAAAGTTCTAGCGTGAGTGCATCCCAAGAAATTGATGAATGTTGTAGCCAAATTTTTTCTGCATCAAGGTGAACATAATCAACTTCAAACATAAAACCCATGAAGCTACGATGAGGAACTTCTGTACCTTTTGGTGTTCCTGTCGAGCCGGAGGTATAAATGATATAAGCTAAATTTTCTGGATTAACTTCACTGTTTAAATTGTCTTGTTTGTATTGGGCAATAATTTCCCAATCTGTGTCAAGATTCACCACAGTTTGATTATTCAGTGGTAGTCCATTTTGTAAATGAGTTTGTGTTAGTAAGATCGGTGTTTGTACATCTGCCACCATGAACTCTAATCTTTCGGGAGGATAAGCTGGATCTAGGGTAAAATAAGCCCCACCAGCTTTGAGAATGGCCAGAATACCGATGACCATTTCTAGGGAACGTTCAACACAAATTCCCACTCGGACTTCGGGTTTAACTCCCAGTGATTGCAAATAATGGGCTAATTGATTGGCGCGGTTATTTAATTCTCGATAAGTTAAATGTTGTTGTTCATATATAATTGCTATTGCATCAGGGCTTTTTTCTACCTGTTCTTCAAATAAAACATGAACACATTTGTAATTAATAGTATTTGTTGCTTGTTGATTTTCTAGCAGCATTAATTCTTCTGCTTCGGCTGCACTCATTAGAGATAAGTCAGAAATATTTTGTTGTAAATTAGCTGCCATTCCTGTTAGCAATGTCAGGAAATGTCCAATCATGCGAGCAATTTTCTTGTCGTCGAAGCAGCTAGTATCATAAACAATTCTGCCAGCTAATTGCAAACCAGGATTAATAACTATCGTTAGCGGATAATTTGTGCGTTCAAAACAACTAATATGACTAATTTCTAAAGTTTTTCTGGTCTCTTGTGGGGAAGAATCTAATGGATAATTTTCAAAGACTAAAAGACTTGCAAATAGTGGCAATCCGGGGAGAATATCACTCTGATTTTGAATTTCTGCGAGAGAACAATAAGCATACTGTTCTTGTTCTAATGCTTGGGTTTGTAATTGCTTGAGCCAGGGTAATAATTCTGTCTTGTTGGTAACTTTGACTCGGATGGGGAGAGTGTTAATTAATAGTCCTACCATTGAGTCTACTTGCTCCAGGGTCGGTGGACGACCGGATACAGTTGCACCAAAGATGACATCACTTTCCCCACTGTAGCGGGAAATTAATAACCCATAAGCTCCCTGTACCAAATTATTCAAGGTTAAATGGTGCTGTCTGGCCATACCTTGTAATTTTTCAGTAACAGTTGGCGATAATTGGAAATGCTGCTCATGATATGTTCCCTCTCCCCTATTTCCTCCCAACAAGGTAGGAGTTTCAAAACCCTGGAGAGTTGTTTGCCAAAATCTCTTGGCTTGATCAATATCCTGTTGTTGTAACCAATCAATATATTCTCGATAGGGACGAACAGGTTGGAGGTATAAATGTTCGCCTCGCTGTTGTGCTTCATAGAAAGCTAAAACTTCTTTGAGGATAATCTGCATTGACCAGCCATCAAATAGAATATGATGATGACTCCAAATAAGTTGATAGGTCTGCTCTGTTAATTGGATGAGGGTGAAGCGCATTAAGGGAGCAATACTCAGATCAAATCCTTTTTGGCGATCGCTCAACAAAAAATCCTCTAAGTTATTTTGTTGTTCATCAGCTGTGAAATTTCGCCAGTCTATTTTCATCCATGGGATATCCACTTGCTTACTTACCATTTGCAAGGGCTTTTCTATCTCCTCCCAATAAAAAGAACTGCGTAATACTGAGTGTCTCGCCACAACTTGTTCCCAAGCTTTTTGGAACGCGGGAAAGTTCAATTCCCCAGAGAGGATACAAAGCAACTGCTCAAAATAAACTTCTGATTCGGGTGCATAAAGGGTATGAAACAACATCCCTTGTTGCATGGGCGAAAGTTCATAAAGGTCTTGGATATTTTGCATGAAATTACCTCTGAATTGGGAATTGGGAATTGGGAATTGGGAATTAGTTGATGATAGCTACTTGGGTTTGTTTTTGTTAATTTTGAATAGGAATTTATCTAGCTGTTGTTGATTGAGTTTGGCTGCTGAAAAATCCGCAGGAGTATAGCTTTGAGACTCCGTTAATTGACAGTGATTTATTAGGTTTTTTAATGCTTCTATAAATCCTACAGCTAACTTTTCAATGGTGTCTTGCTTGTGAATTTTCTCACTATAAGTCCAAGTCATTTCCAGTTTTCCTCCACGAATAAAACCACTGATGCCTAATAAATGACTACGCTGATTGAGTAAGCTTTGTTTGGCTGTGAATTCTTTAGCCAAACCCAAGGATTCAGAGGCTTTCAGCACTTGATCGAATTGACCAAGGTAGTTAAAACTGATTTGTGCTGATGGTAGTGACTGTAATTTTTCGCGGATTGTGCTGTTTTCCTGCAAATATCGCAATACACCATAACCAATTCCTCGGTTGGGAATCTGCCGCAGTTGTTCTTTAACAAACTTTAAAGCGTTTCCTGGATGGTCAATTTCTTGTAGTTGTAACCTCACGGGGAATAATGTCGTAAACCAACCGACAGTGCGCGATAAATCTACATCCTCAAATAAGTCTTCCCTGCCATGTCCTTCCAAATCAATTAGTAAAGAACTTTCTCCTGTCCATTGGGCAAAACTTTGCACTAGGGCAGTCAACAGGACATCATTGATTTGAGTATTGTAGGCAGAGGGTACATCTTGTAAGAGGGCGCGGGTTTGTTCTTCATTTAAAGCCAGTGACACAGACGCGGTTGAGGCTACAGTGTTATTTTCTTGATCTGAAGGATAGTCTACTGGTAAAGCTGTGACTGGAATGCTAGATTGATTTAGCCAGTAATCCAACTCTTTGATAGCCTTGATTTGGGCATACTCTGTGAGGCGATCGCTCCAATATTGCCAGGAAGTTGTCTTAGGTGGTAATTTGATAACTTCATTGCGGCTAATTTGTTGGTAAGCAGTCGCCAAGTCTTCTAGCAAAATCCGCCATGAGACAGCATCAACAGCTAAATGATGGATAATGAAGAGTAAATAACTCGGTTTATCATTGCCTAATTGAAATAAAGCGACTTGTGCTATTACCCCCGTAGATAAATCCAGACTAGCCTGAAGTTCAGCATCAGTCGCTTTTATTGCTGTTTGCTGTTCTTGTGGTGATAGGTGGGACAAATCAAAGATACTCAATGGCACAGATTCCCGTGTCGCGGTGTTAATTTGTTGCCAGTTTTCTCCTTCCTGCACAAACCGCAGCCGTAAAGCATCGTGATGTCCTAACAGTTGTTGTAATACTGACTGCAATAACTCAGGTTGCAAATCTGATGGCACTTCTAACAGTGTTGACTGGTTAAAATAATTAGGTCTGGGTAATTTCTGCTCGAAAAACCAATTTTGAATAGGTGTCAACCTTACAGCACCAGTTACTAAACCTTGTTCAGCATTGATTTGGCGAGTGATACCCACTACAGCCGCTAATTCGGCAATGGTTTGATACTTAAATAGCTGTTTAGCAGCAATTTGGACACCCACCTGATTAGCTTTGGAAATTAACTGAATGCTGAGAATCGAGTCTCCACCCAGTTCAAAAAAGTTATCGTGGATGCCAACTTTTCCTATTCTGAGAACTTCCGACCAAATCGCCACTAATTTCTCTTCTATAACTGTACGAGGAGCAATAAATTTATCTTCGACATGATGAGAAAAATCGGGGGTTGGGAGAGCGCGATAATCTACTTTGCCGTTGGCAGTTATGGGGAGAGTTTTCAGCAGCATAAACGCCGCTGGAATCATGTAATTTGGGAGTTTTTCCTTGAGGAAATGGCGCAATTCATCAATTGTTGGTTGCTGATGCTGGGGAACAATATAAGCAACGAGTCGCTTTTGTCCGGGAACGTCTTCATGGGCGATAGCCACGGATTGTAACACTTGTGGGTGTTGTCTCAATACCGTTTCGATTTCTCCCAACTCAATCCGGAAACCGCGAATCTTCACTTGATTGTCAACTCGTCCCAGATATTCTAGACTGCCATTGGCGCGGAATCTTGCTAAATCCCCAGTTTTGTACAGTTTACTATTCCCTAGCTCCTCAAAGGGATTGGGGATAAATTTGGCATGGGTTAATTCTGGACGTTGCCAATAGCCTCTAGCTAGTCCTGCTCCCCCAATGTGCATTTCTCCAGGAACTCCTATGGGTACAGGTTGCAGATATTGATCTAAAATATAAACCTGAGCATTACTAATGGGTCGGCCAATGCTAACAGGTGCAACTGGGGTTAAAAGTTCTAAGGTGGTGACAACCGTTGCTTCTGTTGGTCCGTAACTATTAAACAATTGGGGGGCTGGGGAAAGATCAGCTACACAATTATGCCAATGTTGCACCTTTTCTAGTTGGACTTCTTCACCACCAATAATTACAGTTCTCAAACCTTCAGGAATGGGGGCATCTTCAGGGTTAAGTTCTGCTACTAACTGATGCCAGTATGCTGTGGGCAGATCCAAAACAGTCAATTGCCATTTTTGGCAATACCGCCAAAATTCATCACTGGAGTGGAGCATTTCTTCCGTGCGTAACACTAAGGTTGCACCAACGGACAGACAGGGAAAGATTTCCTCAATGGAAGTATCAAAGCAAACAGACGCAAACTGTAAAATCCTATCGCTGGTATTGATTCCATATTTATCAATGGCAGTGATTACAAAATTCATTAATGACCGATGTTCAATCATTACCCCCTTGGGTTTACCCGTAGAACCAGAAGTATAAATAATATAGGATAGGTGATGAAGTTTGACATCACTGTGCGGGTTAGCTGTGCTGTGTTGAGAAATGATTGACCAATCTGTATCTAAACAAATTGTTTTTCCTGTGTAATCTAGCCGTTGATTTGGGAATTTATCTTGGGTTAGCAAAATTCCTAGTTGCGTATCTGCGAGAATTTCAGCTATTCGCTCTTGGGGGTAGGATGGGTCAATAGGAACATAAGCGCCACCTGCTTTAATCACCCCAAGTAAGCCGATAATCATATCTAAGGAGCGTTCAATGCAGATTCCCACTAGGGTTTCTGGTTTAACTCCCAAACTTTGCAGATAGTGGGCTAATTGGTTGGCGCGATCGCTCAATTGACGATAAGTTAATTTTTGACCATCCTGTTCTACAGCTACAGCATCGGGTGTTAACTCTACCTGAGACTCAAACAACTTATGGATACAATTTTTCTGCGTATATTCTCTATGAGTCTGATTCCATTCCATCAATAATTCCTGCTGAGGCTGGTTTAGGATCGGTAATTCAGAAACTCGCTGCTCTGGGTTATCAACAATCCCTTTTAGTAAAACTTGATACTGATCTACCATCTGCTGGATTGTGGCAGCGTCGAATAAGTCAGCGTTGTATTCCCAAATAAGAGTAATTCCCTTATCTTTGCCATTTAGCTGGGAATGCGGAATCAACACAACATCAAGATCAAACTTTGTTGATTTGTTGCTGAGGGCTACATTCGTTGTGATGTTCAAGCCTGGTAAAGTTAAGTCTGGACGGGGAGAATCATGGAAGCTAAACATCACTTGAAACAGAGGATTATAACTTAAGTTCCGTATTGGCTTGATCACCTCCACGACCTTATCAAAGGGTAAATCTTCGTTAGCAAAGGCTTCCAGACTCACTTTGCGGACTCGACCCAGCAACTCCCGAAACGTGGGATTACCAGATAAATCGGTGCGTAAAACCAGGTTATTGACGATCATGCCAATTAATTGTTCTGTCTCGCGCATCCGCCGATTGGCAACAGCCGTACCCACACAAAGATCGTCCTGTCCAGTGTATCGGCGGACAATTACTAAAAATGCCGCCAAGGTCGTCATAAATAAGGTAATTCCCTCTTGACGGCTCAGAACTCTCAAGGATTCGCACAAAGTAATGGGCAACTCTAACCTGACTTGAGCGCCGTTGTAAGTTTGTTCTGCTGGTCGTGGGCGGTCATATGGTAATTCCAAGAGGGGCGGACTGCCGGATAACTGCTGCTGCCAGTAGGCTAATTGGGCTTGGGCTTCCTGGCTTTGCACCCATTCTCTCTGCCAACTCGCAAAGTCTACAAACTGGATTGGTAATTCTGGCAGTGGGGAGGGATGACCCTCACAGAAGGCTTGATAAAGTGCTAAAAACTCTTTCAAAAAGACGTTATTGAAAGACCAGCCATCATGAACCATGTGATGTTCAATGTGGACTAAAAGATGGTCTTGGTCATTCAACTTTAACAATAACCATCTGACTAAAGGCAATTTATCCAAGTAAAAGGGCTTCTTTACCTCTGCATCAAATAGACGTTGAATTTCTGCTTCTTGCTCTGACCCCGTAAATTTCTCGATGTCTACGACGTTTAATTCAATTGGTAAGGATGAGTGGATGACCTGAAATAACCGTCCATTGACTGCTGGAAAAGTTGTGCGGAAGATTTCATGTCTTTGCACAATCTCACTGAGACATTTTTTGAGGACTATGACATCGAGGTGTCCCTGAAATCTGAGAGTTGCTTGAGCTTGGTATGCTGTATTTTCGGGTGCTACTTCCTGGATGAAGTACACGCGCTCTTGAGCAAAGGAAACAGGTAACATTCCAGCCCGTGAAATCCTTTGTATAGCAGGACTTTGTAGTTTTTGTTCTAGGAGTTCATGCTGTTGAATGACACTAGCTAAACCCGCTACGGTAGGATTAGCAAAGATGTTTGCAAACGATAACTCAACTTGAAAACTGTCGCGTACACGGGAAAGGATTTGAGCCACTATCAGGGAATGTCCACCGAGATTAAAAAAGTTGTCATTAACTCCTATTTGCTCATAACCTAGTAAATCAGCCCAAATAGCCGCTAATTTTTCTTCAATTGGGTTACGAGGTGCAACAAAGCTTTCTTCTAAATCGGGGCGTGTGCGATCGCAAACTGGAAGATTCTGACGATCTACTTTGCCATTGGGGGTGAGGGGTAAAGAATCTAAAACGACAAATACCCCTGGAATCATGTATTGAGGTAGATTTTCTTGAAGTAAGTTTTTGAGGGTAGTAACAATTGCTTCCGGCTTTTGATTCAGAACCACATAAGCAAGCAGCCGTTTATCTCCAGGAATGTCTTCACGAGCAATTACCGCCGCTTGCTTAACATCTGGGTGTTGAATTAACAACTTCTCGATTTCATCCAATTCTATGCGGAAGCCGCGAATCTTGACTTGATTATCCACTCGCCCCAGAAACTCAATGTTGCCATCTGGTAAATAACGAGCTAAATCACCAGTTTTATATAATCTACTCCCTTCTGTCTTCTTAAATGGATTGGAAATAAATTTTTCCTTAGTTAATTCTGGACGGTTCAGGTAGCCTCTAGCTAACCCATCACCACCAATATATAATTCACCCGGAACGCCAATAGGAACTGGTTGAAGATTGTGATCAAGAATATAAATTTGTATATTAGCGATCGCCCGGCCAATGGTTGGTTGAGTTTCCCCAAAAGTACATTCTGCAACTGTGGCACAAACAGTTGATTCCGTTGGTCCATAAGCATTAAAGAAACGCCGCTCTTTTGACCATTGAGCGATCAATTTTGGATTACAAGCTTCTCCAGCAACGATGAGAGTTTGCAAGTTTGGCAATTCCTCTTTGGGCAAAGCTGCTAGTGCTGTGGGTGGTAGTGTGGCGTGAGTGATTGATTGTTGACGCAAAAATCGGATTAAGTCTATACCTGGACGCAAAGAATCTTGATTTCCCAGATAAAGACTAGCTCCAGAACACAAGGCCATCACAATTTCCGAAACTGAAGCATCAAAACTGAAAGAAGCAAACTGGAGAACACGGCTATTTTGGTTTACGCCAAACAGTTTTACTTGTGCTTGAGCAAGATTACATACCCCTCGATGCTGAATCATTACACCCTTTGGTGTGCCTGTAGAACCAGATGTATAAATCACATAGGCTAGATTTTCTGCCGTGACATCGCTAGTAGGATTTTCTTGATTTTGGCGAGTAATTAATTCCCAATCTTGATCTAAACAAACTGTTTTTGCACCACTGTCAGCAAAGCTTTTTACAAACTTTTGTTGTGTTAACAGCACTTGTACTTGTGAATCTGAAAGCATGAACGATAAACGCTCTTTGGGGTATGTGGGATCTAGTGGCAGATAAGCTGCACCCGCTTTGAGAATGCCCAACATTCCGATGATCATTTCTAGGGAACGCTCCACACAAATCCCTACCAGCACTTCTGGCTCAACACCCAAAGATTGCAAATAATGAGCCACTTGGTTAGCTCGGTGATTCAACTCTTGATAAGTAAGTTTCTGCCCCTCAAAAATGACAGCAATATTGTCTGGAGTTTTTGCCACTTGTGCTGCAAATAATTCATGTACACACAAATGTCGAGGATAATCTGCCCTGGTATCATTCCATTCTACCAATATTTTATGTCGCTCCTGCTCAGTTAAGGCAGAATAATCATCAACGTCATCATTAGAATCAATCACTATTTCTTGCATAAATTTAATTAAATGGTTGTCAATAATTAATCTTGGAAATCAAGCATCTCACAGCAGGATTGTAGGTTTTAGGTAAACTATTAATTCATCTAACTCTTGGGGGTTTTTCTATTAATTTTTTCTATTAATTTATCAAGCTGTTGTTGATTGATTTTAGCAGCAGCAAAATCAGAAGGGGTATAGGTGGATGACTCCTTAGATTTGCAGTGAAGAATCAGGGTTCTTAATACTTCCATAAATCCCAGCCCAAACTTTTCAATACTCGCTCGCTTGTGAATTTTCTCGCTATAAGCAAACTCCATTTCTAACTTTCCTGAGTGAATCAATCCACTTATTGCCAAGAGATGGCTGCAATACCCCCGCTGACTTTGTTCTGATTTCCATTCTTTAACTGCTCCCAACATGGCAGAAGCAGACAGAACTTGATCAAATTGACCTAAATAATTAAAACTGATTTCTGCTTGAGGTAAAGTTTGGAATTTATTTTGAATTATGGAACTTGGATGTAAATATCGCAAGATACCATAGCCAATACCATGTTTAGGTAGGCGACGCAGTTGTTCTTTCACTAATTTCAAAGTTTCTGCTAACTGATTCCCCAAACCAAGGTTGAATTGTACAGGAAATAAAGTAGTAAACCAACCGACAGTCCGGGATAAATCTATATCTTCAAATAAGTCTTCTCGTCCATGTCCCTCTAAATCAACAATTAATGAATTTGCTCCTGTCCATTCATGAAAGCTTTGTGCTAATGCAGTCAACAAAATATCATTAATTTGTGTATTATAGGCAGCGGGAACATCCTGCAATAAGGCGCGGGTTTCCTCCTCATTTAAACAGAGAGTCAGAGAATTAGTAGCAGCTAGTGTATTTTCTGTTTTTTGGTCAGGATAATCTATGGGCAATGAAGTAATATTCCCCGCAAACTGGGATAACCAATAATCAATTTCTGTGGACAGGTTTTCTGATTGGCTATATGCTTGTAACTGATTTGCCCACTCTTGAAAGGAAGTTGTTTTGGCTGGTAATTTGATAGTTTCGCCACTACTAAGTTGCTGATAAGCAGTTGCTAAATCTTCCAGTAAAATCCGCCATGAAATGCCATCTACTACTAGGTGATGAATAATAATTAGTAATTGATTTGGCCGATTAATTCCCCTGTTAAACAGCGCGAATCTAACAATTTCCCCTGATGACAAATTCAAGCTGGCTTGAAGTTCGGACTCTTTGGTTTTAATTACAGTTTGTTGTTCCTCTAAAGACAATGCCGACAAATCCACAAGCATAAAAGGAACTGTTTCTTGGGTTGTAGCATTAATATGTTGCGGGGGGTGGCTTTCAAGAACAAAGCATGAACGCAAAATATCGTGATGCGATAATAATTTTTGCACTGCTTGTTTTAATAAATCTGGCTGTGTTATTGATGGAATCTCTAACAAGGCTGATTGATTAAAATAATGAGCATCGGGGAAATTTTGCTCGAAAAACCAATGTTGAATAGGCATTAGCGGTATTGAACCTGTAACTAATCCCTGATTGGCTTTAATTTGCCGATTTGTGCCGACAACATTGGCTAACTCGGCAATAGTTTGATACTGAAACAGTTGTTTGGGAGTCAGTTGTAATCCGGCTTGATTGGCTCTAGAAATCATCTGAATACTGATGATTGAATCACCACCCAATTCAAAGAAATTGTCGTGAATGCTGATATTCGGTTGTCTTAAAACTTCAGCCCAAATTGCGACTAACTTTTCTTCTATGGGAGTCTGAGGCGCAACAAATCCTGCCGCTAAATTGGTGTCAGTAGTATCTGGGATTGGTAAAGCACGATGGTCTACCTTGCCGTTAGGAGTCATTGGTAGTTGATCTAATGGCACAAAGGTAGCAGGAATCATGTATGGAGGCAACTTCTGTTGGAGAAATTGGCGGATTTGCTCCAATTGGACTTGTGCTTGATTACCAATGATGTAGGCGACAAGACGCTTATTGCCAGGAATGTCTTCACGGGCAATGACGACGGCTTGATTCACCTGGGAATGTTGATTTAATATTGTTTCAATCTCACCAAGTTCAATCCTAAAACCACGAATTTTTACTTGAGAATCTATCCGTCCCAGGTATTCTAGGTTGCCATCAGGTTGATAACGAACTAAATCCCCGGTTTTGTATAATCTACTTTCCTCTGTGTTGACAAAAGGATTTTTAATAAATTTTTCTGCGGTCAATTCTGGCAGGTGCAAATAACCCCGTGCCACACCTGCACCACCAATATGGAGTTCTCCTGGTACTCCGATGGGAACGGGTTGCAAGTATTTATCTAAGACATATACTTGTACATTGCTAATAGGTTTACCAATGGGGATTTCCTGACGATGGAGAGTATTGTCTGATAATTGACTCAAAGTGGCAATTACAGTGGTTTCCGTTGGACCATAGCTATTAACTAATTTTGGATAATTACCTACCCATTTATGCCATGTTGCTACTTTTTCAGGTAGCGCTCTTTCTCCACCAATTATTACTAGTCGTAATGTTTCTGGTAAGGATAAATTGCCATTGGCTAATTCATTTACTAGCAAATGCCAGTAGGCTGTTGGTAAATCCCATACTGTTAGTCCCCAATTTTGGGACTGCTGCACAAATGCAGACACAGACTGTAACATTTCTTCTGTCCGCAGCACTAAGGTAGCACCACTGCCTAAACAGGGATAGATTTCTTCGGCGGCGGTATCAAAACTAATGGAGGCAAATTGGAGAACCCTATCGGTGGGGATGATTTGATATGCGGCGATCGCAGTTTGAGTAAAATTAACTAAGGAATTATGTTCAATCAGCACTCCTTTGGGTTTGCCTGTGGAACCTGATGTATAGATGACATAAGCTAAGTTGGTGGCTGTTACTGCCTGGTCAGGGTTCTCTTGACTTTGGGTAGCAATTACAGTTTTTTCGGTATCTAAACAAACTATTGACAGATTATGATCGGCGGCTATGGTTGCCCATTGCTGCATTGTTACCAGAATTGGTAGTTGAGCATCATTAACTATATCGCTCAATCGTTCGGCGGGATAGGCAGGATCTAAAGATACATAAGCACCCCCTGCTTTGAGGATTGCCAAAAGTCCCACGATCATCTCAAAGGAACGTTCAATGCAGATACCAACTAATGTATCGGGTTTTACTCCTAAGTTTTTCAGGTAGTGCGCCAGTTGATTAGCTTGTGTATTTAATTCTCCATAGGTAAGTTTTTGATGATCAAATACCAGTGCTACTGCATCAGGATTTTTGTCTACCTGTTCTTCCACTAACTGATGAATACATTTCCCTTGAGGATAAGCTGTTTTCGTCTCGTTCCAGTTAATTAATAATTGATGCTGCTGCTCTTTTGTGAGGAGGGGATATTGGGAAATTTGTTGATCAGGGTTAGCCACAATCTCTGCTACTAACGTTTGATATTCACCCGTCATCCGTTCAATGGTGGTGACATCAAACAGGTCACTATTATATTCCCAAACAAGAGTTATGCCCTCTGTTTCTATTCCTTTGGCTTCTTCTTGAGAATTGCGCCCTACCCGTTGTTCAGAACGAGGCATCACAACAACATCAAGATCGAATTTGGCTGATTTATTGTTGAGTGTCTCATGCTGTTTAATGCTCAATCCAGGTAGATTCAAATCAGGTAAAAGAGCATCATGGAAGCTGAACATTACTTGAAATAGAGGATTGTAGCTGAGATTTCTTTCTGGTTTGAGAATTTCTACGACTTTATCAAAGGGTAAATCTTCGTTAGCGTAACCTTCCAATGTAACATTACGCACTTGAGACAGAAGTTCTCGAAAGGTGGGGTTGCCAGATAAATCCGTGCGGAGGACGATATTATTAACAATCATGCCAATTAACCCTTCTGTCTCCCGCCAACGGCGATTAGCTACCCCAGATCCCACGCAAAGGTCTTCTTGTCCGGTGTAGCGGTAGATCATGGTCACAAAAACCGTAAACATACTCATAAATAAAGTCACCCCTTCTTGACGACCCATTTTTCTCAGGGCTTCACAAACATCTAGGGGCAGTTCCATGCGTACCATGCCGCCTTGGTAAGTTTGCTCGACTGGTCGCGGGCGATCGCCTGGTAACTCTAATACAGGAGGACTACCAGCTAATTTTTGTTGCCAATATTTTAGTTGGGCTTGTGCTGGTTCTGTTAACACCCACTGTCGTTGCCAATGGGCAAAATCGGCAAACTGGAGTGAGGGTTCAGTTAGGGGTGAGGGTTTTCCTTCTGAATAGGCTTGATATAATGTTAATAATTCTCGCAAAAATAAATTGAATGACCAACCATCATGAACCATGTGATGTTCAACATGAACTAACACATATTCTTGGTCGCTTAATTTTAATAATGTCCAACGAATTAATGGTAATTGACTAATATCAAAAGGCTCGTGAACTGCAATCTCTGTTAATTTTTGTACTTCCGATTCCTGTGCTGATTTGGGAAAATTTGACAGATCAATTACTGGTAATTTTACAGGTTGAGGTGGATGAATTAATTGTACCAACTTGCCCTCTACTGCCGGAAATGTCGTGCGGAAAATTTCATGACGACGCAAAATTTCGCTGAGACTTTCTTCTAGAATATCTATGTTTAAATTGCCCTTGATTCGCAAACTCTCTTGAAATTGGTAAGCAGTCATGGAGGGCGCTAATTGCTCAATAAAATACACTCGTTCTTGGGCAAAAGAAACAGGTAAATAACCCTCTCTGGAAATCGGCGTAATTTTGGCTAGGGGTAATGGTTGTTGTAGTTGCTGCTGCTGGATAATTACCTTAATTAAATCGTTAATCGTCGGGTTTGCAAAAAGTTGTCCAAAGGATAATTCAATTTGGAAAACATCCCGAATTCGAGACACAATTTGTGTGGCGATTAGCGAATGACCGCCTAATTGGAAAAAATTATCATCAATACCAATCTGTTCTACACCAAAAACCTTACCCCAGATTTGGGCAAGAGTTTCTTCCTGTGAGTTGCGCGGTGCTACAAAGGTTTCTTGAATATCAGGTATGGGAAGTGCTTGACGATCAATTTTCCCATTCGGAGTCAGAGGTAAAGCGTCTAGGGAAACAAAGACACTTGGGATCATGTAGCTGGGTAGCTGGTTTTTCAGGAAGCTGGGCAGCGTTGTACAGTTAATTTCCTCTTTTGATGATGGGACAATATAAGCTACCAAACGTTTGTTTCCAGGAACATCTTCCCGCAGAATAACTATGCTTTGAAAAACTTGGGGATGTTGATTGAGGAGGGATTCAATTTCTTCTAGTTCAATGCGGAAGCCGTTAAATTTTATTTGATTGTCAATCCGTCCTAAAAATTCTATGTTGCCATCTCGTAAATACCGTCCTAAATCACCAGTTTTATATAATTTTGAATTGTCAAAGGGATTTTTAATAAATTTTTCTGCGGTCAGTTCTGGGCGGTGCAAATAGCCCTTTGCAAGTCCAGCACCACCAATGTATATTTCTCCTATGGTTTCAGTCGGAACTGATTCCAGGTTTTGATCTAAGATATAAATTTCGATATTATCCCCCATTGGTTTACCAATAGGTATTTCTGTTCTTTCTAGTTGGGTGGCACTCAAACTGGATAAACAGCAAATTGAAGCAGCAACGGTAGTTTCGGTTGGACCGTAGCTATTAATTAACTGAGGGAAATTTCCGACATTCTTGAGCCACATTTTCACTCGTTCTGGTAATACCCGTTCTCCGCCAATAATTACTAAGCGTAGTGATTCAGGTAATGCTATGGGATTCATAGCTAATTCATTTACTATTAAGTGCCAGTAAGCTGTCGGTAAATCCCAGACAGTTATTTGCCAATCTTGAGATTGCTGTACAAATGAGGAGACGGAACTTATCATTTCCTCAGTTCGTAGAACTAAAGTTGCACCACAACTTAAACCAGGATAGATTTCTTCAGCGGCAACATCAAAACTGATCGAGCTAAATTGGAGAATTCTATCGCCCGTGGATATGTTGTATTGAGCTATCGCCATCTGGGTAAAATTCACCAATGAATGGTGTTCAATCATTACCCCTTTGGGTTTTCCCGTTGACCCTGATGTGTAGATGACATAAGCCAAATGATCAGGTTTAACTGTATTCACAAGATGGCGATTCCTAGGTCGCGCTTCGCTATCACTATGATCAAAAATTGCATCATGTTGACTATCTAAACAAATAATTGTCCCTGAATAATCAGATATTAAAGTAGACCATTTTTCTTGCGTTACCAACACAGAGATTTGAGCATCTTGTATCATGTAGTTCAATCTTTCTGCTGGATAATTAGGATCTAGCGGCAGATACGCTCCCCCAGCTTTGAGAATTCCTAATAAACCCACTATCATCTCTAGGGAGCGGTCTAGACAAATTCCTACAAGTACCTCAGTTCCTACCCCTAGTTTTTGCAAATAATTAGCCAGGAGGTCTGTTTGCAAATCTAATTCCTGGTATGTCAGTTGCTTATCCCTAAACACGACAGCTATTGCTTGCGGAGTTCGAGCAACCTGGGCTTTAAATAACTCATGAATACATTGTTTCAACATAAGTTTACGGGTTGTTGAATAAGTTGTTGGTGATAGCGTAGCGTGACGTAAGTCATAGGGAACAGTTTCAACTAAGATATTTTACAACACACTGCGTTGCATTCGCATCCTGGATCATTTTTTGTTAGAAAATAATGGCCTTTGAGAGTGTGACCCGAAAAAATCAGACCCACAGGCCATTTTTCTATTCTCACTATAGCGGTATGCACTTGGTAAATAATTGGACAAAATCAATTACACAAAAATCTGGACTGAAATCCTCGATTGGCAAAAGATTGGTAAATAACCAATATGCAATTAATTCTGTCTTGGCACTTACTATTCGCTCTTAAATGTTACCCAATTTAATAGTGAAATTATTCGTTTTCATCAACAATTTCCACTATTCTGGGTTCTGAAGCTGGTTCTGTGGAAGTAGAACTTACTGAACTTAGATGATCTTTCAATTTAGCTTTTAGCTCGTCTGAAATGGGTAGCTCTTCAATTTCTTTGATAAGTAATGTTTCTGACTCGGTTTTGAGCCGTTCTGAATAAACGGCCTTAATAATAGCTTCAATCCCGTATGCAGCAACACTATCTCCGACAACTGTTGTCAGACCAAGTAACCCTATACCACCAAGGATGCCGAAGGGTCCGCCTATTGCTGTGAGCGCAGCAACAATAGCAGCATTACTACCTGCTGATGTGACTGCTAAAATTAATAGAATTACGCCTGGAAGACCCAGACCAGCAAGTTTTTTTGCGATTTCGTCCATTTTGATCACCTAAAGTCCTGATATTGTTGGTTGAAACTTTTCTAGTGGGAATGAAATTGGAGTCTTGATATGGCAAGAAACCGATTCTAGAATTTATACTAAGTTAGCTAAAAGTCATTCGCTTTCAAATCAATTTTTAACATTTCCCTCCCTATTCACCTTAAATTTATAGCCATTCTCAATAATTTGGGACTTACACACTACAAGAATTAACCATCATTTGCATCTGTGAAAACTATACAACCTATTTGGTATTTTCTGTCCATACGTAAGTTTTATGATTAATCAAAAAACACTACAAATCAGGAAATTTAGAAAAGTCAAAAACATGACGATGAACTGATAGCTAGAATAACATTTCCATGCATAGTAATTCAGCAATATGAAATAAAATAGTAGCTTTATTATTACTCAAAAAGGTGTCCAATTTCCTATTTGAAGGTTGAAATACCTACTTTTCCTAGCGAGGGTAAATAGTTTTTGCTTTCTGAACTCAGATGATTTTTCAATTTGAGTTTTAACTCGTCTGAAATGGGTAGCTCTTCAATTTCTTTGACAAGCAATCTCACTGACTCAGTTTTGATTCGTTCTGAATAGACGGACTTAATAATAGCTTCAATCCCGTATGCAGCAATTGCATCTCCTAAAACTTTTGTCAGTCCGAGTAAACCTATCCCTCCGACAATGCCAAATGGTCCGCCTACTGCTGTAATGGCAGCAACAATACCAGCATTACTACCTGCTGATGTGACTGCTAAAAGGAGAAGAATTACGCCCGGAAGACCTAGACCTGCAAATTTTTTCACAATTTCATCCATTTTATCACCTAGCATTCTCGTATTGTGGGTTAAATATTTTTTATTTCCCTCTTTTTTAGATTTATTTTTCATCCAGAAGGTGGCTAATTTTCCCCTTTATGGCTGATATTGCCACTGTTCTTGGCGAGGCCAAATAGTTTTTACCTGTAGGATCGCCACTACGTCCTTTAAAGTTGCGATTGGTTGCATAAACTCCTGTTTCTTCTTTATCTAACACCCCCATTCCAGAATTAATACAAGCTCCACAACCTGACTTGAGAATCTGTGCGCCTGCTTGTGCAAAAATTTCCAGATAACCCAAGGCTTCAGCTTGTTCACGAATCTCTACGGAAGCAGGGACCACAAACAAGCTCACGCCATCTGCCAGTTGACGACCTTGTAAAACTTCAGCAGCCTGGGCTAAATCATAAAGCTTGCCCCCCGTACAAGAGCCAATAAAAGCTTTGGTAATCGGAGTCTCCTCTAACTGGCTAATAGGTATGACCTGATCTGGTTTTGGAGGACGGGCAACTTGTGGTTCTAAATTACTGAGGTCAAATTGATATACTTTTTCGTATTCAGCATCAGGATCGGCAATCATTTCTACAAACCCTTGTGTAGAACGACTTCTGACATAATTTCGGGTTGTTTCATCAGGAACAATTAACCCACAGACTGCACCACACTCAATAGCCATATTAGCTAAAGTCAATCGTTCATCAAAAGGTAGTTGTGCGAGTATTGATCCTCTAAACTCCATTACCTTACCGGTAGCACCAGCACAACCAATTTGACCTAAGATAAACAAGATAATATCTTTGGCACTAATATGGTGCGGTAGAGTTCCCGATAAATCAAATACTAATGTTGATGGAACACGAATCCACATATCCCCCATAGCATAGATATTCGCCATATCCGTAGTTCCCACTCCTGTGGAAAAAGCTCCTAATGCTCCATAGGTGCAGGTATGGGAATCTGTGCCGGCAATGATCATCCCTGGTCGGACAAATCCTTTTTCTGGAAGTAAAACGTGACAGATACCTGCGGCTTCCCCTGGGGAAACTACATCAAATAAGTAACATTCTTGGTCTTTGGCAAACTGAACCATCTGTTGATACATGAGTTCAGCTTTGTGATCAACACGGATGTCATTGACTTGGATGAAGTGATCTGCGACTAAAACTACCCGTTGAGCATCCCACAGCTTTGCATCTTCTCCATAGTGTTTATAAAATATTTTAGCGACAGGGCTGGCCACAGCATCGTGGGATAGGGCTAAATCAACTTGAGCAAAAACCACTTCTCCTGGAGTGACGTAGGTATTACCAGAGGATTTGGCTAAAAGTTTTTCCACTAAAGTCATGGGTCGCGGGGAAGTCGCGCTGGCAGGAATGGTAATTTTTCCCTGACGACGCTTTTGATTAAAAGGTATCAATCCACCGGCTGCGGCGATCACATTAACTACCGGATTCTCTGGTTTTTCTCCTAAAATTTCCAGGGGAAGTCCAATATTAATGCTATTGCGATAAAAAATTTCTGCGAACGATTTCGCCCGAATCAGTTCTATTCCGGCAGCTTTGATGGCAATGGGGGCAATTTCTCGACTAGAACCACAGCCGAAATTTTCTCCGGCTTCAATCACATCGTATTTTAGTAACTCCCCTACTCCAATGAGATGTTCTAAAGCATAGTGTTTCAAATTATCAGGGTCATCATTTGTCGCCCGGTTGGCAGGCATAATATCATCAGTATTGATATCATCACCTAAGTATAAAATCTGTTTGATACTACTCATAAAGCCCCCGGAATTGAGAATGTTGTTAGCTGGAAAGTTCTTCTAGTAAAAGGTCAATTAATTTTTCAGTATTGACAAATATTTCAGAGCCTTGGGGAAACAAATCGGCTGTCCGATATCCTTCAGATAACACTTGCTCTTGCGCTGCTATAATTCGTTGGGCAGCACCCACTTCCCCCCATTGCTGAAGCATTAAAACACAAGCTCCAAGAGTTCCTAGAGGATTAGCAATTCCTTTGCCAGCAATGTCTGGGGCTGTACCGTGAATGGCTTCGTATAGTCCAAATCCATCAGCATTCAGACTGGCTGACCCTAATAAGCCAATAGATCCAACTAAAGCTCCACCAATATCGCTCAGAATATCTCCAAACATATTGCCCGCCAAAACTGTATCAAATCTCTGGGGATTAAGAACCATTTGCATGGCTAAGTTGTCTACCAGCATTGGTTCAACAACAACACCTGGAAACTTGATTGCTTCTTCTTGGACTATACGAGTCCATGGCAAATGAGGCAAAGCATTTTCTTTGTGAGCTACGGTGAGCAATCCTCTTCGCTCTTGGGCTTTTTGTAAAGCTATACGAGCGATTCGTCGAATCTCTTCATCGTAGTAGAGCATGGTATGGTAGCCATAAGCTCCCTTTTCATCTGAAGAACGTCCAGCCGGTCCAAAATAAATCCCACTAACTAATTCTCGAATGATTAGTATATCGAGTCCTTGAACCTTTTCTGGCCGAAGGCTAGATTTATGCACTAAACTATCAATAATCCGAATTGGACGCAGATTGCAAAAAAAGTCATAGTGCTTTCGCAGTTCTAGGAGTCCCCCTTGGCTAACCGCACCAAATACAATCCCATTAGCTCCATCGCACAGTTGGACAGTGGCTTGAGGGAAATAACTACCCATTTGCAAGAAGGCAGTTGCACCAAGCCAACCATAGTCTACCCGCAAGGTAAATCCTTCAATTTTAGCGACGTGTTGAAGAATTTGCAAGGAAGCTTCTACAACTTCTGGACCAATTCCTTCCCCCGGTATGGCGACAATCCGATAAGATGGCTTACTTAAAGACCCCATTTTTCCGTATTTGTTAAGTGAACTACCCTGTAAGTCTTACGGACAGGGCTTCCCAATTCATCGGGAATAGCCTCTCTTGTCTTAGTAGTTCTGTTGGCCTGAGAGTTAGACATTCCCCCCAAGGACAGGAGTCCTGATTCCCAAGACACTTACCTATTAGCTTGGAAGTCTCTTACGGCGTTGGTACTAATAAGGATTAATACATCTTTAAATTGTTAAAGCTGAACTTCCCTCAGTAAAAACATTGACAATTTTGAAAATAGCATTGATTTGGCACTTTTCGTCGTATGAAAATACCAAGAATTATTGCTGACTACGGCAGGCTAGAAGCACAACCAAAAATATAATAATAGACAATCTAATATATGACAATACCTTAGCCAAAGATAATTTTTGGCAAAACTGCCAACAATAAGCTTAAACACAGGACTTACATGGGATTTCTCACAAAGAAAGGAAAAAAATCTGGAGATGATTTCGTAGTGAGGGCTTCAGCCCGCAAATGGGGCATAAATTCCTCACTACGAACTTTAAATTATTCAAGCCGTTCTACTTAACCTAACAACTCAATGTTAGAAAAGATGAAATCTTGAATAGAAATGCGTTCTGCGATTTCCGTGCGGATTTCCCGACGGTTAAGAATGTAGTAATTTCCTACCTTCTCATATTCATCAGTAAAATCGCTTTTACCGCCCTTTTGAGCGCCGGTTTCGGGGTCATGATAAACAGAATTGTATGTGTGAGAAAGATATCCTTCTCCAGTGTCGTGACTGCTGAAAGTGTCAATAGTCACAAAAGTACCGTGAATTAAACGGTGAACGTGGCAAACTTCATTGTTACGCACTTTGTACTTATCTCCTTCTGACTTTCCACCAACAAAAATTTCGACTGCGCCGGTTGCGTCAGTTTCACCGGGTCTAAAAGTATTTGCGCCGTGGGTTTGTTCAAAAGCGCGACGGACACGGTGAACGGCGATTTCCCAAGCTTGTCCGTGAATGGCTTTTTTAGCAGCTTCGTCTTCCACATTCAGAACTTCTGCCTTCATATTGGCATCAATCACCACTTGACCTTTGATCACTTGGTCATCATACTTATAAGTAATATCTGCGGTATAGCCAGGGAAATTTCCATCCCAAGTATAACGGTTTTGATAGGCAGCCTGAAAAAGTTCTTGGGCTGAGATTTGAGTAACTGTCATCGTGCTTGTCCTCTGGTTACAAGTTAAAATAGCTTTTTATCGTTGCTGGTATTAGCATAGAGGTAATTATCGAGGTTCGCATAGACCCCAAATGGGTACACTTATGGCTAAAACTCTCCACGCCATTTTTCAAGCGATCGCTAATGTCCAAAATGAGCAAGAATTAAAACTAGCTCTCATGGATACCATTGGCGACCATTTTGCAGTACAACATTGGGGTATGGATCTCCTAGGTGACCAATTAGATACTCAAATTGAAATTCCCGCTGTCTGCTTAGAAGCTAATCCCATTGGGCGTTATGTTGTCGAACGTCACGCCCCCACCCATGAACAATTAATTTTATCCCCAGAAGACTGGAAAAACTATTGCACTCGTCACGAACACGTAATGACTGGTCCGATAGTTTGTAATGGTCAATTAGTGGGGACTTTAAACTTTGCTCGTGACCCCGGAAGTCAGCCTTTTGATAGTAATGATTTAGCTGATTTAAGTGCAGTTTGTTTACATTTATCAGCGAAAATGGCCACACTCCAAGCAACACCAAAAACCTTTGCATCTGCTGGTAATTGTCCTCTCACAGCGCGAGAATTAGAAATTGCCAAATTAGTGGCTCAAGGTTTAACTAATGGGGAAATTGCCGTTAAATTATGGATTACTCAAAATTCTGTCAAGCAAGCTTTAAAAAGGATGTTCCGTAAATTAGAGGTT
This sequence comes from Dolichospermum sp. UHCC 0406, assembly GCF_009712025.1. Classification (NCBI taxonomy): domain Bacteria; kingdom Bacillati; phylum Cyanobacteriota; class Cyanophyceae; order Nostocales; family Aphanizomenonaceae; genus Dolichospermum; species Dolichospermum sp. UHCC 0406. Next base: position 63,674 of record NZ_VILA01000007.1, read on the forward strand.
TCTACTCGTGCGGAAATGGTGGCAAAACTACAAGATAGATTAGTTTCCTAATAGCTATAAGTAGATCATAATAAAATGATAGATTATAGATACCCGACTTCTTAAATAAGTCGGGTATCTGAGTATTCAAATATATTACTCTTTTGCTACAGTTAATATCAAAATATTTTGTTAATGTCAAAAGAAATCCGATTATATTTTGATAATTGTAGGTTGGGTTAAGCGACAGCAACCCAACAAAATTTCAGAAATGTTGTCTTGATTTATAAACATAGTTTTATTCTATTATGCACAAATTATTAACTGGATCTTTGAGTACAGAAAAATTGACAGTAAAAATCCCCAACTTACCTCTATCATTAGCAGGATTAAAGTTGGTACAAATGTCAGATTTTCACTATGATAATGGTCTATTATCAGAAAAAATGTTAACAGAAGCAATTGCAGTTAGTAATGCCACAAAACCAGATTTAGTTATTTTAACTGGCGACTATGTTAACACAATTGCTAAACCAATTCATCAACTAGCACTAAGATTAAAAAATCTAGAAAGTCGCTATGGTGTCTATGCTATCCTTGGCAATCATGATATTTGTTATCCCAGTTCAAAATCAGAAATTACAAATGCTTTAACAAATGTGGGGATTAATGTACTTTGGAATCAAATTGCTTACCCAGTTGGAGAAAAATTACCTCTAGTGGGATTAGCGGATTTTTATGCCAAAGAATTTAATCCAGAAGCAATTATGAATCAACTTGATTCTACTACACCTCGGATTGTCTTATCTCATCACCCAGATACAGCCGAAATCCTCAAAAAATGGCGGGTAGATTTACAATTATCTGGTCATAGTCACGGTGGACAAATCGTAATTCCTGGACTGGGACCCGCAATGATTTACTATGCAAAAATAGTCAAAAAAATCCCCAAAAAAATTCGGCGTAAATTACCATTTTTACGGAAAACCCATTCTATATTACGCCATTGGCAATGGTCACAGGGTTTACATAAAGTGGGAAATAATCAATTATATGTAAATCGAGGTCTAGGAACTTATTTCCCCGGACGGTTATTTTGTCCACCAGAGGTTACTATTATTACTTTGGAAGTCTCTCCATGAAGATTTATAGAATAATAGACCGCAGATAAACGCAGATAAACGCAGATGAAGACGGATGAATAATTTCTTCCTTTGCGCCTTTGCTCCTTTGCCCCTTTGCGCGAAACAAAAACAATATAGTACAATAGAAAATTAGCATCAAATTGTGATTTTTTATGTCTGCTACGCCGTTTGTATCTCAGCTAGATTCTCCTAACTCCACTAAATCTCAACTTCTTCCCCCTCTCCTTGGTGCTTCCGTGACGGAGTTAACTGCTTGGGTACAGCAGCAGGGACAACCGAGTTATCGGGGTAAGCAATTGCATGATTGGATCTATAATAAGAGTGTGCGATCGCTCGCTGATATTTCTGTATTTCCGAAAAATTGGCGTTTGCAAGTTGCAGATGTTCCCATAGGTCGTTCTTCTCTACATTACCGTTCTGTTGCCCCCGATGATACCGTCAAATATCTCCTCAAATTGACTGACGGGGAAATTGTGGAAACAGTGGGTATTCCCAGCGATAAACGCTTAACAGTCTGCGTTTCTACTCAAGTTGGTTGTCCTATGGCTTGTGATTTTTGTGCGACTGGGAAAGGTGGTTACAAGCGTAATCTTACCCGTGCGGAAATTGTTGATCAAGTCCTGACTGTCCAAGAGGATTTTCAAGAACGGGTGAGTAATGTGGTATTCATGGGCATGGGTGAACCATTGTTGAATACGGAAAATGTGCTTTTAGCGATTAAATCCATTAATCAAGATCTGGGAATTGGTGCGCGATTTATTACACTGTCTACTGTAGGTATCCGCGATCGCATTCTTGAAGTCGCCCAACACCAACTACAAATTACCCTCGCTGTCAGTCTCCACGCACCCAACCAAGCATTACGAGAACAACTCATTCCCAGCGCCAAACCCTACCCCATAGAAGACTTACTGGCAGAATGTCGAGAATATGTAGAAATAACTGGACGCAGAGTTAGTTTTGAATATGTTCTTCTCGCTGGAGTCAACGACTTACCCGAACACGCTTTAGAACTATCAAAACGTCTGCGGGGTTTTCAAAGTCACGTTAACTTAATTCCCTATAATCCCATTCAAGAAGTAGATTATAAAAGACCAACCCGCGACCGAATCGAAGCCTTTGTTAATGTTCTTCAACAACAAAATACTGCTGTTAGTGTCCGCTATTCTCGCGGTTTAGAAGCCGATGCTGCTTGTGGACAATTAAGAACAACAAAAAGGTAATTAAAATTGTCAATTATTTCCTAGCATAAATGCCTGGTGCATAAGCCTCAATTACTTTACCGGTGCGGGTGCAAGTTATCATTAGGTAATCGCAACTAGGGCATTGTGTCCGCGTAATTTGACTATCAGAAATATAGTGACGTTCAGCAGCACTACCGCAATTTGGGCAATGAATCTTTTGTGATACTTGCATTTTAAAACCCCTGGATTTAATAATTTTTTAGAAAAAGTGACAAAAATTGTTTAATTGTTGTGAATGTGAAAAATTTGATATCTTAGGTCATTATCTCAAACCTGATAATTATTATCATCATACCTGAGATATATAAATTTACTTTAGATGTAACTTTCCTTAGATTAGCCGTGATCCCTATGGTGTAATCCTTGAGATAGTCCTGTTTATTCTTGTGGAAAAATAAGTTATTTTCCCATTCAAGCGTTACCAAATAGAAAAAACTGTAATCAAAGTCACAAAATCAATAGTTTTATATTTAATTAATATTTGCACAGACCACATACCTATCCCACCAGTCATACAATTATTGTGGGGTGGGCTTCTAGCCCGTCCATTTAGTATTTAGGGAACATCAAAAAATAAATTACCCAATTTTGTGGGATGGGCATCCTGCCCGTCCTTGATGATTAGCGGGCAAGACTTGTACTGAGCTGGTCGATAGCGCAGCGTGGCGTTAGCCATAGTATGCCCGCACTACAAGAAATTTTTGGGTATTTTTTTAATTGGAAGTCCCTTATACTAGATACTAGGAAAATATATTAGTCCGTTTTAACGGACTTGAGCTATGAGACAGGGAATTTATTCCCTTTCCGGTTGTGGAAGGCAACAGATAAGCCGTTTTGAGTATAATTGTATTTACCTACTTAACCATGAATAAAAAAGTAAGTAGTCATCCCAAAAGCTACCACAATCACGAATTTTCGCACCAAGCTGGGTTCTAGTCTGCGGGCAAAATGAGCGCATAAATAACCACCCAGAGAACCACCAACCGCCATGATCATAACTTGATGCCAAGCAATCAAATTAGCGAACATAAAAGGAATAATTGCCACACCATTAATGCAACTACCCAATAAAGTTTTAAAAGCATTAATAGAGTGAATATTTTTCATCCCTAAAAAGGTTAAAGTTGCTAACATTAAAATGCCTATACCCGCACCGAAAAAACCACCATATATAGAGATTGCCAATTGAGAAACTAGGAGAATAAATAAAGGTGGAGGTGCAGAAACATCATTTTTACTCTGAAGTTGCAGCCAGCTTTTTAGAGATTCACTAAATGTAAATATCAATGTTGCTGATAGTAACAAATAGGGCAGCATCTTTTTAAATACATCTGGTGATGTATATAATAAAGCCACTGAACCAATGACACCACCCACTAAACTGGTACCAGCTAGTAATAATAATTGTCGTTTTTCGATGTTTAAATCTCGACGATAAGCTCCTGCACTAGCTATAGCTGCTATCCACAGTGCAGTATTATTTGTAGCATTAGCGTTAATTGGGGCGATACCTGTAAATATCAGGGTAGGAAAGGTAATAAAACTGCCACCACCCGCTACAGCATTGAGTCCACCGGCAATAAATGCGGTGCTGAACAGAAGTAAGCTATGGATTAAAGTTAAATCTTGCGGCATTTTCTGTAATTAATAAACTCAGTTATACTGTTGTACAATAAAATACTGTAAGTTTATCGAATTATAGTTGATTTATTTTCTGGGTGCTGTTAAACCGGGGTAAATTCTCGAAGGTAGTCCAGGAGTTGTTATCAACCCAGGAGAACCAACTCTCCCATAGTTGGGATTATTAGTTAATGATTGAATAACTTGGGGATTCAAGCCTAATTGAGGTAAGTTAAACTGCTCTGTGGCTGTTCTCCCTAAATTTGATAATACACCAAGGTTTGTTAAATTTGTCCCAAAATTAAATGCTCCAGGTTGAGTTAGATTTGTGAGTAAATTAGTATCAATCTTGCCACCAGTAATGGCGATATTTCCGGCTTGGGTAAAGTTATTAATTTTCTGAAGAGAAGAGACAACACCATTGATAGTTATAGGCGTATTATTAAAAAGTAGAGAATTACCATCAGCAGTTTGTGATCTCCCAGTTATTAAACCAGATAAAGTCCCAATTGTCGGTTGACCATTTTGGAGAATACCTGCTAAATTACTAACTTCTTTTAATTGTCCAGTCCCTTGAAAATTAGATATTCTACCAATGTCAGTTTCTAAATTAAATGAGTTAACATCTAACCCAGTTAATCCATTAAAAACAGGTACTATGGGATTGTCATAGTTATAATTCAGATTTCCAGATAGATTACCACCTTGAATCATGATTTGCCCTTGAACAGGTAAACTAGCAGCTAAAATATAACTACTAAATATTCCCACTTTTAAAATATTACTAATAGATTTAGTCCACATTTTTTTTGCAACTCCTATTATAGAAAAATTTGTATTTTAATTGGTAAGAATATATCTTTAGAAACTAAAAGTTGTTCGGAGAACACCAATGGTAATCATGTCGCTATTCGGGCTATGTCTTGGCTCAAATATCAAGATTACACCAGGAGTAATATTAATATTATTTGACATTCGATAACGATAAAAAGCTTCTACATGAGTAGTAGTTCCTGGTTGTCCTCCCGCACTACCAAGAGAATCTTTAAGAATACCTGGAAGATTATTACCTGTTGGTAAATCACTACTAACAATTTTCGGAGGTTGTCCGACATAAATTCCCCCCAAATTTCCTTGTCCCAATAAATCAGGAAAGTTAAGAAAAGCCATCCAATTATTAGTTTTTACACTCCCTGATTGTCCAGGTATGCGAGAAGTCGTAAAACCTCCCCAACCACCTATTGTCAACTTAGGATTAACCTGCCAAGATGCAGTAGCACCAAAAGCATCAGTTGTCAGGGGACTAGTAGAAGTAGGTGTATAAGCCAATAAATCATCACCAATTCCAGTTCCTAAAAATCCTGTAGTCGAGTAGGAATTAATATAATTTAGTGCTACATCAATATTATTAGTAGGAGCAAGATTTAATTGCACTCCGGTGGCATTTCCCCCATTAAATAATCCGGCATTTTGGCTACTATCGGCGGATTTACTCGCTGTATAAACTGCTTGTAAACTAATTCGTTTATTCATTTGCCAATCCAAGCCCAAACCACCTGTACCATTACCAATTGCTAAAATTGGGTTACGTTGAGCAAAGGTAGAAATGGGACCTTTACCTGCACTTTCTATGCGGTTTGCTCCCCGAAAAGTGTTGATAGGATTAACCCCTGCTGGACCAACTATTACTGCTACTTTATCACCTACTAAAAACCGATAATTGAGGTCAGTTAAAACTAAGCTATTATCTGTATTACCTTCATAAGCTAATCGGGTATCGTTGGTGATTCGGGGGGCATTGAAACTAGCTGTACCCCCATTACCAGCTTGTAATCCTGTTACTAAAAAGCTGCGGTTTTTAAATTGGGTAAGTAGTGTGAGTTGAACATTACTAATAACGTTAATTTTTGTCCCGTTATCTATTGTTTCTTTAATCCCATCTTTTGGTGACAAATCTGCACTATTTTCACTCCGTCCTTGAATACCAAAAATTGCTTGTCCAAATAGTTTGGTAGTTGTGGAAAATTGATTTGCTTCTAGTTCTGTGGTTTTTGCCTCTAAAGTATCTACTTTTCCCCGGAGTGTGGCTAATTCGGCTGCGAATTCTTCTGTAAGTTTTTGTAATTTAGTGAAATCTTCTTTTGTTACTGCATTACTTGCACTTGTAGCTATCAATTCATTAACTCTATCTAAACAAGCATTTAACCCAGCAGCGAATTCATAGCGCGTTAAAGCTCGATTTCCTCGGAAAGTTCCATTGGGATATCCAGCAATGCAAGCATATCGTTCAACTAGAGATTGTAAAGCCTGAAATGCCCAATCTGTGGGTTCTACATCTCTTAATTGAGAAACTGATGTAACTTGTTCTATCTCTAATGAATCAACATTTTCGGCATTAGCTATAGCATGACTAAATAAGGCATAAGTTAAATTAACTACAGATACCAGTAATATTCTTGTGATTAACTTGATCATCTTTGCTTGCACACCACACATTAATAAGTGATGATAGATTAATGTTTTTATTTTCGCAATACTTATGCAATATCAGAGACAAAATAAGATAATTTTGGTTGTTTTTGCGTTGAAACAACCAGAAATAATTAAGCTATGATAAAGTTAATTTATATTATTTTGTTTCAAATTGTTTAAAATCTTGCCAAAAGTCCGCTTCTAATGCCTTTGGTAACATCATAACCCAGTCTATAAAACGGTAAAGGTTACGAATATCCTTTTCTGGCATTGTTCATACAATGCCGTGCCGTCAATGGCACAATCTTTCACTATGTGTAGGCCTTTACAAGAACTGATACCAAAAATATGTCGTTTTGATATTTTAGGATTATAGTTATAGAACCAACTCTTAGTGCGTCTGACAATGGTTCTTCCCAATCCACTATATACTACAGACTGCGGTGCGGCTTATCTTGGTGATTCCCTACAATTGCTGGATCAACTGGAATCTGACTCAATAGATTTAGTGCTGACATCACCACCTTTTGCCTTGCAACGCAAAAAGGCTTATGGCAATGTAGAGCAGGAAGATTATGTTGATTGGTTGCTTGAGTTTTCCAAAAAAGTTTATCGAGTTCTGAATTCAACTGGTAGTTTCGTACTTGATTTAGGTGGAGCTTATGAAAGTAAACGTCCAGTTCGCTCTCTCTATAACTATCGAGTTTTAATTAAACTTTGTGATGAATTGGGATTTAGGTTGGCTGAAGAATTTTTTTGGTATAACCCAGCTAAACTACCTTCACCAATTGAGTGGGTTAATAAGCGAAAAATTCGAGCAAAGGACTCTGTAAATACCGTCTGGTGGCTCTCAAAAACTGATCATCCTAAAGCAAATGTTAGTAATGTTTTAGTCCCTTACTCTGAGCGAATGAAGAAGCTACAGGCAGATCCTCAAAAATACTATACACCGAAAGAAAGACCTTCAGGCCATGATATCAGTAAGAATTTTGCTACTGATAATGGTGGTGCTATACCATCAAATTTGTTAGAGATTGCAAATACTGAAAGTAATTCTAGTTATATTCAATTATGTAAATCTATTTCCATACCCCCTCATCCAGCGAGATTTCCTCAAAAGTTGCCAATGTTTTTCATTAAATTTTTGACTGATCCTGGAGATAAAGTTCTAGATATATTTGCAGGCTCAAATACTACAGGTTTTGCGGCTGAACAGATAGAAAGAAGTTGGATTGCTTTTGAAAAAGAGCCATCTTATTTAGCATCTTCAGCTTTCCGGTTTCTAGATAAAACTCAAAGCTCGAAGGAGGCTCTGACTCTTTATGAATGTCTTCTTGCTCAAAAAGAATCTGTTTGTTTAACTACTTCAAAGCAATTAGCTTTGAAATTATGAAGGTTACTTTAAATTGGCAAATTTCCTGGAATTGTTTGTTGATTCTGTTTAGGATAAACCAACTCACCTTCTTTTTCTATTAAACTTAAAGGGATTTTAGGATTATTAATAGATTCCATTCCGCCACGTATTCTAGATTCCCAGTAACTGAACTTAGTTTCAAGTGAAGTAGGGTCAACTCTGTATATAGCTTTTAATAAAATTCCTTCATAAACAGCAATATACCAAGCTTTTACAGCACGATATTTGGCTAAGATATCAAGGTTAAGATGATGATTTGTGGTGACACTTTTACTTAAAAGTTTATTAATTGTTTTTAATTCATATTCATTTTTTTCTGCATCAATTGCATCATTGCCTTCACGTCCAGGTGATATCCGCAAACCAAGTAAGATTAAAACTTGAAGAACTTTCCCTCCATTGTCTTGAAAAACATCATTAATACCATACTCATTTGCCAGACTCTGTAATTCCTGAATAGCCCCAAGTGCTGTCTGTAATCGTTCTAAATCTGAACGGCGCTCTTTAGTTGTGTTAACTGCTTCCTTAACAGGTTCAACAAGAGAGGGAAGAACTACCGGAGTTTGTAATTCAGTGAGAAAGTTTGTACTGATATCTGTTTGGGGTGTGACATTCATTAAGTATGGTACTGACACTTTCAGGGCTTCAGCAATATCTAAAATTGTTTCAAAAGACGGAGCGCGTTCACCTCGTTCTATGTAGCTAATATGCTCAACGGATTTATCAATATCCTCTGCTAACTGCTCTTGTGTAATACCTCTGTCTTTGCGAAGGGCTTGGACTCTATCACCAAAAAGCTGTTTAACTTCTTTATATCTTTCAAAACTCATAAAAAACTAAAACGAACTAAAAGTACGTCTTGAATCTTATACAAAGCATCAAAATGTTAAAACGAACTAAAAGTACGTTTATGATTAAGTTTGAATAAATTTATTTAAACTTATAAAAGCCTAATTCACCTTCTCTCAACAACAATTATAGGTGTACAAAATCTGAGAAAAATCCAACCGTTTCAGTGCAGAAGGTTGAATATAAAAGTTACCAACTCCCTCATCTCCCCACATAATTGAATGCTCATCATCAGAGTTCATTTGCAATAGCAGAAAATCATAACCTTCCTCTTCCTGCAAATCTGCACGATCATCATTTTGCACAAATGCGGGATATCCTCCTAAACAATGTCCTCCTAATGATTCCTCATATTTTTCTTCATATTCATTGAGAAAATCATCTACAAGTTCTTCTAAAGAATTTTCCATTGCTTTGGTTAGATTATCTTGTTGAAAGATGGGAAAATGGCTTTTAACTAAGTTTCTAAACCGATAATCTGATGCACACATAGGAGTTGATTTAATAGCGAAATTCAAACCCAGACAGTCTAATAATGGCAAACCTATTCCTGGAGGTAAAAAATCAAAGTTATCTAGGAGATTATCAATATTTAAATCTGGTTCAGGAAAGTAAATAACTCTAAAGGTAGTTTGTTTTAATTGGGGATATTCTTCAATTCCATAGGCTGTTTCACCTCCGGCTTCAATATAAAACTGAAGAATCCCTTTTTCTGGTAAATCTTCTAATTTAGGAGTTTCAGCAAAGTTGATTTGTGCTAAAAGATGGAGGGGTGTACCATCTGGGGCTTCAGGATAGGTCGTATTTTTGGGCAGGTAAGGTAAACCACCAAATTTACTTTGCCATAGGGTAGTTTCTGTTGTTGAAGATGGAGTAATTTCTATATAAGGTTTGATAATTGCATTGGCAAATTCATCTACTTGATTTTTTAATTCTAAGAACATTCCATACAATTCATCTGGAGTGAGATCTTTGTTATTTTCGTCTACGGTCACAGATTCGATATCATACCAACCGTGTGTGAGTAATTCTTGAATACTTTGATTAAAAAAAGCTTCTGCTTCTGCTTCTGAAGAGAATTTATGCAGTTCTTGATAATGGGTAACATTGCAGCCATCTAGGTGAATGGACGTTCTCAGGGAACTTAATCTAAATATTTTATTGCATTTCATGATAATTAACCTTAGATGTGATTATGAATGATACTGGTAATATTTGAAGGGTCTTTCTTTTATTTGTAGTAAGTATTATTTTAAAATCATATTTTGCCACATACTCCAGTTTCATTAATTCGGAAAACGTGCAGTTTGACGTTTGGGTATTTTTGATGTGCTTGTTGTGCGGCTAATAAGGGATCTTCATGAATAAAATATTCACGGCTATTTGGCTCAATTGCTATGTACCAGTTATAGTGAGTTTTAATGAGTTCTGCTTGTAACTGCTCAAAAATTATTTTACAGTTTTGAGACAATGTTTCCCGTTCAGTCTGCCATTGTGCTTTCTGTTCTTGAGTCCATTGAATTTCTGGGAAGATTCTGCCTCTGCGGACTGTATGAGTAGATTTTGTTTCTGGCATAGCTTCGTTGTGTATTAATGAAAAATATATTATTCCATTTTATCGCATTTTTTGATTAATTTATTCCAAATTGATATGTTGAAAATTATCAAGATGAAAAATTCGTAATTGATAATTCTTGAAATTACGAATTACGAATTTTTAATTACCTATGCTGTCAGTTTAGCTAATGCCTTTTCTACAGCTTTTAATGCTTGCTTGATTTCTGCCTCTGTGACAATGAGAGGGGGAACAAACCGCACTACTTTAGGACCTGCGGGAACAAGTAATAAACCTTCTGCCATTGCAGCTTTGACAACTTCACCAGCAGTTAAGGGAATATCGGCTTTGATTTCCATGCCGCTAATTAAACCCCAACCGCGTACTTCTGAGATATGCTGAGGATATTGACGAGCGATCGCTCTTAATCCTTCTCGTAAATGTGCGCCCTGTTCTCTGACATTCTCTAAAATATTCTCTTTTTCCAAAGTCTCACACACACTCAGCGCCACACCACAGACAAAGGGATTACCGCCAAATGTACTTGCGTGTTCTCCTGGTTGGAAAATATCGCAGAATTTCTTACTCATCATCGCACCGATGGGAATACCACCGCCCAAACCTTTCGCACTGGTGAAAATATCTGGTTCTACTCCCAAATGTTCATAACCCCATAATTTGCCACTGCGTCCCATTCCAACCTGTACTTCATCAAAAATCAACAAAATACCGGTTTCGTCGCAAATCTCCCGTAACCGCTTAAAGTAGGCAATATCCCCAGGACGAACGCCACCTTCTCCCTGTAATGGTTCAATTAAAATTGCCCCTACCCGATAATTACCTTCATCTAATTCAGTAACAGCGGCTTCCACTGCTCTAATATCGTTGTAATTTACATAGTGGAAACCAGGAACTAAAGGATCAAAATGCTTTTGATACTTTGGTTGTCCAGTGGCAGTCACGGTGGCTAAAGTCCGTCCGTGAAAACTGGCATGAGCAGTTAAAATGATCGGGTGGGCAATTTCTAGGACAGTGTGGGCATATTTCCGCGCTAGTTTAATGGCTGCTTCGTTGGCTTCAGCACCAGAATTGCAGAAAAATACTCTATCCGCACAGGAATGATTAACAATCCATTTCGCTAATTCACCCTGTTCAGGAATATAGTACAAATTAGAAACATGATGCAATTTCTGGATTTGTCTAGTTACAGCCTCTACCATTGCTGGATGGGCGTGTCCTAGAGTACAAGTGGCAATACCCGCGACAAAATCCAGATATTCCTTGCCCTGACTATCCCAAACACGGCAACCAGCACCCCGTTCCAAAGCCAAAGGAAAGCGACTGTACGTAGACATAACAGCCGTATCAAAGCTATCAACATCAAAAGGTGTAGATGGCATAATACCTGACTCCGAGGGGTTCATGGCTTGTTCAATTAGAGTTTGGACGCTCACTACCGCTACTCCTGAAAAGCTTTTATCGTAATACTTTACTAGGTTCTGGGAAATCTTTCAAAATTTCTGATGGTTTTAGGAGGAGTCACCGAGTCAAGAAGAAGAAAGAGGAAAGAGAAAAAAGGAGGAAAAATTACCCATAATTGTGCAAATATTATTTATTCTGAACCCTTATGGACTTCCAATTAAAAAAAGTTTCTTGTGGTACGGGCATCTTGTCCGCTAAATCATTAAGGACGGGCAAGGATGCCCATCCCACAAAATTGGGTAATTTATTATTTGTCGTCCCTGATGTCGGGAGTTGTTTAATTTTTAATTCTTAATTTTTAATTGCCTGTGTATTCTACCCTTGAACAAAAATATCAACGGATTCAAAAAGAATTAATGGCTGGGGCGCTTGCTTTAGCTGGTATTTCCCTAATTGGGACTTTATGGTATTCCCTGGTTGAGGGCTGGAAATGGGAAGATGCAGCTTACATGACTGTAATTACTCTAGCAACTGTCGGTTATGGAGAAACTCACCCATTAGGTAGTCGAGGGCGTTTATTTACCATTGTCTTAATTTTAATGGGTGTGGTGAATCTTACTTATATTGTTAATAGATTTACAGCCGCAGTCATTGAAGGTTATTTTCTAGAAGGAATTCGACTCCGACAACAAAGGCGTTTAATGGAATCATTATCAGAACATTATATTATCTGTGGATTTAGTCGCACTGGGCGACAAATTGCTAAGGAATTTCAGGCTGAAGCTGTTTCTTTTGTGATTATTGATTCGGAACTTGAATCTGTCCAAAAAGCTCAGGAAATTGGTTACATTGTTTTTCAAGGTGATGCGACGTTAGATGATACTTTGTTAAAAGTTGGCATTACTAAAGCAATTTGTATTGTGGCGGCTTTACCTTCAGATGCGGAAAATTTATATACTGTTCTCTCAGCAAAAACTCTGAATCCAGACATTCGAGCGATCGCTCGCGCTAGTACGGAAGAAGCGGTACAAAAGTTACAACGCGGTGGCGCAGATGCCGTAATTTCACCGTATATCACTGGCGGCAAACGCATGGCAGCAGCAGCCCTCAGACCGCAGATTTTGGACTTTGTAGATGGGATGCTTTCTGGTACAGACCGTCAGTTATATATGGAAGAATTTTTACTAGATTCCGATAGGTGTCCCTTTGTCGGTCAAAGTTTACAAAAGGCAAAATTGCGATCGCAATCAGGAGCATTAGTTCTGGCAATTCGTCGCCTTGATGGTAAACTCATTGGTGGTCCAACTGGAGATACTGTTTTAATGTCGGGAGATACATTAATTTGTATGGGTACGGCTGAACAATTGCGGGATTTAAATCAAATTCTTGGTCCGATTAATTCTATTCCCCTCAAACGTCCGAAAAATAGCTAAAAGCAGACTTATTTTGCAAGTTGGAAGATGGTAAAATTACTGTGTCTTTTTTGTATAACTTGTAAAATCATGAAACTAGCTTTAGTAGCGACCACTATTTTTACCTTGACTTTAGGATTGTACACACCAAAAGTTACTGCTGCACCTGCAAACACACCCAAGACTTTTACAGAATGGTGTGAACAAAAAGGAAGTTTACCTCAAGAGACAAGACACACGGTTGAAGTATTATTAAAAGTTGCCAAAACACAAAATTGTAGTCAAGCTAATCAAATATTGACTAATTTGACTTCTCTTGGCCTTAGTGAAAATAAAATCAGCGATATCAAACCTTTGTCTAATCTCACTAAATTGACTTCTCTTGGTCTTTCAAAAAATAAAATCAGCGATATCAAATCTTTGTCTAACCTGACTAAATTGACTTCTCTTGGTCTTTCAAAAAATAAAATCAGCGATATCAAATCTTTGTCTAACCTGACTAAATTGACTAAACTTGACCTTGTGGGAAATCAAATCAGCGACACCACACCTTTATCTAATCTGACTAAATTGACTTCTCTTGACCTTTGGGGGAATCAAATCAGCGATATTAAACCTTTGTCTAACCTGACTAATTTGACTTTTCTTAACCTTGTGGGAAATAAAATCAGCGATATCAAACCTT
>NZ_VILA01000007.1:77527-181847 GCF_009712025.1 Dolichospermum sp. UHCC 0406
ACTTTTCTTATCCTTTGGGGAAATCAAATCAGCAATATTAAACCTTTGTCTAACCTGACTAATTTGACTTCTCTTACCCTTTCGTTAAATCAAATCAGCGATATCAAACCTTTGTCTAATCTGACCAATTTGACTTATCTTGACCTTTGGGGAAATAAAATCAGCGATATCAAACCTTTGTCTAATCTGACCAATTTGACTTATCTTTACCTTTTGTCAAATAAAATCAGCGATATCAAACCTTTGTCTAATCTGACTAATTTGACTTTGCTTTTCCTTTCGTTAAATCAAATCAGCGATATCAAACCTTTGTCTAGTCTGACTAATTTGACTTTTCTTATCCTTTCAAAAAATCAAATCAGCGATATCAAACCTTTGTCTAACTTGACTAATTTGACTTCTCTTGGCCTTAGTGAAAATAAAATCAGCGACATAAAACCTTTGTCTAATCTGACTAATTTGACTTATCTTTCCCTTTGGGAAAATCCAATCAGCGATATCAAACCTTTGTCCAATCTGACTAATTTGACTGAACTTTACCTTTGGGAAAATCCATTTACCTTTAAATAATGTCCCCTGAAACCAGAGTCTATTTGAATTTATAGTCTGGTTATATTTTCGTGCGTTATGGACTTACTAACGCACCCTCAAAATACTCAATTTCACTGAATATTACCAGACTAAAAATGTAAATTTGGGCAAAAATCCTATTCCACTAAACCATGTTTAATCGCAAACCTAACTAATTCTGCGCGGTTGCTGGTTTCTGTTTTTCTCAATAAACTACTAACATATTTCTCCACCGTGCGCGGACTCAAATGTAAATGATTACCAATTTCCCCATTAGAAAAACCATGAGTTAATAAGTCTAAAACTTCCTGTTCTCTAACAGTTAACGGTGTCAATACTTGAGATTGTTGCACTTGAGTAGGGATAGAAATATGACCGTTTTTTGCTTTTGTATAAGTGGCAAAACTGATTTCTTCCTGATAAAGAAAACGACATTCTGATTGGATGATTTGCGATCGCTCTAATAAATTACGTATAGCAGCGGCTATTTCCTCTAATTCAAAAGGCTTAGGCAAATACAAATCACAACCAGACTGATATCCCAAAATTCGTTCTTGGGTTTTCGTTCTCTCTGTCAACAAAATCACAGGTAATAATCGAAACGCCGATAATTGACGCACACGACGCACCAACTCATAACCATTCATCTGTGGCATCATAATATCTGTCACCATCAAATCAGGATGACGCTTTTCAATCATATCCAAAGCATCAATACCATTATCAACGGTAATGACACTATACCCAGACAGATCAAGATAATCACTAATAGATAGACGGGTGCCTAAATCATCATCTGCGACAAGAATAGTCAAGGGCATGGATAATACACCCCTATAATTTTTTGACCGAGTAATTTACTGTAATCACAAATATTAATAGACACAAGCAAGAATACTAATTTGATCTTTAATACTATGACAAGATTACTTACTCATGATGACATCATCAATGATTTCTAAAGAAAATATTAAATTTTTAGGAATAGTTAACAAAACTTTACGTAATTTAGAGACTAAACAGGTTTACCTGTCACCTGTCTTTGTGAACTACAATCAATAAAAGAGTTAGTCTAAATAAATTTTTAGGCGTATTTATTAAAACTAAGAAGATTTTCGATGAGTGATAAACAGAGTGAAGGTTACAAAGTTATTTGTGATAATCGGCAAGCACGGTTTTTATATGAAATCATAGAAACCTATGAAGCGGGAGTTCAGTTGACAGGAACTGAAGTAAAATCAATTCGTGCGGGTAAAGCCAATTTGCAAGATGGTTATGCGTTGCTTCGTGACGGTGAAGCATGGTTAATCAACGTCCATATTTCTCCTTATGCCTCCAGTGGTGCATACTTTAATCACGAACCCAGACGAACCCGCAAATTATTACTTCATAAACAAGAACTGCGTAAACTCATTGGGAGGGTACAACAGGAAGGTTTAACCCTAGTCCCCTTAAAAATGTATCTGAAACGGGGTTGGGTAAAAATAGTCATTGCCCTGGGTAAAGGTAAAAAACTCCACGACAAACGCGAAAGTCTCAAACGTCGTGACGACCAGCGAGATATGCAAAGGGCAATGAAGAGGTATTAGGAGGCAGAGGGCAGGGGAAATTCCCACAACCGCCTCCGAATGAATTCGGAGTCTCATAGCAAAAGTCGTCTAAAGACGACTATTAAAGGCTTTGAGTCCACTTCAGTGGACTTGAACTATTAGACTGGGAATTCATTCCCAGGCGGGTTAGGAAACTCTTTTCTAAGCGTGATTATGATTATTGCGGGTTAAAGGTTGCCAATAACTGGCAATTAAAGCCATCATTAACCACCAGAGAGTATTAACTTCAGGACGATAGAAAACTGTATCAAATAAACCCTGAGTTAATAAACCTATTATGGCAGCTATTGCTCCCATTAGCCACAAGCCTTCCATATTCTTAGTTTTTCGTAACCGACTTAATTGCAAATATCCTGTATTTAATGCAACGACAATCAACCACATAAAACAAGTAAAACCCAAAAAGCCAGTTTCTACAATCGTTTCTAGAAACACCGAATAGGCACTTAATGCTGTAAATCTCGAATGTTGGTACAGAGGATAAACTTTATTAAAAGCACCATGTCCTGGTCCTATACCAATTATAGGGCGATCGCGGATCATTTGAAACACCGATTCCCAAACATTTTTCCGAAAGTTATTACTACTGTCTTTGCGGTCGGCAAATATACTCACGATTCGCACCCGGAAAGGTTCGACAAATATCAATCCAATTATCAATAACCCCACTACAGTTCCTAACAATATTGGTAAAGACCAAGTCCGCCAAAATGGGGGCATACTTATACTCCACCAATAAAACAGCAACACCGCTATTGTCAATAATTCCACTAATAAGGCAATCCAACCACCGCGACTAAAGGTCAAAATTAAAACAGTAGCGTTAACCACAAACATTGTTAATGCTAATGATTTCCTAATCCAACCCGGCCAAGCTACAATAGCAACTAAGCTCAAAATTACAGCGGGTAAAAGATATCCAGCTAATAGGTTAGGATTTCCTAAGTAACTGTAAACTCTCGTAGTTTTAGCTAAGGGAGATTCAGGGTCAACCCACGTAGCTAAGGCCTTCGCACCAAAAAACCATTGTCGCAACCCATAGACGCTGACGATTAGGGAAATATGCAAATAGAGGGTAATTAACCAAGACCGAAACCGCGCCACTCTCAACACTCTAGCACAAAGAACAAACAGCAATAAATAAAGTGTTAATGTTTGTAAATCACCTAATGCTGCTTTTTTCACCGGTGATAATGCTGTTGATATGGCAGCAATACTCCAATACAGCAATACTAGTAAATGAATGGGAGTGGCAGTAGGAGCATTAACTGATGTATAATCATCGGATAAGGTCAATAATAACCACAATCCCACACAAGCTACTAACAATAAACCCATTAAGGTGCTAGAAACAAAAGGTGCAAGTCCATAAACAAGGCTAAGTAAGCCAACAGCAATTATATCTCCCCACTGGATGAAAATACTACTTTGTCGCCAAGGTTTTAACAGTCCCACCAAAAACTTATGGAGGTAACTGCTAGACAAATATTCTTTCAGTGGTAAGGAAGATAAAGTTAATCTTTCCCAAACTAAGTTCATGAGGAAATACAGAGTACAGAAGTTATAAAGTATAGCTTATCGCCAGTCTAATTGTAAACCTATTTTAAAAGGAAGAATTGGCAAGGGTTAAGAAGCAAGAGGCAACGGAAAACAGGAAATAAAAACCAGTATTAGCAGATTGCTTAACAAAAGTATTGTCATAGCAACGAAATTTATGGGAATCTTAACGTTAAACATCAGATTGCTAAACAAAGCTATTGTTGTCTTATCCAATAGATTTGTCTGAAAATAAATGCTTTAAGATTAACAGCATTTACTTAAAGATTGCGTAAACGTTCAAGATTATCACGTACAATAATAGTATGAGGGTGATCTACTCCTAATCGTTGTTCACAAATATTTAAAGCTTGTTGGTAGAGAGGTTCTGCTTTATTATACTTACCTTGAGATTCGTAAAGAAATGCCAAATTGTTGAGACTGTAAGCAACATCAGGATGATCATTACCCAGCAGTTTTTGCCAGAGAGCTAAAGCTTGTTGGTAGAGAGATTCTGCTTCGTTGTACCTGCCTTGAGAATCGTAAAGTAATGCCAAATTGTTGAGACTGGTAGCAACAGCAGGATGATCATCACCCAGCCGTTTTTGCAGGAGAGCTAAAGCTTGTTGGTAGAGAGATTCTGCTTCCTTGTACTTGCCTTGAGATTGGTAAAGTACTGCCAAATTGTTGAGACTTTGAGCAACATCAGGATGATCATCACCCAGCAGTTTTTGTCTGAGAGCTAAAGATTGTTGGTAGAGAGGTTCTGCTTCCTTGTATTTGCCTTGAGAATAGTAAAGTGATGCCAAACCATTGAGACTTTCAGCAACATCAGGATGATCATTACCCAGCAGTTTTTCCCTGAGAGCTAAAGCTTGTTGGTAGAGAGGTTCTGCTTCGTTGTACCTGCCTTGAGATTCGTAAAGTTTTGCCAAATTGTTAAGACTGGTAGCAACATGAGGATGATCATCACCCAGCAGTTTTTGAGAGAGAGCTAAAGCTTGTTGGTAGAGAGGTTCTGCTTGATTGTACTTGCCTTGAAAATAGTAAAGTTCTGCCAAATTGTTGAGACTGGTAGCAACATGAGGATAATCATTACCCAGCAGTTTTTGAAAGAGAGCTAAAGCTTGTTGGTAGAGAGGTTCTGCTTCGTTGTACTTGCCTTGAGATTTGTAAAGTGATGCCAAATTGTTGAGACTGGTAGCAACAGCAGGATGATCATTACCCAGCCGTTTTTGAGAGAGAGCTAAAGCTTGTTCGTGGAGAGGTTTTGCTTCGTTGTACTTGCCTTGAGATTCGTAAAGTAATGCCAAATTGTTGAGACTGGCAGCAACAGCAAAATGATCATTACCTAACAGTTTTTGCATGAGAGCTAAAGCTTGTTGATAGAGAGGTTCTGCTTCGTTGTACCTGCCTTGAGATTCGTAAAGTGCTGCCAAATTGTTAAGACTGGTAGCAACATGAGGATGATCATTACCTAAACGCTGTTTTAGCAATAATACACATTTTTTTAGCCAAGGTTCTGCATCATTATATAATCCTTGTCCTTGATAAAATCTTTTTACTCCCACAAAAGGCCAAATTAAATTTTCATCACTCACGGTATCCAGTAAATTATCTGCTACTTCCTGTAAATGGGGTATAGCTAATTTGAATCTTTGAATATCTTTCTGTATTGGTTGGGCAGGAATTTCTTGAGCTATATTAACCATTGCTTGGCAGAAGTGAGATATTTGTTGTTGTCCAGAAGCTAAGTTGTTGTGCTTCTTTTTCAAAAACTCACGAATTAGTTGATGTAATTGATAATAATTATCTTCACTTTGTAAAAGATGTAATTGTTCTAATTCAATTCTGGCATCTTCTAAATCTTCTGTATCTTTTTCAGGTGCAGCACTTTCCACAAGTGACCAAGGAATAGAAGCTAGAGCAAACAAACTCAGTAAACAACCTAATTCTTGAGCAGCAGAACTGAGAACTTCCCAACTTAATGCAAAAGCAGCTTCAACACCACGAGTTATAGATAGAGTCCAGGTTGGGTCATTCATATCAACAACTAAAGCAGGATGACCTAAACCTTTAGCTTCTAATCTTTTCAGCATTTCTGCTAAAGATATCTTGCGTTTTTTAATATAACGGCTAACCAATTGTAAAGCTAGAGGTAAATAACCTAAACGCTGACAAAGTTCTTCTGCTTGTGCTGTTTTTGGAGTTAATTTATCAGCACCAATCAATTCAGATAATAATGCCAGTGCCTCGGATTCAGAAAGGATTTGCAAAGACAAAGAACCAGATAAATCTAGCTTGAGTCTTGTTGTGATCAAAACCCGAAATTGAGATGATTGTGGCGGCAAATAAGGCTGAATCGCCGGATAATTTTGGACATCATCAATAACTAACAAAACAGTACCTTCTTGCCAACGTTGCCAACACCACTTTACTTGTAGTAATACATCAAAATCATCTGGAGGATTTAAACCTAAATGTGTGCGACAAAATTGAATAATTTGTAAACCGAGATTTTGATTTGTAGCCGACAACCAACAAATACCTCCCGGATAAGAATTTAGGAATAAATGCAGAAGAGAATATTGGGTAGCTAATTCAGTTTTACCGATACCACCCATACCTTCAACAGCAGAAATTACAGCATGATTGCTAGTTTGTAAATGTTGATGAATTAAAACTAATTCATTTTCTCGACCAACAAACTTTTTAGTATTACTATTAGGGATATTGTGGGGAAAACTTAGAGGTTTATCCAAATCATTTAAATTATTGACATTTTGAAAAACTTGAGTAATATCTCCCACAGAGATATCACCCCCCGCTTGCACATTTTTGAAAAGCTCTTGAACAATTTGAGGGAGATGATTTGTATTCATGATTAGAACTTAAAGGATGTTTTAAAAGTTTTTAATATGTAAACAGACCCCTTTCTAAACCTTTCCCCTACCAAAAGAGAAGCATTAAAACCCTCATTTTCTTGTAAGGAAGGCTACGGTGTACACACAAGTTATCGAATCACCATTATTCCTCAAATTACCCCACCCTAACCCTCCCCTTACAAAGGGGAGGGAACTAATTTTTCTAGTTTCCCTCCTTTCTAAGGGGGGAGGGAACTAATTTTTCTAGTTTCCCTCCTTTCTAAGGGGGGATTAAGGGGGGTAATTTAACTTAGGTTTTTGGAGATAATGGATTTTATGCAATACTTTTCACACAATCTCTTAACCTTCTTGAGTTAAATCACCTATAATAATATTATTAGCTTTGATATTGGTGAGCATTGCTTGGTCAACAGAACCACTACTTCCTGAAGTTTTTTGAGTGATATTCTGAGCTTGTAAATCACCAGTTAATTGAATATCACTAAGAATAACCTGACGAATTTTAGGATCTTGTGTTTTGAGTTCTTCAACTAGTGACTTGAGTTCAAGAGCGAAAGTTTCATCATTATCAATGTGTGTTTGCAATTCATCTTGTAACTGAAGTTTATTTTTTTCATTTGGATCTTTTTCAGCCCGAATTAATAAACCTTCCATTCCTTCCGTAGTTAACTTTTGTCGAATAGTGCTAACCAACCTTGTAAAAGTATCTGCGACACCTTTAACTGCAAATTTTCCACCTTCCTTGATTGCTTCCGAGAAAAATAAAGAAACAATAACAGCGCCAGTGAGTGGTTCAACCATAAAAACTACCCCTTCTTAATTGTCAGCAGAACAATAACTACTCTAATTGTTTTATTTGTACCATAAATTGGGATAAATACGCGAGTATTATCCTAGATCAAATTAAAACTTCTGATTGAATTAAATATAATTTGCAGAAAAAATTATCTATAAACAGAGAGAACAAAAAAATCCGCGTTTATCTGCGTTTATCTGCGTTCGATGCTATCCTTCAAAATAGTAATTAAATGAGAACTGTTATATATCATTAACTTATTCCTTATTTCCTATTCCCAGTTCCCTAAAACTAAAAAACTTCGTACCTAAGTAGGTCGGCGTTAAAGAATCAATCTATGTAACGAAATATAAATTAACGAATACCTTATAAATAGGGTGTTTCACGGTTTTTACAAAACTAAACATATATCGATTTTATTGGGCCGACTTACTTAAGATCACAAGAACTGCTATATAATATTTGTATATTCTAGATGAGAATAGTCAGTAACCCAGCCCTAAAGGGACTGGGCTTGCAAGAGTAATCAAGCAAGCCGTACTGACCAGACCACCCTGAGTTTACTCTCATGGTAGCCGTTATTTGAGTCACGACACCCTGGAATGCGTAGCTAGTTCCCTGCTCTGTCGCTGGCAATTAAACAGTTTTAAGGTCACTGAAACAGTGTTGCCAGCCTAACAAGCTCTTATAACAGGTCGAAGCTAACATTACCCCGCAAGGGAGTTGGTTTCCAGATTCCAATCAAAAATCTGGTTTCAATTTTAAGATTCACAGCGGTTAAAACCGCTCGTGCCGTTTCCTTCTCAGGGCTAAAGCCACTGAGTTTCCCACTTACCGGGTATTCTTATGATTAAGAGGCAGAGCCTCTGTAATAGCATTCCCAGTCAGAGACTGGGAACGAGGTGATACTATCTTTTTTTGGAATTATGGGGGCGTTGTTGGGGATGATCTCCATTTTTGGGGACATTAGCAGAATTTAATTGTTTGCGGCCATTAGTAATAATTTTTAACATTTCCTGTATATCCTGTTCAATATTAGCCAGAACGTTATCGGCGTATTTATCAGCACCATCTTCAATTTCTTCAGCTTGAGAAATTGCAGTTTGACGCATTTCTTCTAATTCTTGCTGACAAGCGCGACGTTTACGGTCAATTTCTGCAAGAGTGTCTTGCATCATTGTTTCACAATCGTCCTGCACTTGTCGCCGCAGTTGGTCAGCTTCCCGCTGTGCTTGCCTGACAATATCACTTTCTGCCAAAATTTGCGCTCTTTTTGCTTGGGCTACATCTACAACCTGTTGTCCATATTCTTCCGCTTCTAGAAGAATTTCATTCTTTTGTGCCAAAATATCGAGTGCTTCCTGAAACACCGTTGGCAAAGACAGACGGATGAAATCAAGTTGTTCTAGTAATTTATCTTCATCTATTAAAGTTCGTCCTGTCAGGGGAATCCTCAAACTAGAGAGAACTATGTCCTCTAAGCGGTTGAGTTCCTGCTGAATATCTACCCCTGCTGTTGGTTCTGGATTACCAATGGAGGGGATACCATTCACATACTCTCTTGGGGGAGGATTGTTGCCGTTGTAGTTGGATTCGAGGCTAGGGATTTTTGGTTGTAGCATTGGTATATATCTAGGGCAATGTGTGGGGGAACAAGATGATCAACAGAGCCACCAAACCTGGCAATCTCTTTTACCACACTACTACTTAAAAAACTATACTCATTTGATGTTGCCAGAAAAACTGTCTCGATCTGAGTAGACAATGTTTTATTAGTGTGAGCCATTTGTAGCTCAATCTCAAAGTCAGAAACCGCTCTTAACCCCCGTAACAAAACTTGCGCTTGTTGCATTTGAGCATATTTTACAGTCAAACCGTCAAAGCTGTCTACTCCTACATTTGGTAAATGTTTTGTAGCTAGACGAATTTGCTCTAATCTTTGCTCTACTGTAAACAATGGCATTTTATGGGGATTGCGGAGGACGGCAACAATGACTCGTTCAAATAGGCGACTACTGCGCTGAATAAGGTCTAAATGTCCCAAGGTGATGGGATCAAAACTACCAGGATAAATAGCAATCACAAGGTTATTTTAAGTGATTATATTGACGGATTTTCCACAGAACTTTATTAAATCTAACACAGGAAGAAGGAGTCAGGAGTCAGGAGTCAGGAGTCAGGAGTCAGGAGTCAGGAGTCAGGAGTCAGAAGGAAGAAGGAAGGAGGAAGGAGGAAGGAGGAAGAAGGAAGTCAGGAAGTCAGGAAGGCGTACTATATTATTGTGTTTTATCTCCATAGATTTCATACTCCTATAGGTAATTTTGTATGATAGTGGATTTTTCTGTTTTGCCGTTGGGGTTTTTATTTACTTCCCCTGGTCCGATTGTGGTTAAATTGGGACCAATTGTTATTCGTTGGTATGGGTTGTTGATTGCTTCTGCTGTGTTAATTGGTGTTAGTCTTTCTCAATACCTAGCCAAGCGTCGTCATGTTAATCCCGATTTAATCAGTGATTTATCAATTTGGTTGGTGATTGCAGCTATTCCCGCCGCTAGGTTATATTATGTTTTGTTTCAATGGCCAGAATATTCTCAACATCCAGAACGGATAATTGCAATTTGGCAAGGGGGTATTGCGATTCATGGGGCAATTATTGGCGGGGCGATCGCGGCGTTAATTTTTGCTAGACTGAATAAGGTATCTTTTTGGCAATTGACTGATTTGGTTGCTCCTTCATTAATATTAGGGCAAGCAATTGGTCGGTGGGGAAATTTTTTCAACTCGGAAGCTTTTGGCAGACCAACTAGTTTACCTTGGAAGTTATATATTCCCTCAGATCGTCGTCCTTTGGATTTAGTGAATTTTGAATATTTCCATCCCACTTTTCTTTATGAATCGTTGTGGAATTTAATGGTGTTTGCATTGTTAATAACTTTGTTTTTTCGAGCTTTAGCTAAAAAACCCCGGTTGAAAGTAGGGACGTTATTTTTAGTTTACTGGGTTGCTTATAGCTTGGGACGGGTTTGGATTGAAGGTTTACGCACAGATAGCTTAATGCTAGGACCTTTACGGATGGCACAAATGGTAAGTTTAGGGGGAATGACTTTAGGATTATTTGGTTTAGCTTGGCTATATATATTCAAGCGTTCCTTACCTGATGTTGTTGCTGGGGGGAATGGAGAAAAAAATGCCCCAGAGTAATTAATCTCTAGGGCTTAACCAGGGTGCATCTACCATCTATTTCTACTAGGCAAAGTGGCTGAATCCGGAAGGGTACTAGGGAAATGGTAAAAGTTTTTTTGCAGGGTTTTGCAGGGGGAAATTAATGAGTGAATCTACTAATAATTTGAGTTTTTTCAAGTATCCAAATACCTTAGAGCCTGGGGTTTATATTGTTGGTGCTGGACCGGGAGATCCTGATTTATTAACGGTTAGGGCGCAAAAGTTGTTAGCTGCGGCTGATGTGATTTTATTTGCAGATTCTTTAATTCCCGAACAAATTCTAGATGTTTGTCGTCCAGATGCGGAAATTATCAAAACAGCAAATCGGACTTTGGAAGAAATTGTACCACTGATGATTGATGCCGTGCGATCGCATAAATCTGTGGTAAGATTACACTCTGGTGATCCTAGTCTGTATAGTGCTATTCATGAACAAATGCAGCTATTAGCCGATGCTAATATTCCTTTTGAAGTCATTCCTGGTATCAGTGCTTTTCAAGCTGCCGCAGCTAAACTCAAGATAGAGTTAACTGTGCCTGGTTTAGTGCAGACTATCATCCTGACTCGCATTAGTGGCCGTACCCATGTTCCAGATACGGAAGAGTTAGCAGCTTTAGCAGCACATCGTGCCAGTTTATGTTTATATCTCAGTGTGACTCATATCACTGAAGCCCAAGGGAAATTGTTAGAACATTATGATCCAGATACTCCAGTAGCAATTTGCTATCGCTTAGGCTGGCCAGATGAAAAAATCCGGGTTGTGAATTTAGCACAAATGGCAAATTGTACTCATGAAGAGAAATTACGCCGAACGACACTTTATGTGATTAGTCCTGCACTATTACCAGTAAGTGGGCGCTCGCGCTTGTATCATCCTGAACATAATCATTTATTCCGTTCATCACATAGCCTTGGTTCAGATACAACAGAATTGAGGATGTAGAGGCAAAGTTTATCTCGTTTAAATTGACGAATTTTAAATTAGCTCCACCAGCAATAAAACTCCTACTCTCCGTGCCTCTGCGCCTCTGCGTGCAAAAAAATTAACTCTGCATAACAGCATCCAATAGCAACCCAGCCCCAAACCGAACAGGATCTGTACAAGGTAACTTAGTTTCTGCTATAGTTTGAGCGATCGCATTTTTTGCCTCTACTTCCCCCAAATTCCGAGTATTCAAAGCAATTCCCACCACAGGAACAGGACGAAAAGCCCCCGCACCACTAGCAACAATTTCATACATCCGAATTACTTCCGGTAAAGCTGGAATCGGTATATGAGGATTATTACGGTTGTGAGTTTGTCCCGCTTGATGCACCAATATTAAATGTGTAGGCTGAGAACCCCGAATTAGCGGTAAAGTTGCCGTTGAACCAGGGTGTAAAAGAGAACCCTGCCCCTCAATTTGCAAAATGTCGTAATGTTGACCAAAACGCATTACCAACTGTTCCACCGCACCAGCCGCAAAATCTACCCGCACCGCGTCTAAAGCCACCCCTTCCCCTTCTAACATTAACCCAGTTTGACCAGTGGCCAAAAACTTAGAACGGATACCCCGTAACTTAGCCACCCGGTGTAATTCCAGACTGGTGGACATTTTGCCAATGGCCATATCTGTTCCCACGGTCAATACCCGTCTACAGGGTAAAGTTTGCGCCATTCCTGATGCTACCTCTAAATTAGCCGGCTCTTTGCGAACATCCCAAATTAATTGTCCTGGGTTCAGGAGAGCATTTAATTCCGGTATATTTGCCATTGGTGTATGTAATCCATTTACCAAAGACATTCCCGCTTTCAGGGCATCTTTGATATCCAGCCAATAATCATCAGGAACAGCACCACCTTTAGGCGCAATCCCAATTACCAAAACTTCCGGTTTATACTGTAATGCTGCCGTCACAGATGCCACAATTGGCACATCTCGCTGAATACCTGTTAACTCGACTAAAGATTTACCTACAGTTTCTCTGTCAATCACCGCTACAATGGGGGACTCGCTGTAGCGTAAAATTGATAACCCTGTTTTTCCCTGAACTCCAGTAATTCCCTCATGAAGAAGAATTGCTATTTTTTGATTAAGCGACAGACGCACAATGTTTCACTCCCAAACCAGGTAAATTATTCGGTAAAACTCGCCCATTTTCTACCACTGCACCAGTAAAAGGATCATCAATTAGATTTAAGTGACTATCTAAATCCAAATAATCAGCCAGTGGTGCAAGTTGTAAAGCGGCGGTATTAGCAAGACAACTATCAGAATAACAGCCAAACATGACTTGTAAATTATGGGCTTTGGCTGTATGCACCATCCGCATGGCTTCAGTGATTCCCCCAGATTTCATTAATTTGATATTAATGCCATCAACATAATTAGATAATTGGGGAATATCCGCACTGGTAAAGCAACTTTCATCTACAAAAATTGGTAACGGTGAATGTTTTTTTAATTCGGCTAAAATTGCTTCTTCACCTCTTACTAAAGGCTGTTCTACATACTTAATTCCCAAATCAGCTAACCAATTACACATATTAATAGCATCCGTTAAAATCCAGCCTCCATTAGCATCAACAAACACATCTTTTCCGGCGGCTTCTTCCCGGACTGCTAAGAGCATTTTTTGATCTGCTTCTATTCCCTCGGTTGAACCTAATTTTACCTTGAATAACTGCACATCCATAAATTGTAACCAATCTTGCGTCCTTGCCCTTGCACCTGCTGGAGAATTAATACCAATTGTTACCGATGTTGGCACTATAACATTTTTGTCCAGTCCCCACAGTTGCCACAATGGCAAATTCACACGCTTACCCAACCAATCATGTAATGCCATATCCACAGCCGCTTTGACTGCGGAGGAAATTTGCATTTGTTTTAATAGTGCCTCAATTTCCTGTCGTTGCCAAGGGCTATATTTTTGTAAAGCAGGTATGATTTGCTGTAAAGTTTCTTGGATTTTCTCGGTAGATTGCCTGTGGTTGCCTACACCAAAAGGTGATGCTTCTCCCCAACCTGTGATTCCTTCTGCGGTAATTTGTAACCAGATATTTGTTGTTTGTGCTGTTGTGCCGCGACTAATTGTGAGGGGAAATCGTTTGTTGACGGTAAAGGTTTGAAAGTTGATTTGCATAAATATATTCAATAGGGAATAGTAATGAATAAAAATACCATGATTCCAGACAAGAAGATATATAATTTAAAATATACTCTTAATTTGCCAAAAGGAAAATTTGAAATGTCTGAAGATATTAAAAGCTTATTACAAGAATCTCCGAAAGTAACTGAAGCTTATATTCTGTTGACCGAGATAAAAATTTACCTAAATTGTAAAAATGATTTTAGACCACGTATAAAAGTTAGAATTTACGAAAATACTTTTTTAGAATCAGAGCCTTACACCTATGAATTGAGTCATTATGTAAAGACACCTCTACAATTTGGATCATATGTTTCTAATTTGAACAGTCTTGAAACTGAATCTGCTGCTGTGGAAAAGGCTATTGAAGATGTGGTTTCCTACATTAATCGTGCTATTGATGCAGGACATGAGCCATCGGAGAATTGGCTGATTCCAAATGAAAACTGGTAAAATTCAAGAAATAAAGTTAGGTAAAAATTAAATTTTACTTGACTTTAGTTTAGATATACTAGAGGATATGATATTATGTCCATGATTGCGTCTTCTGTGGTAATTTCTTCCCATACATAGTTTTCCAATTTTCAAAACAAAAATACGTTGTTTAGCTTGATTCAATATCTCTTTATTTCTTTCTTTCTCTTCTTTTGTATTCTGTAAATCTACTAGATAACTATAAAGTTCTAAACATTTTTCACGATTCTCTAGCTTTTTCAACAAATCATCACCAGCCTTTAAAGTATCAAAAGCAAATTGATAATTTTCTTGCTCACAATGATGATAAAAAGCCTCAATATAATCTGTTAAATTATCTTCCCAATCCCAATTTTCCAGCCAATCACCTTCTATATCATCAACATAAAGATGAATATAATCAGAACCATAATTTTGTTTATCTAGCTGTAACTGTTGGGATGCTTCTAGATACTTTTCATCTACTTCGGAAGTTGACTGATTATAAATACTTACGTTCTTAGTCATAATACTATCCAGGGAAGGGTATAATCGCAATAAAACTGATGGGGCGTTAGCATCAATTGTATCAAAAACAGGTATTTCAGCTTAATATCCCATCAATACCGTATCTTCTGGAATAGGTTCATTTCTGTCTTGCAAAACTTCAATGTAGAGAGATATTGCCTCTTCTATATTAGCTAAAGCTTCTTCACGAGTTTTACCCTGACTAATACAACCGGGTAAACTGGGTACTTCGACAACAAAATACCCATCTTCACCATGAGATAATAGCACTTTCCGTTGAGATTTTATTGTTACCATAGTTCAATCAGTTTCTCCATAAAATAACAGACATAGTTGAAAATATTTGATTCTAGTAAATCATTTATATCATATAACTTTATTTGCCAGGTTGCTTGGTGTATTTTACATTGAGTTGGGTGTTTGAAACGCTATGTTGATTATGTAGATCACAAATTTTTGAGTATAAACCTCTTATTCAAAAAGGTATATCATCCGAATTTAAATGCTGCTGTATAGACTTAATTAACGGAGGAGTTTTAGAACAGTTGTAACTACAATAACCACATTTCTCACATATTAAACATCCACACTTTGGACAATTCTGATGTTTACCAATAACCAAATATCTAAATCCACACTTTCCGTTGTACTTACCGTTTTTTTTGATAGTTCCACCACAGTAAACCAAAATTGTTGTTTGAGTGTCTGATTCTGAACGTTGACCTTTCAACCATTCTTTACCAATGAATGTAAAAATTTTAAAATCAGTTAATTTGAAGATTGCTTGGGATATTTTTATGTCTTTGTCTCGATTATTCCAAAGAGTGTCTAAAGTTTCGCAAAAATCTTTGATCATATTCAAGGGGTCATATATTTTCAGTGGGTGTTCTTTAGATGAGGTTGTGCATATAATTTCTAAATATTTTTGAGGGTTGTAATCCGAACCTTGATAGGAAAGCATTGATAAAAAATGCTTCAATATAGACAAAAATAAGTATGGTAAAGTTATTTTTTGTGGTGGAAGTTCAATTAAACCTTTAATAAATTCTACCTGCCATTTAGGTAAATTAACAAGCCAACTCTTTGGTAATGGACGTTTTGCAGCTATGAATACAGGTAAAAAATTTTGAGCGACAGATGAGATATCTTCCCAGCTTGGAATATCCTGATCATGTAAGTTTTGTAATTCTGTTAAAATTTGATATTGCTGCTGATAAAAACGCTCATTATAGTCAAATACCCAAGGTGGTAAGTACCTATTTATATCATTATTTCTAGGCATATCTATCTTAATGAATCTGTCACTAAATATTTCTTCTATTTTTATGAGTTGAGTTTTATCAAAAGAACCTAATATCTTAGGATTATCAGCATCGTTTCGCAGGTAAGGTGATAAAACACCAACAATTGTGACATCATGATTACGAAATTCTTTAAAAGAGGGTACACAAAATTCTGAGTAAGAATGTGATTTATTAGATTTACGGCTATTTTTTACATCAAGTAACTCTGTTGAGTTTAATCTGATGTCTCCCTTTTTCCAGTCTTGACTTTGTTGAGTTACTTGATGAATTGAAATATCCTCTACTTCATAACCCAATTTTTGATAAAATTGCATGACTAACTTCTCAGCACCCCGCGCTGAAATCATTTTTTCAGATTTAAATTCGTTATCAATTACACTTGAATCCCACTTTATTATTAACATATTTTCTAATTCGTTCAGTTTATATAATTCATGCCGACTATCCGAAATATCTGCTGCATAAGGATATTCACTATCCTGAAAACGAGAGATAATCTCCAGTATTTTTTTGAAACGTTCTCGGATAATTATTATTTTTCGTTCTAGGGGTGCAATCTCCCAAAGAAAATTATTATATTCTAGATTTTTATTTAGATATTCAACTTTATTCCAATAAATAGAACGTTCATGATCATTGAGTCGTTGCAGTTTGTTAATTAACTCCTTGATTAATTGTTGTTGCAATGATTCTTCTACAATATCAATATATTGATTAATAAAATCAATATAACTTGTACAATCACATTGCATCAAGTTAAAATATGAACGTATTTTATAAGAAGATAATAGGATATTTGGAGCATTCCTGAATATTTCATCTATTAAATCATCTTGATCTTCATAATCTGAAGAATCCAGCTTATCTATGATATAATTCTCAGCTATATCTAATGGTATTAATAATAAGTATTTAGCAAGAAATTTTTTAGAAATTGAGAAAATTTTGCTATTAACACATTTTAAAATAATCTCTTCATCATTAATTTTATTAATATCTTCTAATAAGATAGGAATTTTTTTATTTCTTTCCTCTTTAATGCTAAAATAAATAACATTAGCATTTTTAAAATAGAGAATATCTGCTAGATTATTAAAGTAATCTATGATTCTAAACTCAATTTCACAATCATCATTATACTTAATCCGACAAATTCCCGTTTTAGACCTGTCAACAGTTCCAATAAACTTTGCAATCTTTAAATCAGTTGCTCTATTGCGTGTTGAATCAATCTCAAATTCCACATATACACCCTTGCCTTGTGGACTCTCTATAATAGTTTGTACATCCACTGGAACATTATCTCGATGCAAATAAATACCTTCTGTATTGTCTCCGTCCAATAGAGTAATAAAACCAAAGTCATTAACTCTATTTTCGTTTTTATTAAATCCACCAAACCAAACAATTTTTCCTAGCATAATCTCAAAATTATCTTTCTACTTTTCAGTCAGTTGAGCATAAAAATTTACCTATATATTATAATTATCCGGCTGCTTAGGTTATGAATATGTTATAAATGTTTACATCTTTAATCAAGTGCTTATTTCTCAAATTCTGATAATGTTTCTATATATAATTCAACAGCTTCCTTGATATTTGCTTGTACTGTTTCTAAAGAATCACCTTCAGATTGACATCCAGGAAGTTCAGGACAATAAGCATAATAGCCATGTTCATCTTTTTCAATGACAATACTAACTTTATAGGACATAAGTAACTTCTATTTAATGATTAATGATTGACTATTATATCATAGTTCATTATTTTGCATATCTAAAATCCTTTGTTCTGAACCATAATTTTGTTTATCTAGCTAATATCTAATTCGCTATCAGCATCAAAGACTTTAAATAAAGATTGATTTCCACAGATAGAAATTCACTAAACTGATCATGATTTTTGACAAAATAAGGCTCTTCTTGTCCTTCACAATATGAATAAGTTGGTGGGTTATCACCTTCTGAAAGTTTGAAAAAGCTGAACTGATATCCCTGGTGCATGAAAAATACAAAAGCATCCTCCGGTAAAGTTTGAGGAAAATCATTTTCTACTAAAAGCTGTTTAGCCCATTCTTGAATTTGTGGCAAATGCTGATAAAAGCAATCTGAACCACGTAAAAACTTACCTGCCCCATGCCCCATTATCTTCAAAAAGTCTTTGTAAGTTCTGGGTAGATTAATACCTTTTGTGGCAATGAACTCTAACCAATCCATCTTTTTTTAATTCTATACTATCGTGTATTAAAAAGGGGTATTCCAGATAAATACCCCATCAATATTGTCTAAAATTCCAACTTCCTAAAACACCTTAAACTGATTTTTGTATTGGTTCTAGTGCTGGTATTGGTTTTGCTTCCACTGTTGGTTCTGCTATTACTTCCGGTTCTGGATCTGGTAAACCATAGATAGAACGATAAAGTTTATCGTACTCTTTAGCGGATTCATACCAACTGAAGTTTTCACTCATCCCCCGTTTTTGTAATTCTTGCCATTGAGGTTTGAAACGGAAACCTTCCCAAGCGCGAATCATACAGGTAAATAAGTCCAGAGGTTCATAGCGGTCAAAGCAATAACCTGTACCTGCTTCATTGACTGGATCAAAGTGGCTGACAGTATCAACCAATCCCCCTGTCCGACGAACAATAGGCACAGAACCATAACGCAAAGCCATCATTTGGCTGATTCCGCAGGGTTCAAAGCGGCTAGGCATTAAGAAGGCATCTGTACCCGCGTAAATACGGCGGGAAAGGGCATCATTATACAGCAGGTAAGTGGCCATGCGTCCTGGATAGCGGGATGCGAGTTGCCACATTTGGGTTTCATAATAGCGATCGCCTGTTCCCAACAAGACAAACTGAGCATCTGTATAAGCCATGAAACGGTCAAGGATTTGTAATACTAAATCCATCCCTTTTTGTTCTACCAACCTTGTCACCATGCCGATGAGAAAGGCATTAGAATTAACTTCTAAACCTACTTCTTCTTGCAGAGCTATTTTATTAGCTTTGCGTTGATCAAGGGTATCTATGGTAAAGGTTTGGTTAATGTATTTATCATTGGCAGGATCATAAATTTCCGTATCTATGCCGTTGATTATTCCTGATAATTTGCCGCCAATAAAAGATAATAACCCTTCTATTTGTTCACCATAGGCAGGTGTTTTGATTTGCTCCGCATAGGTAGGAGAAACTGTATTTACCTTATTGGCAAACTGGACTGCGGCTGCCATTGTATTGTGTCCTTGCATATACCAGGGACACCAAGTAATTTTCTCTAAATACCACCGCCAAGGACCCTGATAAGCGAGGTTGTGAATGGTGAATACACTGGTAATATCTGGAGATTGATTCAACCACACAGGTAACATTCCTGTGTGCCAATCATGACAATGGACAATTTCCGGTTTCCAGTAATTCCAGCAAAATTCCGCCGCCCCATTGGAAAATAAAGTAAATCTCCAATCTTCATCTTCCCCACCATAAACCCGCCGAGGTGAAAAAGATGGATGTTGAAATAAATACAAAGGAACATCAGTTCCAGGCAGTACACTTTCGTAAACTGCAAACTCCTGGAACATGGCTGCTCCCTTCCAAATGGGTTCTTTGGGAACTGGCATTTTGTCGGGTACAAAGCCATAGTAAGGCATGAAAATCCGCACATCATGACCCATTGCTCTCAAGACCTTGGGTAATGCACCGACAACATCCCCCATACCGCCAACTTTGGCAATGGGAGCAGCTTCCGCTGCTACAAATAAAATTCTCATGGTAATTGGTAATTGGTAATTGGTAATTGGTAATTGGTAATTGGTAATTGGTGATTGGTAATTGGTAATTGGTAATTGGTGATTGGGTAATTAAACTCTCTTCTCTTGGCTGTTACCTGTAACCTGTCACCTGTCACCTATTACCCTATGATCCTCGTTGAATCTCGGTGAAGATTTTTTCTAAGATTTCTGTAGCGCCTTGTCCCCTGAGAATACTGGCTAGTTGTGCGCCTAACTTTTCAGCATCAGCAGCCGTACCGGTGACGGTATCTTTAACTATTTGTTGACCATCAACGCTGGCAACCAGACCTTTTAGAGTTAATTCGTCACCATTAATTACCGTATTTACACCAATGGGAACTTGACAACCACCTTCTAAAACTCGTAAAAATGATCTTTCTGCTAAACAGCGATCGCGTGTTTGCGGGTGTTCAATCGCTTTCAGTAAGCTAATTACCTCCGTATCATCTGCCCGGCATTCTATTCCTAAAGCGCCTTGTCCAACGGCATGGAGGGAGATTTCAGGAGTCAGAACTTGATGGATGCGATCGCTCATTTCCAATCTTTCTAAACCAGCTACTGCTAAAATTAAAGCATCATACTCACCAGCATCCAGTTTTGCCATGCGTGTGATCAAGTTTCCCCGCACATCTTTGAAGGTAAAATCAGGGAACTTATGGCGTAACTGTGCCAAACGTCGCAGGGAAGAAGTCCCAATTACCGCATTTGCGGGTAAAGTCTCGATTTGCAGACCTTTATGCTTTTCATGCAATACCACCGCGTCTGCGGGGTTTTCCCGTTCTGTAATCGCTGCCAGTGTCAACCCTTCTGGTAGATTGGTGGGAAGATCCTTGAGAGAATGCACAGCAAAATCAATCTCTTTATTGATCATGCCCAATTCCAGTTCCTTGGTAAATAGTCCTTTATCGCCAATTTTAGCCAATGCTACATCCAGGATTTTGTCCCCTTGGGTAGACATGGTATGGACTTCAAAAGTAATGTGGGGAAAGCTTTTCTGGAGTTCCGCTTGTACCCAGTATGTTTGAACTAAAGCTAGTTGGCTTTTACGTGAACCAATACGAATAACGCGTGCAGGACTGGAAACTGAAGTCATAAAACTATTTGTCAAACCAGGCGATAAATTAACATTTATCTAGACTACCGCAGGGAGTGACGTACCGGATTAGATTAACCTAATTCTGTGAAGATTTTATTTGCTAGTAGCTTTACATTTATTTACAATTTTTGAAATATATCCTTGACTTCTCAGAGAAGTCGGGGATCTGGAAATTAGAATATAATCAAGTTAGCAATAATTCGGTTTTAAGGAAATTATATGCTTTTACTTTCAGAATTATCTGAACTATTACAAGCCGAAGATCCAGAAGAACGGCAAACTATCAGTGGTGTTAATTGGAAAAATTATGAAGCTTTACTCAATGATTTGGGTGACAGTTTACAATATAGAGTTACATATTTAGATGGAGTCATAGAATTAATGTCACCAAGTCGCCGTCATGAAATTCGCAAAACAATTATTGGATCTTTGCTGGAAATTTACTTTCAAGAAAAACGCATTCGCTATTTTCCCCTTGGTTCTACCACCTTCCGTAAACAAGGGAAAAGAGGAGGAGTAGAACCAGATGAATCCTACTGTCTAGGCATAGAAAAAGAAATTCCTGATCTTGCCATTGAAGTCGTAGTCACCAGTGGGGGAATTGATAAATTAGAAGTTTACAAAAGATTAGGTGTAGCAGGAGTTTGGTTTTTTCAAAACAATCAATTTGCCGTTTATCATCTGCGCGGTGAAAGTTATGAATTGGTGGCAACAAGTGAATTATTGCCAAATTTAGATTTGTCAATTTTGGCGCAATATGTAGTAGCAGATGACCCTTTAGATGCGGCAATAGCCTTTCGAGATAAAATCAAAGAAATGGTAAATTAGATCATTCCTGGTCCTTTACCTCTTTTATCAAAATCCTCTGTTAATAAACCTGTTTTATCTGCATTTACTTCTCGCAATTCCTGTATTCGTTCAGCTTTTTCTTGTTCTGCTATTTCCCGCGCATCACCAGGAACTTCATAATACATTTCCGGTTCAACTGGATAATTATTCAATAGCCCCTCTTTATCCACAGTATAACCGTCCGTTGTCCGAATACTGTAAATATCAGTTTGGTCATCAGTGGCAGCACTGGCAAGATCCTCTTCCGTCGGCAAGTGTTTATAATTTACTCCCTCTCGTTTCATTCGGGCTGCTGTTTCAGCGGGAATTATGCCTCTATCATAAGTATCTGCGGTAATCTTCTCATTCATACAATTAACCCCTTGTACTTTTCTAGGATTACCAGGACTAGCTTAGAATTTTCTAGCAGATAAATACACTATCTTAGGATATAATTAATAAAAATACTTTGATTAAAATTCTCTATCTATAGATATATTTGACATCCTCCATGACAAAATAAAAAAATGTAAGCTAGTCTAGAACTAACCTACATTTTATTAGCTTGATAAAAAATCTTTAACCTAAAGATTGTTGTTTAAAAGAGTTAAATTTCTGGGATAATTCTTGCCGAGACTCAAATTTGAGGAGATAACGGAAAGCAAACCAGATAAAGTAAAATATGCCAATCAACTCGAAAATCGGTTGTAGCAAAGGTACACCATTCACAGCATCTAGTAATGCGATCGCTACCTTAACTGTGACCAAAGCTGATAAAATTAAAACTAGGGTGATTAAACCCTGTTTATTGTTGTTAAAAATACTGCCTAAATACTCTGGCAGTTGATTTAAGAATTCAAGAATTTGTCTACTAATTTGCTGCCATTGGGATTCAGATTCTTTAGCAGCAGGTAATTTTGGTAAACTGCGATTGTCTTCACCGGAAAAAGATAAACTATCTTGTGGTGAAGAATAATTTCCTTGTTCTGTTTGCTGTGCTTGAGTTTCCATCATAGTTATCATTTAACCTCTTTGTAACTTATCAATATTTTCTTCCCAATTTACACCATCAAAAGGCACAATTTCAAAATTGCCAATTATATTTCCGTCTAAACACCGCACATTAACATCAATACAATCAGGGTGACTACGGGGAATATAAAAGGAATGAATCCCACAAATACTGCAAAACTTATGTTGTGCTACTTCCGTATTAAATTTATAAGTTTTTAAGACATCTTCCCCTTGTAGCAAAGTAAACTTTTCTTGGGGAACAATCAAATGCAAAAATCCTTTTTTAGCACAAATTGAACAATTACAATCATCAACTTTGTGATTATTAACTACTACCCGAAACCGCACCGTACCACAATGACAACCACCCTCATACGTAACATATTTATCTTTACTTGACATTAAGTTCCTCCAGTTGATTAACTCTAATTGTAGGTTGGGTTGACAAAGGAAACCCAACAAATTCACTAATTATTTAAAGTTCTATTTATCAACTTGCAAAGAAGAAAATAACCGTTTCCAATCTAAATCATTAGCAATTACTTCACTTTCCTTAACCTCAAAAGTGAGATTACTGGCTTTTGGTTCTTTAATTGCTTGTACACAAATTTCCGCAACATCATCACGGCTAATTTTCCCTCTAATATTATCACCTTGTTCAAAGATTAATTCCTTCCCTCCTGCTGTTTCCGTCAAAGCACAAGGTCGAATAATTGTATAAGGAATTCCACTAGCTTTGACACTTTCTTCTCCTCGCAATTTCCAAGTTAAAATTCCTCCCAATTGGTCATTTAACCTTACCGCTGGAGGTTCTTCATCTAAATTAATTCCTGGTCTTCCTGGACGAGTTACCCCAGCAGAACTGATTAATACAAATTGAGGTAAAGTTTCCCCACCATAGGCTTGAATTGAGGCAACTTCCAGCGCAAAAATCCCCGGATTAAAAGCAGGATTTAAAGCACCATCATATTCAAACTTACTCAACATTAATTGCAAAGAACAAACTTTACTAACGTCCATTGGTGGACAATCTTTAACAATTTTGGCACGAAATACCGGAACTAAATCTGTAAAAGGAATCTGAATATCTAGCCAATTATTAGCAACAGTATCAAAAGAATAACTATAACCAACACCGTCCCAAGTTGATTCTGTGCGGATAAATATTTTATAACGTTGACCGTCACCTTTAACCCGCAATTTCACACCTTGATAACCAGATAAATCAACTAATGGTGAAAAATTCTTAGTCCTTACTGAAGCAAAACCCCCAGAATTAGCAGTTGAAACATTACCTGTGAATACTGCTGTATTTTCCCTAATTTGAAAACTACTGGAACTGACACCACCCATAACCACATCATCTAAAGCACCCCAGATATTTTTGATTTCATCTGATGGTTTAGTAAAATCAAATATCGGTTTTTCACCCACAGAAACTAGATACTTTGCAGCGGCTGTTACTAAATTTTTCACACCTTGATATTCAACATTTTCTGGTGTATCTCCCACAATTTCCGGTAGATAGAATTTCACCCCTTGATTATATTTTGCCCTATCTGGTGTATCTCCCTCCACAGGTTGAACACGCACCGACGTACAACAAATTACAGCTTGAATATTAGCCATAACTAGACTTGTCAAAGTCTCTGATTTCGTAATATCCCCAACTACCAAATCAATATCATCACCCAGAATTGTCCGCGCTTTTGCAATATCTCGAACTAAACAACGGACATTATAGCCTTGTGCTATCAATTTTTTGACAACTCGTTTACCCACACCACCCGTCGCCCCAGCTACCAGAATTACAGCCATATTTCCTCCTGCTTTTGATATATCTTGATGATCTTTTGGACTACCTTGAAAGAGTTTCTCTATCCAGTTAAGAACCGGAAATACTTCAAAGTAAGTTAGGGTTTTGATAAACCTGCATAAATCCCATTGAGAACGATCATTGTTACTCATAGTTACGATTTAATCATGTTATTTTAGTCTTATTGTATCAACTTTCGAGTATATAGTAGATAAAATATCAACTCCTGGATATAATTCATTTTCCTCTTTCTCTGCGCTCTCTGTGCCTCTGTGGTTGGTTAAAAAGAATATTCTTTAAACTCAAATAGTATTGCTATACAGCCTTTTTGATGTAACTTCAGAAATATCTCGTCTGCGGTTTAAAGGTAATTTATCTAACCACAGAGGCACAGAGGACACAGAGAGAAGAGGTTAAGGAGGAATTTTTATTGTTCTTAAAAATGGTATTATAATTTTTATAAATTAGGATAATTGCGATGAATCAATCTGAAAAAGCCCAAGCTGAATATGAGAAATTTCCCACAGAATTTACTAGCATTATCATTAGTACAGTAAATAAACAAGGAACTCCTAATGCTAGTTATGCTCCTTTTATTATGGACGATGATAAAAATATCTATATTTATGTAAGTGGACTAGCTACTCACACCCAAAATATTCAAAATCATCCTTTTGTGAGTGTTTTATTTATTGACGACGAAGTTAAAACTCAACAAATTTTTGCCCGTCGGCGGTTAAATTTTGATTGTACCGCAAGTTTGATAGCCAGGGAAACAGAGAAATGGCAGGAAGTTGTTGATAAATTTGAACTTCGGTTTGGAGAATTGATTACGACATTACGCAGTTTACCCGATTTTCGGATTTTGCAACTTACACCGAATACCGGACGGTTTGTCATTGGGTTTGGGGCTGCCTATAATATTAATAGTGATAATATCAATCAACTTGTACAAATTACCAAAGATTCACTTTCATAATTATGCTGCAATTTCAACCTCCTGGGTTTGGTAGTAAATTCATTCATACATCTTTAGGGGCAATGGTTTACTATACCCAAATTAGCGCCCCTTGGGAAAATAGCAAAGATCAAGATTTACCACCATTATTATTTTTACATAACTTTGGTGGGGGTGCGTCTGCTTATGAATGGTCGAAAATTTACCCGGCTTATGCGTCAAACTATCGAATTTTAGCCCCAGATTTAATTGGGTGGGGAAAATCTGCTCACCCCGTGCGAGATTATCAAATTCAAGATTATTTAACGACGATTCTTGAATTTATTACTCAAACCTGTAATCAACCTGTAACTGTAGTAGCATCTTCTTTAACAGCGGCTTTAACTATTCGTCTTGCTGTTACTTATCCAGACTTATTTAAAGCTTTGTTTTTAGTTTGTCCTTCCGGTTTTAACGATTTTGGAGAAGGTGCAGGAAGGAGATTACCACTTTCTTTAATTAATACACCGTTGGTAGATAATTTAATTTATGCTTTAGGTGCAGAAAATGAAATTGCAGTTAGGAACTTTTTGCAAAGTTTTCTGTTTGCTAAACCAGAAAGAGTTACCCAAGAAATGGTATCAGCTTATTTAAGTTCTGCACAACAATATCAAGCCAAGTTTGCGGCTTTGTCCTTCTTACGCGGAAATCTTTATTTTGATTTGAGTTTATATATTCAGCAACTTCAAGTTCCAACTGTCATGTTGTGGGGAGAAAAAGCCCAATTTACAAATATGCAATTAGGACGACGGTTAGCAAATTTAAATCCTGGTGCAATTATAGGTTTTCACGAAATACCCGATACAGGAATTCTTCCCCATTTAGAAATACCAGCGGTTGTCATGGGAATATTGCAAAAATACAACAAAACTGGAGAATTAAAAATTTAAATTAAACTTAAAAGGGCAGGGTTTCCCCTCCCCTACTGAATTATAACGATTTAGCGAACATTACAAGATTTGCGTTCATTATCATCTTGAGGATATTGCCAAGAATAAGCAAAATGACTAACACCCTTAATTTGAGGAGATAATTGCCGGAGAGCTTGCATTTGCACTTCCAAAGATGGACGATTACTAATTGATTCTCCCCACTTACCAGCTAAAGCCGGAATCACTTTTGTCCCTGGTTGTGCCATCTTCAAAACCTGTCGAACTTGTGCCACAATACAATCAACATTACCGCAATTTGCATAGGACATGGGATGCCATTGTAAGTTACTAGAAAACCTATCCCAAGGTTGCAAACGGGAATCATACCCTTGTCCTAAAGCTTGATTACCTTCGGGAAAAAATACCACTCCAGCGGGAATACCTTTTTGTTTAGCTGGGTAACTTGCTAAAGCCACAAAATCTAAGATACCTTGCATAGCATGAGCAACAGTGAATAACCATAAATCCA
Organism: Dolichospermum sp. UHCC 0406; assembly: GCF_009712025.1. Lineage (NCBI taxonomy): Bacteria > Bacillati > Cyanobacteriota > Cyanophyceae > Nostocales > Aphanizomenonaceae > Dolichospermum > Dolichospermum sp. UHCC 0406. The sequence continues at coordinate 104,505 of NZ_VILA01000007.1, forward strand.
ATTGCAAAACCCGCTGTTTTTCCGCTGGGGAAGGCAAAGATTTCTGTTTTTTTCGAGGAATACGCCCTTCCCATAATGGTTCATCTTCTTGAGGATAGCGTTTATCAATTTCTGTTATATCACCAGCACTCACATATCCTCTGGTGAGAAAACGGCGAATTAATTCTAATCCTTTGGAATTTTTGGCGCGACGAAATAAGATTTCTTGGGTAGCAGGGGTAAATAGCCATAAATCATGAACTTTGGTAGCAATAGAATCATTACCAATCTGACGAGGATAGCGAACATAATCGAAGAGAATACCATCTGGACGACGGCGTATAACCTGTTGTATCATGCGGTAGTAATCGTTTTTAGCCTGAGTGTTGTAAGGATCAATGAAGACTTGATAACTATCTTCTACTACGGATAAGCTGGTTTGATTTTTGCCATTACGAGCGATCGCATTTTGTCTATCTGCCCGTTGAGCATAAGTATAACCAAAGTTATTCGTAAACATCCAAGCATAAACTTTCAACCCGCGTTGTTGCCCTTTTTTAATTGCTAATGCCAATAAATCAAATTTTTCTGCACCAAGAATGCGAACCACAGCAGGCCAAACAGTTGGGTTAGCTGCGGCTGGTAATAGTACCCGGCCATCATAAAATACTTCTAAATAAACTTGGTTATAGCCTTGGTTGACAATGCGGTCCATAATTTGATCAACTACTCCCGGCTGGATATCGCAGGGATACAAGCGCAACCAAATAGCTTGAGTTTGTGGCCAAGTCTGACTACGACAGGTTTTTAATTCTTGTGTATGCTGTTTGAGTAATTTCTGATAGCGACTTTCTGCCTCTTTATTGCCTTTAAAAGCTAATAAACGTAATTTTTCTTTTTCTTGAGTTGCTTTTGATGATACCCGACAATCCTGTCCCTTTTGAGCAATAGCTGGTGCGGTAACTAAGTTGAGAATTAATAAGCAACTAGCAATAATTATAGTAAATACACCTTGCCAAGACAAAATTAGTCTTACAAATTTCCAGTTGTAATCAGACATATATAGCAATCAGTTTAAATTTGTAATAGCTTGCATGAAATAGCCTGCACTTAAAATATCCCCAGATTTGGAGAGACATACAACCATCAAAAGCAGTATTCCACACAAACAACTCAAACATTTACATTGAATGAGAAGAATGTGCCATGATTAAAGTTTCCATAAATCGGAACGTAGGGATTTGAACCCTAGACCTCCACTACCCCAAAGTGGCGCGCTACCAAGCTGCGCTACGTCCCGTAAATGTGAACTTGAGATTTTAGACTTTTGGAGTGGGGATGATTCCAAAATTGTCCATCTAAAACTTATTAAGTCACTCTTGTTAATATATCACAAGACTAAAGAAAATAGCAAGGGGTTTTTTGAAAAAATTTTAGAATCCCTGATCTGAAGATTGCTGGCGTTCCGTTGAAGTTAGATCTTCATCTGCGATAAACCTTCTGCCTCCTGCAAAATTACTAATTTTCTATCTTTGGGTTATTCGCGGTCAGATAAAAAATTAAGTAATTCACCGGAGAGATAGAAGTAAAAATTTTATTAATTAAGGATCTACCCAACGTCCGTCGGCTTTAATCAGATTAATCAATTCCTCTACACCTTGGGCTTCTGGAACTTTTTTAATTTCATCCCGACCACGATATAAAGAAATATAACCAGGGTTTTTACCAACATATCCATAGTCAGCATCGGCCATTTCGCCAGGTCCATTCACAATACAACCCATCACAGCAATATCCAGACCTGTTAAATGTTTAGTAGCTTCCCGGACTACGTGCAGCACTTCCTCTAGGTTAAATAAAGTCCGTCCGCAAGAAGGACAAGCCACATATTCAACCATTGTTTTCCGCAAACCCAAAGCTTGCAGAATGCTGTAACAAACCGGAATTTCCTTTTCTGGTGCTTCTGTCAAAGAGACGCGGATTGTGTCACCAATACCGTCAGCCAATAATGTGGCAATACCCGCAGTAGATTTAATTCTGCCATATTCCCCGTCACCTGCTTCTGTTACGCCCAGGTGAAGAGGATAATCCATGCCTAAATCATCCATGCGTTTAGCCATAAGCCGATATGCAGCCACCATGACAGGAACTCGTGAGGCTTTCATGGAAATTACGACATTATGAAAATCCAAAGATTCACAAATGCGAATAAATTCTAAGGCAGATTCCACCATCCCTTCCGGGGTGTCACCATAGGTAAATAGCATTCTTTCCGCCAAAGAACCATGATTTACGCCAATTCGCATAGCTTTACCTTGATCACGCAAGGAAATTACCAGCGGTGCCAAGGTTTCGCGGATTTTTTCGCCAATTTCGTCAAATTCAGTTTTTGTATATTCGGTGCGGCTGGTATTTGCTTTCTCAAATATATACAAACCTGGATTAATTCGCACTTTTTCGATATGTTTGGCAACTTCCAAGGCGATTTTCATGCCATTGTGATGTACGTCGGCTACAATTGGCACATCACGGTAAGTTTGAATTAATTTTTGTTTAATTTCCGCCAGTGCTTTAGCGTGTCCAATACTAGGAACAGTGACGCGGACAATTTCGCAGCCTATTTCATGGAGACGACGAATGCCAGCGACAGAACCATCAATATCCAGAGTATCTTCATTAATCATTGACTGTACCACCACTGGATATCCTCCCCCAACGGTGACATCTCCCACTTGTACAGCGCGGGTTTTGCGGCGTTTGATGGTGGTATCAAAGGTTGGTTGACTAGATGTAGTGTTGGTAATTTCCAAAGTCGGCAGAGTTTGCATAATCTAAATAGGTAGATTTTCTGTAGCTAAAATATCAGATTGCCAGCGGTTATACTTCTCAGATTGCCACAATTTGGGGTATTTTAGGTGCTAAATTGAAAAGTAAATCAAAAAATAACCAAGAGTTTTACAACTAACAACTGTACGGGCGAAGCATTTGGAGAATTATTTTTGGCAATGACCGATAATTTATCTTCCCAATGCTTCGCCCCTACTGACAATTGTACGGGCGAAGCATTTGGAGAATTATTTTTGGCAATGACCGATAATTTATCTTCCCAATGCTTCGCCCCTACTGACAATTGACTAATGACCAACTTAAATTTACTAAATTGATGCGTAAAACGATATGATATAAGACATCACTTCAGTCATCAAATAATGAACGCTCTATGAAAACAGAAACCGTTCGCACGACATTAACCATTCCCAGGGAACTGCTAGAAGCTACAGATAAGGCAGTTATGGAAGGGAAAGCTAAAAGTCGGAATGATTTTGTCGCTCAGGCTTTACGAAGGGAACTAGCCTTACAAAAGCGATCCGAAATTGATGCCGCATTGGCAGAAATGGCTAATGATCCAGATTATCAAGCAGAGGTCTTAAAACTAGAGGTAGAATTTGCTACCGCGCAGTGGGAGGCGTTGCAGTTAGGGGAATCGCCAAGATGAGAAGGGGTGAGGTTTATGATGCGCGTCTAGAAATGACTGAAGGCTCGGAGCAGGGAGGAACTCGCCCAGTGATTATTGTTAGTCGCGATGTAATTAATCTATCCAGCCCAGTCGTTTTAGCAGTACCCTGTACCACCTATCAAGACGGAAAGCGAGTTTACCCTACTCAAGTTTTAATTTTATCACCAGATGGCGGACTCAAGAAAGACTCAATCGCCATGGCAGATCAGGTGCGGGTGTTATCTAAAACCCGCTTTTTGCGTTTAAGAGGAATACTTTCTGAAGTTGTCATGGCACATTTGGAGCAAGCGTTATTAATTGCCTTAGATTTGCCAGGATATTAACTAGTACACAAGGGCGTAAATCAACCAACGTCTCAACTGAGCTACGCCAAACGTCCATTCTAAATCGCCCAAAAGCCTATACCGTCTTAGGCTTGACTTTTGACTTTCGCCTTGCGGTACTAGCTTTTAAGGGAGGGAATGAGGAACAGGAAATCAGGGTAGATAAGTAGGTCGTTTTGTCAGTCCTATCTCATTTCCTGAATTAACGTGACTTGGTATGAGGAAAACGTGGAAAACTTCAAAATTTATTATTGAAATATGTCTAAATCAATAAAAATATCAAATCATTTAACACAACAGTCTCAAGAGAAAGAGAAAGAGAAACAACTAATTAATGAACTTAGGTTATTAGTAAAAACTTTGATTTATCAGGAAGAAATTACAATTAAATCCATCATGGATTGTCTCTATGATGTTGGTTCAACTAATTTAGTAAATCAAAAATTTAAGTTTGGAACTCTCAATAAAACTCTAAAATTTATGACTAAAATATCTAAACCTGCATTTAAAATACTGGCTTGGCAATGGTTTAAGAAAAATTGCCCTGATTTGATTACTGGATGGCTGCAAGGTAAAGTTACATTTATAAGAGTAGAAGAAAAGAGATTGGAGGTGATGACAGAAAATGAAAATCTCAGTTTAGTTAGTATTTCTCAGATTCCAGAGGAAAATCAAATTGATCAGATAAAACGTCTGCATTTACAGGTGAAATTGTTAACAGGTATTTTAGTTATTACAGTAACTTTATTTAGTGGGAGTTTGATTTGGCTAAGTAATTCATTGCACCAATCCCATTTACAAACTTTAGAAAAACTCCAAAATCAAGTTAAAACTTTAGAATCTAGTACAGTACAGCGTAAGTAAGATAACCATTAAAAGTCCCTAAAAAGCTTATACAATCTGCTTTTTAATTTTTAATTGTTAATTTTTAATTCCGCCCTGCGGTACTAGTCAATGAACACAGAGAAACTGGTTAGTATTAGTTAAACTTAAACTGCTGGCTTCAATCCCATTTGTTTTAAATTGATATGTTGCGGGTTTTAATTATCGGTGGAATTGGTGATGCGGTAGAATTAGCTGCTAAGGTAGCAAATATTCCTGGTATTGAGGCTATCTCCTCTCTAGCCGGTCGTACCCGTGAACCTGCTACTCCTGTTGGTAATGTGCGAATAGGCGGTTTTGGTGGTGTAGCCGGATTGGTGACTTATCTGCGAGAAATGCAAATTGATATATTAATTGATGCTACTCATCCTTTCGCTAATCAAATTTCTGAGAATGCAGCCGCAGCGACTCAGGAAGTAGGTATTCCTCGATTAATGGTAATTCGTCCAGCTTGGGAAAAACTCAAGGATGATTATTGGTTAGAAGTAGAAAATAATTTGGCTGCTGCTGCTGTTTTAGCAAATCAAGCTAAACGAGTATTTTTAACAATTGGTAGACAAGAAATTGCGACTTTTGCACATTTACAGGAAATTTGGTTTTTAATGCGGATGATTGATCCACCAAATGCTGATGTTGTCGTTCCACCTGGATTGATTTTATGCGATCGCGGTCCCTTTAGTTTAGAAAACGAACAAGAAATTCTCCTCAAATACAATATAGATACCATTGTCAGCAAAAATAGCGGTGGTAGTGCCACATATCCCAAAATTATCGCCGCTAGGAAACTAGGGATAAAGGTGGTGATGGTAAATCGTCCACCTGTACCCCCAGGAGAACAAGTTGCAGATGTGGAAAGTGCTGTGCAATGGCTAAGAGGATGTTTGAAAAGTATCAGAATTAATCGAGATCCCCCCAACCCCCCTTACAAAGGGGGGCTAAATTCCTCAAAGTCCCCCTTGGAAAGGGGGATTTAGGGGGATCAGATCCCACACGAAAAAGTTTTCAAACAACCTCTAAAGGTTAAACATTAATAACTGAGAAAATCCTGAGGAATAGCCAAGGTTTCGCTGATAATTTCTGATGCTAATTTATCAGATTTGAGTAAGGGATAAGCCGGAAGACCATGATGTTGATGCCCATTGGAGGATGATTGAGATTGTAAATAAATTCCCATAGCTAAACTAGGCAAATAGGTAATATTGTAATTTGCCACATTTACAGAAGATACTGAAGCAAAAGACAGACTAAATAAACTGTGCAAAGGTAATTTGTACAAGTCCCGATGGGGAACTAAAATTATTGTATCTATCCCTGCCAATTCTTGAGTAATTGTGGAAATATTCAAGATATTTTGCAACTGCAATAGTTTTGATAGTGTTGATGATTCTTGCCAATCTGCTAACCAATGTTCAAATTCAATTAAGCGTTTTATTGCTTCGGGAATTCCTTCTGTCTCCTGAATGGGTGTAAACAGTAAAATCGGAGCTGGGGCTTGATCTTTGATAATGAATGTGTGCAAAGCGGCTGGGCTAAGATGCCAATAAATTATGGCTGTGGTGGGATTCAGTAATTGTTGAATAGAGCGATAATCTCCTGACTCAAGTTGATAATTCAAATCAGGCATTAACAACTGTAAACAGTTATTTCTCCCCTGTTCAGCAATTTCCCAAGCTTCTACTAAATCTCCTGTATTTACAGCTAAATCAACTGCTAGTTGTCCCAAACCTGCAAATTTTAGTACCAGTTGTTTTTTATTTTCATCAGTCCGATTCGGCTGAGTGAGTAATTGTTGTAATAATTCAATTCCCCATTTTTGTAATTCCTGTGCCGCTACTGTTTCCCCCAAACAGATAAGCACTTTCGTCAGAGATTGCAAAATATCCAAATGCAATTCTGGAAAATCTTCTGGTGTCAGCGTAGATAGTGCCAGTTGATATTCGGACATGGCATGATGCCAATAATCACGAGGTGTGGTGGCTTTTTTCGCTTGCTCGTAGTAAGTATTACCAATAGCTATACGTAATCTTCCCCAACCTTCTGGGTGAGTATCCGGGCGAAGATGTTTCAAACCTGTCTGATAACTTGCTAATTTACCTTCATAGCCGCCTAAGTTAAGGGCAGGATTGGATGCAGAAATGCTACTAACTACAATTAGTGATGATTGGTGGGGGGTGAGATGACCAGCCGCCGCACCCCTTCCTAGCCAAGCTTCCCAGTAGTCTAGTTTAATTTCTAAAGCCCTGTCATAGCCGGATATAGCTTGGGCAGAACGGTCTAGGTAAAATAGGGCTACGGCTTGGTTATACCAGGCTGGGTGGAAATCGGGTTTGATGGCGATCGCTTGTTGATAGGATGAGATTGCATCTTCCCGACGACCTAAGTGTTCAAAGGACACACCCCGGTTATACCAAGCTAGATAAAATTCTGGCTGAATGGCCAGGGCTTGATCCCATGATTCAATTGCTTCTAACCATTGTTTTAAATTAAATAGCACCACACCCCGATCAATCCACACTTCATGATAGTTGGGTTGGAGATTGAGGGCTTGATCATAACTAGCAATCGCTTCTGCATATTGCTCAACCACAGCCAAAGCTATCCCCCGGTAGTACCAAGTTTCAGAATCTTGGGGTTCTAAATTCAGGGCTTGATCATAACTATCAATAGCTTCCCCAATTAAACCTAACTTGAGTAATGCTAAACCTCTGCTAGACCAAGCTGCTTGGTAATCTGGTTTAATAGCGATCGCTTGATCAAAGGAAGCAATGGCCGCATCAAAGTCTCCCAACTCGCCCAGAATACCGCCTCGGCTATACCAAACCTGATAAAAATCCGGTCTGAGAGCCAGTGTTTGGTCATAAGCAGCGATCGCTTCGGAAAACCGTTGCAAGTAAAATAATACTAAACCCTGATTAAACCAATACTCATAAACATGAGGTTGGATTTGACTTGCCCGTTCATATAAAGCCAAAGCCGTCAACAAATCTCCAGCCTTAGCCTGCCGTAAACCCTGATAAAATAAACTTTCCGCCGGATTAGTAACAACTATTTGTGATGTTGATTGCTGGACAATTTGCCGATCACGAATTGCCAATTCCGACGCTAAATGCTGGACAAGATTGCTACTTTGCTCCAACCGCACCACCAACTCATCTAAAGTGGATGCTAACTGCGGTTCTATATTCATCAAAGACTCGTTCCAGCTTTTCTCCCTGGGAGATTCTGGATCGGCAATTATTTCCGCAGCATTCTGGGAAAATTCCTGAATTCTATACTCATAACTGTGATAGTCATTTTCTGTCTTAGCTGCATTCTCAGCTAAAGACCCATTACTTAACCCTACAGACTGACCAGTGAAGAGATCCTCAACCATTTGGGATACTGATGGATTAGTCACACTTTCCACATTCTGATCTTGCCAGATTTGTTCCTCAAATTGGCGGAGCAATTCCTGACCAGGAGTATCTAACTCCTCTGCTGTGGGGATGGAACTTTCCAACTCCTGTGACTCTTGCTTGCGCTCATACTCCTGATTGAGGTTGCGCCGCAATAGCTGCATCCCAATATCATAGGCCAGGTTGCTAACCTCACCAATACCTAACTCACCCAGTTTCACCATGCGCTTGGCTAAAGGAAGATTCGGTGCAGGAGAAGCTAATAATTTGTCCCCAAATATCAACAGCCAATCTATCCACCGATCAACTGTAATTCTTGGTTCCATCCGCTGCAAATACTTCAACGCCCACTGTTGTCCGCGCGCTTGATGCACACCTTCTAGTAGTTCATTAAATAACAACTCTAGATCCGCATTCGTGAGTTTTGGTGGTTGATCTGCCACCAGATTGCCTTGACTATCCTGGGAATCGGTGATTCCCAGGATAGTCAAGGGGGACTGTAAAAATTTGTTAAGCCACTGCAAGAGCCACCTGAACATCTGCCAATTTATGGGATTTTCTTTCTCCTAGATTGTAGCTATCCTTGTGTCAAAAAAAATTATTAATTACGGAATGGACTAGAAAACCAAATAGACCCACTTGACACTCTCAGCGTCTAAAGACGCGCTCGATTCTTTAATCAATGAGCCAACTTACAATTGCTGGATTACTCCAACAAAAACAGAGGTCGATTCTCCTAAAGCGTTAATGACCGTATCCCTACCGTACTCGTTTTTTGCATTTCATTTTTCACCAAATTTAGCTTTCCTAAACAGCAATACCGTTAGGTATGACTACGCACTCAACCAAATAAGTTAAGTTTTTACGTCGTTTAGTTATACTTAAATTCTAGAATTGTTTACATTGTATCACATCTACTGTTATTGAGTTAGGCTAAATATTTTCGCCCGTGTCGCTTATATCTCAGCACGCTTTGTGACTGAGCTTTACGCTTACCGGGTAATACTGTAAAAATATTGATAGCTACACCGCACAAATCAAACTTATTGACATACTCACCGACCTGAAGGTGCGGGGAAACACTTGACACTTCGCCAGAACCCGCCACAAGTGGTCTTATCGTCCCTCCATGTCCGTTTAAAGTCTCCCAATGCCCTATGGCGACTATGACAAAATTTTAACATAAAGCCGTCCTGGAAGGACCGGGCTTGTGTCCCGTCTTTTCGGTCACTGGGATTTATCCTTGTGATTCAGAAGACTCGTTCGCTTCATTATACTGACTAACTAATACCTGAATAATTTCTTCTGGATTATTTGTTTCCACTCCTAGTTGTTGGGAGATTTGCTCGCATAGGGTTTCATCCTGCTGCAACATTATCAACAATTCATCTAGGCTGACAGTTTTGTATTCCCCTTCTGGTAAATTTTCTTCCGTGTTGGCAGGTATTAAAAGATTGTTTTCTACTGCATCGGGACCTTCGTATTCCCAAACTGGTTCTCCTGGATTGACTGTTAAGACTTTCATGCCTATATCGTAGGACAGATTGCTGATTTCCCCAACCCCTAACTCACCAAGTTGAACTAATCTAGCTGCTAATTCATTATGGGGTTTAGAAGATGCTAATAATCTGTCACCAAAACGATTTAACCATTCTAGCCACTGTTGGGTGCTAACACGATGTTCAAGATTATTTAACCATTTTTGCGCCCAAGTTTGTCCCTTGACCTGATGAACTCCTTCTAGTAGTTCTGTAAAGAGAAATTCTAAATCTGTGTCAGTGAGGGGTGGAACTACTGCTTTGGGGACTTGTTCCCGACTGGGGGTAAAATTTTGTTTACCACCAAACAAGTGCCGAAAAAATTTTTTGAGCCATTGAATTAGCCGCTTAAACATTTGATGCACCATTGATGTTGCTTAATAAAATTTTAGCGGTGTGAGTGACTAGTAGTTCGTCAAATTTATTTTGACTGTATATTAGTTTTGACTTTTGACTTTTGACTTTTGACTTCCGCCCTGCGGTACTAGCGGCTATGTCTGAGGCAAAATTACCATGAGTTGTTAGAATGGTAAAACCCTAAAATTTACCTGGGATATACGGATTTAAACCTGTCTCCATGTCTTACGAACCCCTGCACCATAAGTATCGGCCAAAGAGTTTCGCTGAACTGGTGGGTCAAGAGGCGATCGCTACTACCCTAACTAATGCCATTCTCTCAGCGAAAATCGCCCCTGCCTATTTGTTCACTGGCCCTAGAGGTACAGGAAAAACTTCCAGTGCGAGAATTCTCGCTAAATCTCTCAATTGTCTCCAAGGCAACCAGCCAACCCCCCAACCCTGCGGTGTTTGTGAAATCTGTCAGGGTATTACTAAAGGCTATTCTACTGATGTGATTGAAATTGACGCTGCTAGTAATACGGGTGTTGATAATATCCGTGAACTGATTGAAAGGGCGCAGTTTGCCCCGATGCAGTGTCGTTATAAAGTTTATGTGATTGATGAATGCCTGACTGGAGACTCATTGATTCTCACAGATGCCGGAATTGTCCGCCTTGATAACCCGAATATTCAAGGTCAGAGAGTTCTTAGTTACAATGACTCCTCTGAAAAATGGGAGTTTAAAAAAGTTGTCCGTTGGTTAGATCAAGGGGAAAAGCAGACCTTAGTGATCAAAACAACTCACAGAGAAATTAAGTGTACAATTAATCATTTAATCAGGACTGACCAGGGATGGATAGCAGCCAAAGACGTAAAAGCAGGAATGAAGATACTATCCCCTGTGAATGTGGATGCGACACGCTCATTTACAAGTTTGGTGTTGACGGACGTACCCGAAGATTTGTTAGTGGACACCAGTTCAAAGGTAATACATACGGACAAAAATTATACGATTGGGAATCTATTCTTCAACAAGCGGAATTACTCCGACCTCTGTGTGCTTGCAGATGTGGAGAAAAGCTGGATATCCCAGACTTTTTACGAAAAAAAGGCAAAGGCATCAAAAGTATCCAGTCTCACTGGACAAAACATCCATACAAAAAAGGACACGGAAATTGGGAACTTAGAACGGAAAAATTTCTTGCCAAAGCCGGGTTTATCCAACCAGATCAACTGGGACTCATCTACGGAACATTATTGGGAGATTGCTCAATCACTTACCCCAATAAATGCAGCAGATTTCCTAGATTATGCTGGACACACGCAGACAGTCAAAAAGATTGGTTGGAATACAAAGCTTCCCGACTTTCAGAATTGCGTCCCAAACTACGGGTTACAGTTAATCAAGGCTACGGAAATATTTCTGTCACCTGTAACACAGCTTGTCATCCCCAACTCAAAGATGTTTTTAACATCGTTAAGCCAAGTCGGTCACAAAAAACCGTCTCTATGGACTGGCTTAATAGAATCACCCCAGAAGGGATTGCTTGGTGGTTTTGCGATGATGGTTCACTCAGTCTCAGTCCACAAGGAAGCCCACAAATTCAACTACATACAGAAGGATTCTCTTCCGCAGAAAATCACCTCATTGCTAACTGGCTTACAGCAATGGGATACCCAGCAGCCGCAAAGTTTTACACCAGAAGTAGCACCAGTAAGCAGTACTACTACATCTGGATGGGAGCAACCACTAGTAGAAAATGGGTGGCAGACTTCAAGCAATATTCCATACCCGCAATGGATTACAAATTTGGAGAAGGTCGAATCTGTTCACCTCGCTGGAGTTGAGCGAGTTTATGATCTTGAAGTTGAGGATAATCATAACTTTGTCGCTAATGGATTACTAGTACATAACTGTCATATGCTAAGTACCGCAGCGTTCAACGCGTTACTTAAAACCCTAGAAGAACCACCTAAGCACGTTGTTTTTGTCCTCGCTACAACAGACGCACAAAGGGTATTACCAACAATTATTTCTCGTTGTCAAAGGTTTGATTTTCGACGGATTCAGTTAGAGGCAATGGTAAAACATTTAACGTATATTGCCGCTAAGGAAAGTATTCATATTTCTCATGATTCTCTGACTCTGGTGGGACAAATTGCCCAAGGAGGATTAAGAGATGCAGAAAGTTTACTTGATCAATTAGCTTTAATTGCTGGGGAAGTGACACCGGATAAGGTTTGGGATTTGGTAGGTTCAGTCAGCGAAAAAGACCTATTTGGACTATTAGAAGCGATCGCTCAAGATCAAGCCGAAATAGTCCTAGACTCTACCCGGAAAATCCTAGATCGAGGTCGAGAACCCCTGATCATTCTCCAAAATCTCGCCGCTTTTTATCGAGATTTCCTCATAGCTAAAACCGCTCCCAATCGTCAAGATTTAGTTGCTTGTACTGAATCAACTTGGACATCATTAGTTGACTTTGCCCAAAAATTTGATATTAGTACCATCTTACGAGGACAACAACACCTGAGAACAGCAGAATTACAACTAAAAAACACCACTCAACCTCGTTTATGGTTAGAAGTAACATTATTAGGATTATTACCCAGCGCCAATATTCAAATCCAAACTGCAAATATTTCTCAGCAAGTTAATACAACTGCTGTCACTCCAGCTTATCCTCCCGCTGCTGCACCACCAGCATATCCGCCCACAAATCACAACTCATCTGTGAATTTTGCACCAGTACCCACGTCAGAACCTGTATATGCACCACCACCTACTAACCATCAACCAGAACCAATACAGCCAGTAGGAGAAGGTTCACAATACAATTTAACTCAACTTTGGCAACAAGTCCGTGGACATATTCAGCAGCTACCCACACAAGCATTATTGGGTCAAATGTGCCATTTAATGGAATTTAATGGTGTAGTTGCTCGTGTAGGTGTAAAAGCGGTTTGGTATGACAAAGTGAAATCTTATCTACCGATCATCACTACGGCCTTTAGACAAACCTTCCAGCAGGAAATTCAAGTTACCTTAGAAAAAGCTACCACTGCCAACGCCACATCAACTAAGCGAAATCCACCTCCACAAAATTCTACTCCCGTTCAACAACCACCCCAACCTACATCCTATCAACAACCACCCCAACCTACATCTAATTACCAACCTCCAGCCCCGCAACCCACACCACAGCCACCCTCAGCCGTACCACAGCCAGTAGCTACAGTATCCGCACCACCACCCGTACCAGTCCGAGTTGAGCCTGTTGTTACCAATGCAGCACCAGTGCAACCATCGCCATCAAGTTGGGATCATGATGGTGTGGTTAAAGCTGCGGAAAGTCTAGCAAAGTTCTTTTCTGGAGAAATCATCCGCATGACAGATGATAGTTTTCAATTATCTGATTCTGTTACTTCCACTGAAACGCCTGAAATATATGAATCTTATGTTGATGATGAATATAGTTGAGAAATTCAGAACTGTTGAGATTCTCCCCTTGTTTAAATATTTGACAGTTGCTAATAACGTCTGTAAGGATCAGAAGCAATTTTCATAAGACCTCGCGGTAAGCGGGAAACTCAGTCACTTTAGTGCTGAGAGGGAAGCGACACGGGCGGTTTTAACCGCCGTAATAATTAGACTTGTTGATCTTAGAATCAACTTAACTTTTTTAACAGTGCATTGTCCTAATCTTTTCCAATTAGCGTCACTAACAGAGACTGCTTTTTCAGTATCTCCGCTAACCCAACCAAAGAAAGTTTTACTTCCTTGAGTGGCTTCCACAAAGTCACCTTTTCTAAAGCCATGACGAGTTGTAGTGCCTCCATATTTCCGACGATTACCACCTTCACTAAAAGTCATTAAATGGAGTTGTCTACGACTAATTGGAGGACGACGCACAATGGTGAATTGAGACTCTGTGATATCAACCCCTCCTATCCAAGATGCGCCATGATTTTTAGCACCTTCCCACGTCTGGTATTTAACAAATTCAGAACTTGCTAAGGCAACCGCATCAACTGCGTGTGTTTCTGGTATTTGCAAAGATTTATCGGATTTTTCTTTATGCAATCCCAGGTACTTACGAAGGTTTGAGGTTTCCCAGCCCTTCTTTAAAACGACATTTGTAAGTTTTGATAGTCGGCTAATTTGGTATCTCTGTCCAACCATGACGGGACTAAAGCCTTTGTTACCTCGTGCTTCAACCTCTTCAATAACAACTGTTTTTATTGGGTAAAGTTGGAGGAGTAAACTAATTACTCGATATTCCAAGTCTTTGTTTGCTCTAATACTTGGAGGCAACTTTGAGCCACGACGATTATCAAATCTTGCTTGACGATGATTGCGTTTGTTGAAAGATAGCTTTCTATTAATTCGCCTTCCTCGCCTATTACGCCGCATCATTGATCGTTGATCCATTCGGTCTTTGACCGTTTTGAAAGGCAAAACTAAATGCAACATTTGCAAGGTGAACTTTTTGGACTGAACCGCTATACCTGAAAAGAGTTTACCAGGGTCTAAACCAAGAACTATTTCTTGCGTTTCAGTATTACTTGATTCGGCTAATAACTGGACATAGAAAATGCCAAGTTTATCGAATTTGCCGATTGCTTTACCGCATTTGATCCATCGTCTTGCTCGACTAGGTTTAGTTGGCATTAATGGCGTATTGTCTACTGAAATTACGGGTACTCGCATAAAGAGATAATCCTTCGAGTAAAGTTTAATGTCCCTTCGCTCAACGCAATCAAGATGTCTTGGCTTTAACCAACGCCATTACAAGATAGCTTGAAGATAATCCGAACTAGAGAAGTATTCGGAAGTTCGTACCAAATTGCGTCTCAATGAGCTAGTCAAACACGTAAGTCTTGATTTCTTACAAGCTCAGTCCCTTTAGGGCTGAGTTATTGACATTTGCATTTTCCCTGTTTCTTGATTAAGTGCAAGATATGAGGTAAGGTATAGGTTTACTGATTAAATCAAAAAATGTCTGAACAACAAACCATTAGTCCTTGGCAATCTAAACCTTGGTGGTGTCAACCTTGGTCAATTATCCTAACCAGTTTAACATTAATCAGCGGTAGTTGGTTAATCTTCAAAATTATTTGGTTAACAATTTTAGTTGCTATTCCATTATTGATTTGGATGGGATTTTTTCTGTTAATTTGGCCGCAGATGATGATTCGCAGTGGAGTTTTGCACAAAATCACAGAATAGTTAATTTAAATCTTTTTGTCAACATGAATGCTCAAATTTCTATTATTATTCCCACTCTCAATGAAGCGGGTAATATTAAAGAAGCAATTATTAGCAGTCAATCTAGTAGTAATGTAGAAATAATTGTAGTTGATGGTGGTTCAAAAGATGAAACATTATTAATCGCTAAATCATTGAATGTTAAGGTAATTATTTCTCCTCCCGGACGTGCTAATCAAATGAATACAGGTGCTATGGCTGCTAGTGGGGAAATTCTCCTATTTCTCCATGCTGATACCCGTTTACCGACTAATTTCGAGCAGATGATTCGCACAACCTTAGCAAAACCGGGAATTGTGGCTGGTGCGTTTGCTTTACGGATAAATGCCCCTAATTGGGGGTTGCGTTTGGTAGAATTTGGTGTAAAATGGCGATCGCATCTTTGGCAAATGCCCTATGGTGATCAAGCTATTTTTCTCACCAAAGATGTATTTCAGCAAGTTGGTAATTTCCCGCCAATATCAATTATGGAAGACTTTGCAATGATGAGAAAATTAAAACCTCTGGGCAAAATTCACCTATTACCAACACCCGTAATTACCTCACCTCGCAGATGGTTAAAAAAAGGAATTATCCAAACGACTATTTTGAATCAAATGATTGTCATTGCTTATTTACTCGGTATTTCTCCAACCCAAATTCGTAATTGGTACTCTTCCCCAAAATTATAGAGAATTTTTATGATTATTACCCTTTTATCAGCAATAGATTTTTCTGTAATTCAAGAATCTGTTAAAGTATCTTCTCCCAATCTTCAAGAATTTTTACAGAATGCTTTACAGTGGATTAATAGCCTTGGTGCTATAGGAGGAATAGTATTTATTGGTATCTATATTATAGCTACTCTAGCTTTTTTACCGGCTGCACTGCTGACATTGGGTGCTGGGGTAATTTTTGGTGTAATTTGGGGTTCTATATATGTCTTTATTGGGGCTACATTAGGTGCTATAGCAGCATTTTTAGGAGGACGTTATTTAGCGCAAGGTTGGGTAAAAGAAAAAATATCTAGTTACAAAAAATTTGCCATCATTGATAAAGCAGTTAGTAAAGAAGGATTAAAAATTGTCCTATTAGTTCGACTTTCTCCCCTCTTTCCCTTCAATTTATTAAACTATGCTTTCGGAATTACTAGTGTTTCTTTTCAAGACTATTTAATTGGTTCAGTGGGGATGATTCCTGGAACAATTATGTATGTTTATTTTGGATCTTTAGTAGGAGATATAGCCTTAATTGGCAGTAAAAATCAACCTGGAAACATCATTCTCCACTGGGTAATTCAAATCATGGGGTTGATAGCAACAATTGCTGTCACAGTTTATGTCACGAAGATAGCTAAGAAAGCTTTAGAAGATGAGAACTTATAAAAATTCTTTGTTTTTTATTTTTCAATAATTTTAGTAATTTTGTTAAATATAAAACCGATAAATTTCTGATGATAATGTATTTATAAATAACAGATCATATAATCAAAAACATAGTTTATACTTAACCATTCAGAGGTAATACTAATGTCAACTTCAGAATCTCCAAGAGTCACAATTCGTCCCATGGATGAGTATAATCAAAAACTCCTCAAAAATGTTCATCCAGATAATTGGGTAAATCCCCAAAGGGCTGATTGTTATGATTTAGTAGTAATTGGTGGGGGAACTGCGGGTTTGGTTGTCGCTGCGGGGGCTGCGGGATTAGATTTGGGTTTAAAAGTGGCATTAATTGAAAAAAATCTCATGGGAGGAGATTGTTTAAATTTTGGTTGTATTCCTTCTAAATGTTTAATTCGTTCTTCTCGTGTAGTTGAAGAAATCAGAAAAACCAAAGATTTAGGGATTAATATTTCTCAGAAATTTGATGTGGATTTTGCCACAGTTATGGAGAGAATGAGACGCATTCGGGCGAGTATTAGTCATCATGATTCTGTGGAAAGATTTAAAAGTTTAGGAATTGATGTTTTTTTAGGTGATGGTAAATTTATAAACAAGAATACTATAGAAGTTGATCAGCAAACATTAAAATTTAAAAAAGCTGTCATTGCTACTGGTGCTAGGGCTGTTAAACCGAAAATTCGGGGAATTGAAGCAGCAGGTTATTTAACTAATGAAACTGTTTTTTCCCTAACTCAGAAACCCGAAAAATTAGCCATAATTGGTGGTGGACCTGTTGGCTGTGAATTAGCACAAACATTTCAGCGTTTGGGTTGTGAAGTGACATTATTTCATCGAGGTTCACATATTTTAAATCAGGAAGATTCAGAAGCAGCGGAGATTTTGCAAAAAGTTTTAATTGATGAAGGTATTCGTTTAGTATTAAATTGTCAATTAGAAGAAGTTGTTACAGTTACGGAAGGAAAACGCCTATATTTTTCTGTGAATAGTGAACGAGATTCGGTGACAGTTGATGAAATATTAGTTGGTGCGGGACGGGCTCCCAATGTGGAAAATTTGAATTTAGAGGCAGTGGGTGTAGAATATGATCAAACCTGGGGTGTAAAAGTGAATGATTATTTACAAACCACAAATCCCAAAATTTACGCCGCTGGTGATATCTGCATGAATTGGAAATTTACTCATGCGGCAGATGCGGCAGCGCGAATTGTGATTAAAAATACCCTGTTTTCGCCTTTTGGTTGGGGACGATCTAAACTCAGTAGTTTAGTGATGCCTTGGGTGACATATACCAGCCCGGAAATTGCTCATGTGGGGATGTATGCAAATGAAGCGAAAAAATTAGGTATAGAAATAGAAACTATTAAGATTCCTTTTAAAAGTATAGACCGAGCGATCGCAGATCATGAAGAATCTGGTTTTTTAAAGATTCATCACAAAAAAGGATCAGATCAAATCCTCGGTGCAACCATAGTTGCTAATCATGCAGGGGAGATGATTTCGGAAATTACTACAGCTATTGTTAATAATATTGGTTTAAGTAAACTGAGTAGTGTAATTCATCCTTATCCCACTCAAGCGGAAGCCATTAAAAAAGCCGCAGACGCTTATCGTAAAACTCTACTAACACCAAGAACTAAGCAATTATTGGGATTTTTAACCAAGTTTTCTTAAATTTGAGAGTTTCAGATCCCCGACTTCTCTAAGAAGTCGGGGATCTTGTTCTTGAAGAAAATATTCATGGTAAAATTCATGAAGAAAGAGAAAAAATTGCCCCAGCTATGCCAGGATTATCAGGACATCAAACAAAATGGAATATAAATCTCTGGCTATTGTCAGCAGTATCGTTATATTTGGAATTCTGGAAACCTTAGTTCCTTTCTTTCAATATCGTCAAAATCCCATTAAAAGAGTTATTCACAATTTAATTTTGGGGTTAATAAATTTTTTTGTGGTTAATTTAACTGTTATTTTAATCTTAAATTCTCTCTGGAAACCAACTTTATGGCGGGGATTATTTTATGATATTAATTTACCCTGGTTACATTTTATTCTCTCTTTTTTATTGCTTGATTTGTATATGTATACGTGGCATAGATTAATCCACACTTGGGGTTTTGCTTGGCGTTTTCACAAAGTCCATCATACAGATAGATGGATGAATATATCCACAGCTTACCGCTTTCATACAGGAGAAGTTATTGTTGCCAATATTCCCAAAATTGGGTTAATTTATCTGTTGGGAATTACACCAAACGCTTGGATATTATATGAATCTTTATTTGCGGTATCATTAGTTTTTCATCACAGTAATTTTGCCTTACCTTTTAAAATAGATAAATTCCTGAGTTATTTTATTGTTACACCTAATTATCATCGCGCTCATCATTGTCAATTAACAAAATATTTAAATAGTAATTATACAAGTTTATTAACTATCTGGGATCTAATTTTTCAATCTCGTTATTATCCGCCCCAACCAGAAACTATCCAATTAGGTATATCGGAAGAAACCAGAGATCTTAATTTTATCAGTTTATTAAAATTACCGTTTGTGTCTGTTAATAAACACAATTGATAGGATCAGAGAACGGAATTCAAAAGTAAAACATTAAGAAACTTATCCAAAGATGCAGAAGCTGATTTAAGATTAAAATTAATGAGCTAAATTGTTCAATTTGGAGTTTTTCGCTGTGTTAAGTTCACCTTTACCCACAATCAACGCCCTCAAACAACCTACCAGTGATGCTTGGGTAGAGCAAGCGATCGCTAACCTTGATATTATCTTACTAGATCACTCCCACTGTGAACGCAAAGCCGCAGGAGTAGCATTAAATATGATGTTTCGCTATCCCTCTCATGCTAAAATGGTGAGAGAGTTAACAGCGATCGCTCGTGAAGAACTAGAACACTTTGAACTCGTCAATCAATGGCTAGAACGCCGTAACATCAAACTAGCAGCCCTATCCGCACCCCCCTACGGTGCAGGGTTAAAATCCCAAGTTCGGGGACAAGAACCCCAGAGATTTTTAGACTCCTTACTCGTCACCGGCTTAATAGAAGCCCGTAGTCATGAACGCTTAGGACTCCTAGCTGCTAACTGTCCAGAACCAGAATTAGCCGCATTTTACCGCAGTTTAATGGCATCAGAAGCCCGACATTTTGGGATGTATTGGGTTTTAGCTGACACCTATTTTGACCGAAAAATCGTCATGGAACGGTTAGACGAATTAGCAGAGGTAGAAAGTCAATTATTATCAACCTTACACCCAGAACCCAGAATACATAGTTAGTCAGTTTTTGCCGGAGTATGTATTAACAACCAAGTTTGTAAATCATTCAAACTCTGAAAATCTAAAAGAGCTTCACTCAATTCTTCTAACACAAACAATGGTAAACCAGAAATAGATTTTATCTTTCTCTGAGATATTTTACCAAACCGCTTTGTTAATTGTCGAATCACCAAATTAATTGTAGCTTGTTCTATGCCTTGTTCTATGCCTTGTTCTAGTCCTTCCTCTAGTCCTTCTTCTCTGCCTTGTTCCAGTCCTTCCTCTCTGCCTTCTTCTTTAATTTCTTGATAAACTCTAGTTTCTTTGAGTGTAATTCCTAACATTGATTCTACCTCCCGACGACTCAGATTTTCAAACTTGTAGACCATGATTGTCGTGATCATCTCCATCATAGCTTGACTTGATGGTGTGACAATCTCCTCATGGGTTCTATTTAATAAATATCTAGCTACTGCTGGGGCTTGACTTTCTTCCAGGGTAGTTAGTAACATAACACCTAAACCTAATGGTAATTCTTGAATATCTCCCAATTCATCTAAATATACTCGATGTACTTGAGGACTGTTGAGAAATCCCCGATGAGGATAAATGTCATTTTGTTCCGTATTTCGAGATGGATAAATGATCACTACTTGCCAATCACAAAACCTTTTGCGATTACGATAAAAATATAGTGAAGTTTCCGCGCATATTCTTTCATACAATTCCTCATCTCTTTGAAATTGTACCTCACAAAAATATACTATGCCCTTTCCATCACTTTCTGGTGGTAAAAATACACCATCAATTGCAAAAGTCGGTTCTTTGACAGCCACAGAATCAAAGCGGTAAGCCTGAGCATTAATAGGTGGATCTGTCAACAGTTCAAACAACAAAGATGGGTATTGTTGAAAGAGTTTATAAAAAAGTGAATCTCTTCGCATAAATCATGATTATAATATTTACTGGTTAAAATTCCTCAAACTTTGCGTCTTTGCTCCTTTGCGCCTTTGCGCGAAACATAATTTAACTGTAAAATAGAAAAAAACCCCGGAGGTAGAATTACGGTTTACGCACGTCCCCTAGCCAGATTAATCGAACAATTGCAACGGCTACCCGGAGTTGGTCCAAAAAGCGCCCAACGTTTAGCTTTGCACATCTTAAAAAGACCAGAAGCAGAGGTAGAAGCCTTAGCCCAAGCACTTGTTGACGCGAAAAAACAGGTAGGTTTATGTAAAGTTTGTTTTCACCTTTCATCAGATCCAGTCTGTGAAATTTGTCGTCACCCTCAACGAGATAATACAACTATTTGCGTAGTTGCAGATTCCCGTGATGTGATTGCCTTAGAAAAAACCCGTGAATTTAAAGGTAAATATCATGTTTTATGTGGTGTAATTTCCCCTATGGATGGTATTGGACCAGAACAGTTAACCATTCAAGCTTTAGTCAGACGAGTAAGTGAACAAAAACCCCAAGAGGTGATTTTAGCCATTAGTCCCAGTATCGAAGGGGAAACCACAACATTGTATATCGGTCAATTACTAAAACCATTTACTAAAGTAACTCGTATTGCCTTTGGTTTACCCGTCGGTGGTGATTTAGAATATGCTGATGAATTAACTTTAGCCAGAGCATTAGAAGGACGCAGAGAACTAGATTAAAAGTAGCAAATTTCATTACCAAAATGTTTTTTACCAATTCCTTAGAAAATCAACTTCAAGAGTGTAACAATACCATTAACGTTCAACCAAATAATGTTAATGCTTATGTTCGACGAGGTATGGTTTATTTTAAATTAGGAAAAATTACCGAGTCAATTCAAGATTTTGATCATGCAGAAAAGTTAGATATTCAAATTACTCCTTATCTTTGGCAACGCGGGTTAAGTTATTATTATGCAGAACGATTTGCTCAAGGTGCAAAACAGTTTGAAATTGATTTAACTGTTAATGCTCAAGATGTGGAAGAAACTGTCTGGAGATATCTTTGCATAGCTAGATTATCCGGTGTTACAGAAGCTCGTAATTCTTTATTACCCGTGAAAAATGATCCGCGAAAAATCATGAAATCTATCTATGATTTATTTGCAGGTAATTGTACAATAGATGATGTTTTGAATGTGGGAAAATTGGCAGGATTAAAAGGTAAGTTTTACAGTCATCTTTATTTGGGTTTATATTATGAAGCTGAGAATAATTTAGAGTTAGCGCAGGAATATATAGTTAAAGCGGCTGATGAATATAAAATTGATGATTATATGTGGTATTTAGCCGTAGTGCATAAGCAGTTACGGGAATGGGAGTAATATATGAAATACAGTAGGGCTGATTCCTAGTAAAGAAAGCTGCTAAACAAGCTGAAGCTGCTCTCAAAGTGTTAATCAACTCGTTGTTTGGCTTTTATGGGACTTCTGGTGTTGGTTTTAACGATATGGAAGCTGCTGCACTGGTTACAGCTTATGGTAGACGGATTCTGCGATTCATGATTGATGTGATTGAAAAAGCGGGAGGTATCCAGGTTGAAAGTGATACTGATGGTATGTTCTTCTCCCACTCTGAACCTCTGCTGATATTTGAGAGGCTGCAAAATGCTTTACCTACTGGTATCAATATAGAGTTGGAAAAATATCCAGTTTTCAAGATGGACGGGGTATACATTCCTTTTGATTAATAATTTTTGCTTGGATAGTAGTTTCATCAACGACTTTTTGGTTACGAAGTTGAGTGATCGCTAAGTCAAGAGGATGATATTGCATTTGCAAGCTATTATCTTTATTTAGAAGAAGAGTATATTGAGTTTTTTTGTTTACTAGTTGTTCTCTTTCGTTTAGAAATTTCCATTTCTTCAAGTTCTGCACTTTCAATGAACCGTTAAGAAATATTTGAGCTTTGGGATATTCTTGTTGCCACTGTTTTCGCTTATCATCGATAATAGAATTAATTTTATCTTCACTCTTAAATAGTATATTGACCTCTTGGATAGTAGTACATCCATCTGCAATACTTTTTCCAAATGGATATCCTATGGTGGTGAGCCAGATAGCAATAATCAGTATTACAATAATAGGAACTAAAAAAGCAACTAAATTAACTTTTGGTTTAGTAGTAGGAGGAGTTTGCTGTTTAGAGCTAAAATGGAAGGGTTCTAATTCTTCTAGTTGTAAATAACTACTAGTATTGTTCATACTTAAGGAAAATTTATGCGAAGAAATGGCTGAATTTGGTTCGCTATACTCCCAAAATTGCCTGTAAGCTTCCATTAACAAATTATGAGCTTCTTCAATATCTTGATCAGCAACAAAACAATCTTTTTTGTTCCGAATTCCCTTAATAACAACACCCTCAATTAAATATATTTCTCTACCAAATTGATCCTTCAATATATCATTTTCTTTTTCAGGGTTTAGACATTTTTCCGTTGCCTTAATAACTCGAAAAACTATAGTAAAGTCTCCAGCTTTTGAGCCAGTAATTTGTCTAATCAATCCTCTTTTTGATTCTGTTAAATCTCCCTCAGCTACTCTAGCCAATAAATTAGAAATCTTAGATTGACAGATAAAATCAGGAGCTACCACTGTTCTGTAATCTAGATGGCGATTTCGGCTTACTAAAAAATGCCAAGCTTCAACAATCATACTGCTATACTCCAAATAGGTAGAAATAAAAAAATCAAAATCCTGATACTTATGCTGAAATACTTTCAGCTTTCAGAATCACTACATTTTTCCTATAATCCAGTCTAACCTTGTTTATTTAAAGTGGAAACAAAAAACAATTCCCTAATTTGAAAATACAGATGTAGTTAATATTTGCAATATCTTATTACTAACAAAAATATTTCAAATATTTTGTTAGTAATAAGATATGTAAAAACCTCGTTAAGTAAAAAGATTTCACAAAAATTGCATTGCTGAAAATGCCGAAACCCAAAGATGGCTCATCATGGAGCAAGCCAAGAAAACGGTGGGAAGGGAATGTTCCGCAAAATCCAATAGACCAAAATGATTTTTAGTGTCCACCAAATCCAAGTAGGCTTGATGAAAATTTGGGTAAGTTTACGCCCTGTAAATGCAGGAAAACTGTAGCAAACATAGGAGTAGAAAAGATAAGGTAATGACAATACCATCAGAGGATTTAGATCAAAAGCCGTCCAAAGATGACCATGAAGTAACTGATGAATTCCCCGCAGTGTTCCACAGCCCGGACAATAAAAACCAGTTAAAGTGCGAAAGGGGCTAGGTGGATAAAGTCGCCCCGGTATCGAAGGATTAAAGTAGTATAGAATAACGGCTAAAATCAGAATGATTCCTGATAAAATAGCTACTTTCAATCGTCTTTTGTCTAGAGGAGATAAGGGCTGGGAGGCAAGATTTCTCGATAGCATAAAACTCTTGTGAATAAAGAATAATAGTCGTTGTAATTATGATTGACTTGCTATCATCAAAACAACATACAATATTAAGAACAAAATTCCAGCTACAAAAGAAATCCAGCACCATTTTTTAGCATTATCTGATGCTGTAATTGCGCCTTCATAATCTCCTGCTTGTAATTTTGTATTAACTTGAGCAGCGTAAACAATAGCTACAATACCAAATGGTAGACAACAGAATATAGTTAACAAAATCGCTTGAGTTAAATAATTAGGGACGTTGGCCTTCATAAGTTTAGTTGAACTAATAATTTATACAATTTGCCAAATTTTGATCATGTTGTCTTCAGAACCACTAGCCAATGTTTGATTATCTGGACTAAAAGCTAGAGTTTTAACTATACCATTATGCCCAGTCAAAGTATCCAATAGAGTTCCGGTTGATAAATCCCAAAGTTTGATTGTGCGATCCTCACCTCCACTAGCAATAATCTGACTATCTGAGCTAATAGCGAGCGACATAATCGATCCATCGTGGCCTTCCAAACTATACAGCAACTTGCGGACTTTCCAGTCCCATATATACAAATTGTTACCATAACCTCCGCTAATTAGTGTTTGTCCATCGGGGCTAAAAACCAGAGAGCGAACAAAGCCAGGATGCTTATCTAAGGAATGAAGTAATTTACCATTCTCAATATCCCACAAAAATACTGTCTTGTCGCTGCTACCACTGGCTACAATACGCCAATCAGGAGAAACAGCGAGTGTATAAACAAAACCGTTATGTCCCATTAATGTGTGAATTATCTGACCCCCATCAGTTTCCAATTTCCAAACCTTCACAGTTTTATCCTGACTACCACTGATGAGCGTTCGTCCATCGGGACTAACTATTAAGGCATTAATTCTATCAAAATGACCCTTCAACGGATTATGTAAGCGTTTTCCTGTATTAGCATTCCAGACCTTAATGCTTTTATCTTCACTGGTGGTAAATAATAGTTGTCCATCTTTACTAAGACTTGCCAGTACAAGCCCTGATGTTTCATTAACAGTTCCTTTTAATTTTCCTGATGCAACTTGCCAAAATCGAATGCTTTTATCGTGACTGGAACTAAAAATAATTTGACTATCGGACGTAAAACCAACAGAAAGCACCACCTTTTGATGTCCAATCAGAGTCCGAGTTAGAGATGCCTTTGATCGAGTAGTCTGGGGAGATGTTACAGATGGATTTGGAGAAGGAAAAAGAATTTCTCCACCTAGATTAGCGTCAGCAAAATCTTTCTCAAATTTCTCAAGATGCTCTAAAAAAACACCAACTAAGTAATTGAGTGCTGTTCGGTCATTTTTGACTTCCTTCAGTCGTTCTTCTTTATCTCGAAGTAGCAGTTCAGCTTCTTTATTTAAAAAAGACTGAATTAGCCTGGTTAAAAAAACAAAATTATCTTTAAATTGATCTGATTCTTGAATGTATTCTTTGTCTGGTTCTAAAGAGTTAATATAAGCTTTTACTCTATCAATTAGAACACAAACCAGAGGAATTTCTACCTGGAATGGTTTAGGAATAACTCCAGGATTCTTTTTCATTGAACCATCCGGTTGGAGAGTTGCGAATTTACTACCAACAGAACTGACAGGAATTATGCGTATTGGGCAGCCTGCTTTTTGTCTACTATCAACCACATCCTTAAACTCTTGAACTTTAGCTAACAGGCAATTTCGCACTTCTGATAAATTGTAGTGATTTTCCAGCAAATCCCATTTACTAATAATAAAGTGAACTGGAGTGTTCTTGCCACAATTGTCTACTAGTTGCATTATGCTAGGCAAATCCGTATGTAACCATAGCGATCTATCCCTATTTGACCATAGTGATCTATCCTCATTATTTTGACTCTGCTCCTCCATAAACTGATAGACTTTGAAACCATCTATAATTGCCAAAACTGCATCAGCTTTGCTAACTTCTTCTTGAATATTCAAAATAATGCTGTCGTCTTCTTCACCTATATCTGTAAGGAGTCCTCCTTTATAGTCAATATAGGTAAACTGACAAACTGGATATTTATCTAAATTGGAATTCTTGACACAACAAGTAAAAGTCCAATCAGTAACATCTCTCGTTCCATCAGGCCAAATATCTCCAGCACTTATTTCTGTGTAAATCTTTCTGAGCTTTTGTTCCTTTTTAATGTCGGCTACTTTTAGAAAAAAGCCCTCTTCACCTTGGATTGATAACTGGTTAAAAAGACTTCCCAAAAATACAGTTTTACCAGCACCAGATGTTCCTAAAGTAATAATTTTATAGTTATTCATGAAAATTAGTTTTCGATTCGATTATTGAAGAATAAGTTCAGATTCAGGAAAGTCTAATTCAAGTTTATCTTGAATATATAAAAAGCTATCAATTGCATGAGTTAAAGCTGTTGCGTCATCTGTTACTATTTTAAGAGAACTATCTCTCTCAGCGCGTAATTTATCAAGATTTTCTTTGTTTTTTATTCGTGCTTGAGAAAATAATAAATCATCTAATTTATTTAGTAATGGTTTAGCAATTTTAAGCTCACCAGGTAAATATTGATCTAACATTTGTTCTAAAAGAACATCAACAACAAAACTACCAGCAGTTTGCATGAATTGTAATAATGGATTTTGTTGGACTATTTTTTGTTTTTGATTTTCCAGTTGTTCTCTTTTCTGTAATAATTCACCAAGTTGCGCTTTCATTCCATCTGGAAAAACACAAGAAATAGGTACTTCAACTTGAAAAGGCTTAGGAATTGCACCAGGTATTTTTTTCATACTTCCATCAGATTCAAGATTTGCAAAATTTGACCCAACAGAACTAACTGGAATAAGTCGAACTGGAGAATTTGCTAGATTGCGTTTGTGGACTAACATTTGAAATTCAGGAATTTCGATAAGGCGATCGCGTATCTGTTTTAAAGAAAACGTTTTTTCAAGTAAGTCCCATTTACTAATCACAAAATGAATTGGTACTTGACAATCTGACATCCATTGAATAATGTTGGGTAAATCTTTATTAAGAAACGAATCAATATCTGATTGGTTGTCATTAGTCATTAAAGCCTGGATTTTTTTTCCATCAATCAGACCCAAAAGAGCATCAGATTTTTTAATAATATCTTGCAACTCTGTGTCCTCTTCATTCATATCAGTTAGTCGTCCTCCAGCATAATCAAAATAGACAAACTCACAAGCATCATAGTATTTAAGATCGTCAGGATTTTTAACACGACAGATATACGTCCACTCAGATATCTCACTGTATCTCGTTCCTTTAGGCCAAATATCTCCAGCAATTATTTCTGTATAAATAGCATTGAGTAATCTTTGCTGTCTGGGATTTTTAACATGAAGGTAGAAACCATGATCTGCTTGAATTCCTAGTGCCCTAAACATACTTGCTAGAAATACAGTTTTTCCTGATCCTGATGCACCCAAAGTAATAATTTTGTATGTTTTCATTTGTATTTATTTTGCTAATTTGTTTACTATTATATAATTCTCACAAAAATGTGCAAAAGTCAATATGTTATAGCAAAAAATAGTGTAAAAGGAACAACATTTACCGTGGTGAAAACGAATTCTTTCTAACTCGCACCATCAAACAACTAAAAACCCACACTCTAGATCAACAATGGGCAAACTTCAACTATACAGAATACCCCCCAGAATCTAAAGAAACCATTCCTCAAGCATTATCCGATATCATGACACCACCAGTTGGGAGTGGAGGAAGATTAGTACACCAACAGCACATTACTGGGAGTTTGTTCAAAAGAAATTTTGTTGCAGTTAGAGTCCATTCTCCCCAAAATTCCCTCAACAAATACCCTCCTGATCACCAACACTCACAAACCTGACGCGAGAAATAAATCAGTCAAATTACTACTGGAGTACGCACAGGTACAGGAATTTCCTCTCATTCCCCAATGGCAAACCCAAGCATTAATACAGCAAGCTCGTACTTTAGCTGACGAAGTAAGTGTAACACTCACCACCGATGCTTACAAAGTATTGATTGATTACACAGGCAATCATACACGACTGATATTCACCGAACTAGAAAAGCTCAAAACATAAGCTTTGGGTAAAACAGTCAATGGGGATATGGTGAAAGAATTAGTCTCCGAAAGTGCTGCTAATAGTTTACAACTAGCCAACGCCATTCGCTTGGGTAACATTGCTCAAGCATTAGAATTAGGCGATCGCTTAATTAACTGTAACGAACCAGCTTTAAAGATTACCGCTATATACTCAACACGGCTTAATTATTTGATTCTGTGGGTAGGGGTTTAGCACTGCTCATTGGTGTCAACTTAACGTAAAACCCATAACCCGCCTGGGAATAAATTCCCAGTCTAATAGCGGAAGTCATCTAAAGATGACTGAATACTAGGAAAATTTATTAGTCCGTTTTAACGGACTTGAGCTATTAGACAGGGAATTTATTCCCTGGTGGGTGTGAAAGCCAATAGATAAGCCATTTCTAACTTAAGTTGACACCAATGAGCAGTGCTAAACCCCTACAAATCTAGGTTTTTCATGATTTCGTAAAAGTCCATTTCCCAACCGTGTTTAGTATAAATCGTGAGTCAGCTTTTAGAAATTAATGCGGCGATAAACTTCAGCAAGGGGGACTTCTACGTTTAAACTATGTACTAATATAGACTGATCAAGATGATCGTAAACTTGCCATTGCCAGCGAACTGCTTGCAGCAGCGCTAGTTCCCTCCGGGACGCTCCGCGAACGCTATCGCTACTATCATCAAGTTTGTGATAATGCTCAATATAGGGTTCAGTTTGGCTAACTAGCAGATATTCGCAAAAGCTAGGAAGTGAGCGATATTTTCTAAATTTATCACCTCTATCATAACCTTCAGTAGAGGGTGATAAAACTTCCACAATTACCAGAGGATTGAGAATTTCGTCAGTGCGCTCACCGTTAAACTCCGGTTCACCATTAATTACAAGAACATCAGCATAAGTACCATGATTAAACTCAGAAATCCAGATTCTTAAGTCCCCATTATAAGTTTGAAAATTAGTGTCTCTGAGAGCTACATTAAGTAAAGTAGTAATATTGACGGTAAGACGGCTATGAACTTCTGAACCTCCAGCCATTGCAATAATTTCTCCGTTACAATATTCATGTCTTTCGGCTGCGGTTTCCTCCATCACTCGATACTCATCTGGAGTGAAGTGAGTTGTTGTTATATCCTGAGTAATATTGGGGGGACTGGTTTGAGTAATAACCACGATCAAACCTCACGAATAATTGGTTTTATTTC
Organism: Dolichospermum sp. UHCC 0406; assembly: GCF_009712025.1. Lineage (NCBI taxonomy): Bacteria > Bacillati > Cyanobacteriota > Cyanophyceae > Nostocales > Aphanizomenonaceae > Dolichospermum > Dolichospermum sp. UHCC 0406. Next base: position 134,093 of record NZ_VILA01000007.1, read on the forward strand.
AAGATAGTTCTTCCTTATCAACTTCATGATAACAAATTTTAAATCAATTGTCAAGCCCCAAATACAGTTTTTTGCGATCGCTATTTCTGGGTAAAGGAAATGAGCTAAATCAGGTCTAAATTGAAAGCCATAATTTTTTATAAACAGAGTCAAGGTCAGATAAAATTATATAATAATTTGGTTTTGATGAGGTAAAATGTTTACTCTATTGAAGCACACATTTTTTAAATATGGATGCTAGAATGGACGCTTTTGGGATCAGAGTTCGCTATTTCAGAAAAAGTTTAAAACTTTCCCAAGATGAATTGGCTGAAAAATCTGACTTACATCGTACATATATTGGTGCTGTAGAGCGAGGTGAACGAAATATTAGTTTAATGAATATTTTTCGTTTAGCTGATGCTCTTCAAGTTACAGCTAAAGATTTGTTTGATAATCCAATAGAAAATGGAGAAAACACAAAATGATAAATGAAGATGAGTTACTGAATATAGCTATAGGAAATATTAGAAAAGTTTCAAAATTTAAACCTTATAAAAGCTATTCTGGTGTCAATAACAAAGAGGAATTTCAGCAATTAATAGCTAATGATCCTGCTTTTGGCTCTTTAGGTTTGGACGACGAAAGATACATTATTGCCAGAGTGGGAGGAAATCTTGTAACCTCCTTACATCGCAAACTTGGTGATATGTATGAGAATTTATTTGCCTATTTATTAAAAGAGAGTTTTGGATTAAATGAGAATGAACTACACTTTAGTGTCAATGTTAAAATTGGTAAACGTGACCAGGTTCGATCCACTGATGGATTAATCAGAAAAGATAAGTTCAATCAAAATATTCCCTCAGATTGGATTAAATATGAAGGAATAGGATTTGAAGTCCGTTCATGCTATCAAATTGGTGATTCTAAAAGAATTCAGGCTGATTATGATACGTCCTTAGCTTTGAAGTCTTACGAAATTCTGCCTGTAATGTTAATTTTCTGCAATACATCTTTAAAAAGCCCTGTACTTAGATTATCAAAGAGTTGGGAACTCTATGAAGGAAGAAACAGTTTTGATTTAGTTCATACTATTACTGGTTTCGACCTTTATAATTTCCTTCAGAGAAATTCAGAGTTGTTGAAAAAAGAGATAGATAATATTTTCTCATATTTTCTCTAATTTTTAATACATACTGCTGTTTCATACAAACGTTTTTTACCACCCCTTTTCCTAAAGGAAATTATTTTCTCAACTTCAAAACCCTCGTGTTGAAAAAGCTGCCCCAAAATCACCTCTGTAAATATCTCTACATTTGAGAGCCTAGAATTACCCACAACGTAAACACCTTGAAAATTTCTGGATACGCTCTGTTTTAAACATTTTATATGTTTCCACAAATCAATAAAGTATTTGGTGGCATAATTACACATCAAGATATTTTGATTTTTAAGCTCATCATAGTAAGAAAGATATGGCTTAATCTCATCAGGAACTATAATTAAATCCTTCTGTAAAATTGAAGTCGCTCTACCCCATGTTCCACCTATTGCTTGTAAATCTATTTCCGTAGCTTCACTAATATCTTCTAATAGTTCTAAGAAATGCAATTGAGGTCTGGTTTGATGAATATAACTATAACGATTTGGATAGGGAGGTGAAGTAATTACAAAATCTATAGAACGATTAATAATCGTATTTTGTAAGTTGTTTGTGGAATTACCGACTATAATGGAGTTAAAATTTGAAAATAATATTTGCTTTTGATTGAGCTTGATCAAATCTTCCTTTATGTTCTGGAGATTTGTACTAATTTCCAAATAAACATCTATCTCCCTCTGATGATTATCATCAAATGTAATAGTTGGATGATTTCTATGAATATTTGCACAATCTAAACACGCTTTATTCAAAGATAACCAGATATATTCAGAAATAGGATTATATTTTTCCTGATTCATTATCTCACGGCAAATAATCAAATTCTTTAACACATGAATTTTCCACCAACGAAAGACATTATGAATAATTGGAACTCTGGTATTGAATATCTCAATAACATCTTCTAGTGAAAATGTCTGATATTTTTTAATCGTATCAAATATTTCTTCAAGATAAATATTAATTAAATGCGTATTATCAATATTCCATAGTAACGACTTATTTCCCACTTGCTGAAGTAGAGGATTAATCTCAATTCCCATAGCCTTAATTCCATGCTTCTGACATTCAATAACTGTTGTGCCTCTACCACTAAATGGATCAACGACAAAATCATCTTTACTAATTTTAAATATATCAATAAAAAAGCGAACTAAATTTGGCGAATAGCTAGGGGTCAGCCGATACCATCTATGTACTGACTCTGTTTGTCCTGCTTTAAATGTGATATCACCTATATCAATTTCTTGATAGTTAAAACCAGACTCCTCAATGCTTCTATAAAAACAGTTAGCAATATGAGTATTTCTATCTTCAAATAGTGATAGTTGTTGAAACATGATAACTTTAATAGTAAATTGCTACTTAAAAGTAGCACAAAATGTTCATATTGGCAATACTGCTTCAACTATAAATTTAGACTCTCCTGCCACCCACCACTATAGTACATAAGTTCTATTTTGGCTAATTTACTACCATCTCAAAAATTCATCCCTAAGATTCTTTGATCCCCCTTTATCAGTTGTTACATACAGTCCTAAACTGGAGATGAGAGTGAAAGGCAGTTGGGAGAAATTTTGTGAAAAAAGTTTTAGCAATTATTCTGGGTGGGGGTGCGGGGACTCGGCTTTATCCGTTAACTAAACTCCGCGCCAAACCAGCAGTACCAGTGGCCGGGAAATATCGTCTCATAGATATCCCTGTTAGCAACTGCATCAATTCCGAAATATTCAAAATCTACGTTCTGACTCAATTTAACTCAGCCTCTCTGAATCGGCACATCGCCCGTGCTTACAACTTCAGTGGGTTTAGTGATGGGTTTGTAGAAGTGTTAGCAGCACAACAAACCCCAGAAAACCCCAACTGGTTCCAAGGTACGGCTGATGCTGTGCGTCAGTACATCTGGATGTTACAAGAGTGGGATGTAGAAGAATTTCTGATTCTTTCCGGTGATCACCTTTACCGCATGGATTACCGGCAGTTTATCCAGCGACATAGAGATACAAATGCTGATATTACACTTTCCGTCATTCCCATGGATGATCGTCGAGCCTCCGATTTTGGCTTGATGAAAATTAATGAATCGGGTAGGGTAATTGATTTTAGCGAAAAACCCAAAGGTGAAGCTTTAGCACAAATGCGTGTTGATACCACCATATTGGGATTGACAAAAGAACAAGCCGCATTACAGCCATATATCGCCTCCATGGGGATTTATGTCTTTAAAAAAGATGTTTTGATTAAGTTGTTGAAACAATCTTTAGAACAAACTGATTTTGGTAAAGAGATTATTCCCGAAGCTGCTAAAGATCACAACGTTCAAGCCTTCTTATTTGATGACTACTGGGAAGATATTGGGACAATTGAATCTTTTTATGAGGCTAATTTAGCCCTGACGAAGCAACCCCTTCCTCCCTTTAGCTTCTACGATGAAGCAGCACCAATCTATACTCGCGCTCGTTATTTACCACCTTCTAAACTGCTGAATTGCCAAATCACAGAATCTATGATTGGTGACGGTTGTATTTTGAAAGATTGTCGCATTCAACATTCAGTTTTGGGAGTGCGATCGCGCATAGAATCAGGATCTGTAATTGAAGAAACCCTGATCATGGGCGCTGACTATTATCAACCATCTGTTGAAAGACAATGCAGTTTAGAGGAAAATGATATTCCCGTCGGTATTGGTACAGACACCATTATTCGCCGTGCCATCATTGATAAAAATGCCCGCATTGGTCACAATGTGAAAATTATCAATAAAGACAACATCCAAGAAGCAGAACGAGAAAAGCAAGGCTTCTACATCCGTAGCGGCATTGTTGTTGTTCTCAAAAATGCTGTAATTCTTGATGGTACAATCATTTAGTTAGTAGTGATTGGTAATTGGTAATTGGTAATTGGTAATTGGATGATTTATCTTTCTTGTCCCCTGTTCCCTGTTCCCTATTCCCTATTCCCTATTCCCTATGACTAAATTAATTTTGCTAATTGGTCTTCCTGGTAGCGGTAAATCAACCCTAGCAAAACAATTATTGACAGAATGCCCCCAGATGCAGCTAATTTCCACAGATGCTATCCGGGGGCAGCTTTTTGGTTCAGAAGCAATTCAAGGACCTTGGCTGCTAATTTGGCGGGAACTGGAACAACAATTGCAAACAGCCATAACCGCAGATAAAGGGGTTATTTTCGATGCTACCAACGCCCAAAGGAAAAATCGCCGGGAAGTGATTACCCTAGCCCGTAATTGTGGCTTTAGTTATATTATGGGGGTTTGGGTGAGAACTCCTGTTTGGCTATGTTTAGCAAGGAATCAAAGCCGGATTCGCCAAGTTCCTGAAGAGATAATTCTCCGAATGTCCCGTCAACTCCGGGATGCTCCCCCCAGTAAAGAAGAAGGAATAGATGAACTTATTTTCTGTTCATCATGGCAAGAGTACGGGAATTGCGCCAGTACATTCAGCAAGAACCACACTTAATTTTGGCAATTGTTTGTTAGTTTAACATCAGAATCTTTTGCCTGGCACTAGTACCGCAAGGCGGAAGTCAAAAGTAATATTCAGCAAGCTTTTTGGCGATTAAGAATGGTTGGTTTATTTGCGCCGTGCTGTACTAGACCAAATAAAAGGAAACAGGCCACAGAAAAAACTCAGCCCCCACAAAGGTTGATTAATAGTAAATTTCATATCTTAGAAAAAAAACATAACCTAAACTTCTACAGGAGGCTAGTAGATGGCTGCAACCGACTTTAAAGACTATTATGCAATGTTAGGAATTAGTAAAACTGCCACTTCAGAAGAAATTAAACAAGCTTTTCGCAAACTAGCCCGTAAATTTCATCCTGATGTTAACCCCAATAACAAACAGGCTGAAGCCAAATTTAAAGAAGTTAATGAGGCTTACGAGGTATTATCTGACCCAGATAAACGCAAAAAATACGACCAATTTGGTCAATATTGGAAACAAGCTGGTCAAGGTTTTCCCGGTGGTGGTCCTGGGGATATGGGCGGAGTTGATTTTGGTCAATACGGCAGTTTTAATGACTTCTTAACTGAATTATTTGGTGGTGCAGGTCCTGGCAGCGGACGACAAAGTTACTCTTATCGAACTTCTCCAGGTAGACCAGGTGGCGGTTTTAACGATTTTGGTCTTCAAGATGGCGGTGCTGGTGGTACACAAGATACAGAAGCTGTAATTATTTTAACTTTTGCCGAAGCATTTTCCGGTGTTCAAAAACGGTTTAGTTTAGGCAACGAAACTATTGATGTGCGTATTCCTGGTGGCGCTAAAACTGGGACTCGTCTACGGGTGAAAGGAAAAGGCCAAATTAACCCCATGAGTCAACAACGGGGAGATTTATACTTAAAGGTAGAATTACAACCCCATACTTTTTTCCAAATAGAAGGGGACAATCTGGTTTGCGAAGTCTTAATTACCCCTGATGAAGCCACATTAGGTGCAGCGATAGATGTACCCACACCCGATGGTCATGTTAGTGTTAAGCTACCTGCGGGAGTTCGTTCTGGTCAATCTCTGCGCTTACGTGGTAAGGGTTGGCCTGTAGCTAAAGGTGGACGTGGTGATCAATTTGTGAAAGTAGCGATCGCTCCCCCAAAAGACCTCACACCCCAAGAGCGGGAATACTATGAAAAAATCCGAGCTATCCGTACCTATAACCCCCGTAGTCATTTAGCACAAGTTAAATTGTAAAGATTATTGAGGGTATTTCCGTAAACAACGATCCATAAATGTTATTTTCTATTGCTTGTAGGATTTTCACCATTTTATGATTTATGCTATCCCTGTTCCTTAAATAATCGCCTCTGAAAGCCTTCTGGAATGATCATAAATTTTAAGAATCATTACAGAATTACTTGAAAATCACTGAGTTCCTTTTGCATCAAGGCTTTAATTCCCCTTTGGATCTCAAAATCAGCAAACGGACAGTATCTAATGCTTGCCTTTAAAGTTATATTCCCTGTATAATCACAAGTGTCTGCCCAAGTCTTTGTCGGTCTATACACAAAATAGTTAGTTATTTTGCCTGAATGTTAATTCAGTCAGAGTTAAACATTTTTTTGTACCTAGCTATATCTGTTTATAGATTTTTGCCACTGCATAACATCTTGTGAGGAGTAATATTTTGAAGATAAAAAAGCATTCTATTAGACTAGTCAATTATTTAAGACATTTTGTCTACTTGAGTTTATGGCTAACCTTACCAAGCTTACTGCTGGGAACAACTATCTCAGTTAATTCCGCATCTGCGGCAGATGACATGGTAGCAGCAAATCTCAATAATGAATTAATTACAGATCAAACGACAACAACCACTTCTTTAGCCGATACCAAACAAGTATTCACAGCCGCAGACTTAAAACCAAAGGTTGAATCTACTCCTGGGCAAAAACAACTAATTGCCCAAAATGCCGACAGTGATACCAATGATCTCAATAAAATCCGCCAAGAGTTATTAGTTGAACCCCTAATCAAAGCCAAGATAGTATTACCTAAGCCAACTTACCCACCCGGACTCAGTTTTGCTGCTCCCAGTGCCTTCGGAGCTAACATGGGTGACGCTTTTATAGGAGCATCAGGGGCAACCGCTGGTACGAGAGGTAACAGTCTAAATGATATAGACGGAAGTACCAGTCTCGGTTTTGGCTTAGGAAATTCCCAAAAAACAGTTGGTTTGGAATTATCCTTCAACAACGGTAGTATCAAAAGATTTGGTAGTAATGGAACTTTTGACCTCAAAGCTCACCGCATTGTCTATGCCAAAGGAACCAATCAAGTCGGTGTAGCTGCTGGCTGGAAAACCTTTGCTCAGTATAAGACTGAAGCTAGTATTGAACCTATTAGACCTTCCAGCGTTTATGGCGTGGTAACAACTTACTCCCTTTTAAAGCCTAATGATCCTGTTAATAAAATGCCTATCTCCTTCTCACTAGGGGCTGGGGGTGGCGATTTCAGGCAAGGTAATGCCAGTACGGGTGTATTTGCTGGAGCAGGTGTGCAAGTTCATCCCCAAGTAGGTGTAGGTCTAGGTTGGAGTGGAATTGGTTTCAACGTTGGGGCTTCCTTTGTTCCTGTGCCGACTTTACCCTTAACAATTACAGCCCAAGCTTCGGATCTCACTGAGAACACCGCAGGCGGCACAGTATTCTCCTTGAGTGTAGGTTATGGTTTCAATTTCTTGCCTAAATAAACACTTCAATATTTAAAGAATCATTATCATGTTGAAAATCAGAAATCTCCTTTTTGCCCTCAGTCTTAGTCCTGTACTATCCGTTATTTGGCAATTACCAAACCAAGCCCAAGTTAGTAAAGGTACGGCTGGAGTTGACAGTGGTGCTGCTACTGGTGCTTCACAAACTAGTGGTTTTTCCACGCCCCCAACAACAACGATAGGAGGAACAACAACAACAACGATAGGAGGAACAACAACACCAGCAGTAACAGCAACAACAGCAACAGGAATTTCTATCACCATTCCCATCATATCTGGTGTTTCACCCGCCATTACAACTGGCGTTTCCACAACAGGTACTCTGTCGGCGGTTAGTACAACTGGTGACGCAACTACGGCATTACCTACAATTACCGTTTCAGCAGCAACCGTAGAACCAACTTCACCTGGTATCACTGTAACAAACGGTGCAACGGCAAACACTATTGTGATCACTCTTTCACCGCAAGTCCAGGTTACTGTGAATCAGGTGGCTGCTGCTATTACTCAGGCTCTTAGTACAACAGGTGGTACAACAGGCGGTACAACAGGCGGTACAACAGGTGGTACAACAGGCGGTACAACAGATGGTGGTACAACAGGCGGTGGTACAACAGGTGGTGGTACAACAGGTGGTGGTACAACAGGTGGTGGTACAACAGGCGGTGGTACAACAGGCGGTGGTAGTGCTGCTAACGTTGCTTCACTGCTGACAGGCGGTGCTGGGTCACAACAAGTTGCGGTAGCTCTGACAAACAGCTTCACTGCTGCGGGCATTTCCCCACAACTAGCAACAGCACTAGTCACATCTCTCACAGGTTTGTTTGGTTCTACTCAAGGTTCCTTACCAAATCAGCCCCTAGCCCAAGCAACATCAGGACAGCTAGTAGCCAGCACTAAAGCTTTGAAACCTATTCTTGTTATTGCTCAATCTGGTGCAGCAATAAATGTAGATATCAACAAGCTGAACGATGCCATTGTTGCCTACAATGGCATTATTCTCACCAGCGAGGCAGAAAATCTCAGGAAACTTTATAAGGATACCGACTTCGTTGGTATTGGTAAAGTTCTCAAAGAACTAAGAAAGTCAGTTCAATAGCACTCTATCACAAAAGTATCACCAAATAGAACGAAAGGCACGGAAGCCACTTGGCTTTAGAGGGTGTTTGAAAAGTTATGGTTGATGTATCAAATATTTTTTACCCCACCCTAACCCTCCCCTTGTAAAGGGGAGGGAACTGGATTTTTATTGTTTCCCCCCAAAGCATAGGGGAAAGGGGGGTAGCAATGTGATGAAAATTACGGAATACCACTTTTCAAACATCCTCTTAGACAGTGGAGGAAGTGCCAACGGCGAATTTATTCGCGGTGACATGATAGAATTAATTAGCAAGTAGGAATAACCATCAGCGCAAAGAAGTGTTTTATTAAGGAGAAACCCCTGATTTATCTCGTCTCGGCATAGCCGTAGCCTGGGTAAACAAGCAATGGTAAATCATGGAGCGTTTAACATTAAAAATTGATGGACTCACAAAAGCAGCAAAAAAAAATCAAAAGTAAGCGCAATTGCAATACCTGTCGTACTGGTAGTTGCCTTGAGCGTCTAGGAGGATAATTGACTATCCTTTTTAAGCAAGTCTTAAAGAATCTGCGTGTCTTTAGACCGCAGAGTGTCAATAAAAAGCACTGCTTCCACTTATCTGTTTCATAGTCGGGGCAGTGCTAATGCTATGAGATTATTAGATTAGCGATTGAATTTAAGTTCCCACAGCACCAGAGTAAATTAAACCTCGCTGCATATCCAAAGTCAAAATCGCCCCATCCTTAATTACCTGTGTCGCTTCCTTGACACCCACAATCACAGGCACACCAAGACGTAAACCAATAACAGCGGCGTGACTTGTGAGACTTTCTTCCTCAGTAATAATCCCCCCGGCTTTGCGAATTGCTTCTACGTAATCAACACCAGTGCGGGATGCCACCAAAATATCACCAGGGTTGAAATTACTGGCATCCATAGCATTATGAACTACCCTAGCGCGGCCACTTACAGAACCTTGTCCTAGACCAATTCCCTGACCGAGTACGGCAGTGACTATTTCTACTTTAATCAAGTCCGTTGACCCAGAAACGCCTTGAAGTGTACCAGCAGTCATGACGACTAAATCACCTTCAGTTAAGAGGTTTTTTTCCTGGGCAACATTAATAGCCGCTTGGAATGTCTGACCCGTAGAAGGTAATTCCAGCACCAACAGCGGTCTTACTCCCCATACCATCTGTAACTGTCTTGCCACATTGACATGAGGTGTAATGGCTAAAATTGGGGTTTTGGGACGGAACTTAGAAACGTTGCGGGCTGTAGCCCCGGTTTGTGTCAAAGTCATAATTGCCGCCGCGCCCAAATTTTCCGCAATTTGACCAACGGCTTGGCTAATCGCATTGGGAATAGAACGCCTGTTATCTCGTGACAGACGGGAGTTGGTGTTCAGGGTTTCTTCTTGTTCAATCCGTTCAGCAATTCTGGCCATAGTAGCTACAGCTTCCACTGGAAAACTACCAACAGCGGTTTCATTGGAAAGCATGACCGCGTCTGTACCGTCTAAAATCGCGTTGGCGACATCAGATACTTCCGCACGGGTGGGACGGGGGTTGCTGACCATGCTATCGAGCATTTGGGTGGCGGTAATGATGGGAATACCCAAACGGTTGGCTGTCGCAATGAGCCGCTTTTGCAGTACGGGTACATCTTCCGCCGGTAATTCTACCCCTAAGTCACCTCTAGCCACCATCACCCCATCACACAAAGATAGAACTGCTTCCATTTGTTCGATAGCTTCATGCTTTTCGATTTTGGCAACCACAGGCACATTTTTGCCAGTGCTGGAAATTAGTTCTTTAATTTCGATAATGTCCTGGGGATTGCGGACAAAGGAAAGGGCTACCCAGTCAACACCTTGGTCTAGACCAAACATCAGATCCTCGCGGTCTTTGTCGGTCATGGCTTTAATGGATAAGTAAACTCCCGGAAAGTTAACACCTTTGTTGTTGGAAAGTTTACCGGGAACTGTAACCCGACAATGTAAATCACCTTTTTCGCGGTTAATTTCCTCTACTACCATTTCGACTTTGCCATCATCGAGGAGGATATTTGAACCAACGGGAACTTCATCTGCTAAGTAATCGTAGGTAACGCAGCTTATTTGCTGTGTTCCTTCGATGAGGCGATTTGTTAACGTGAAGCGATCGCCTTTTGCTAGAATTATAGAGCCAGTTTCAAACCGCCCCAAGCGAATTTTTGGACCTTGTAAATCTTGCAGAATTGCTACTGGTCTATTTAGTTCAAAAGCGGTTTGCCGAATTAACCGAATACTACGCTGATGATCAGCATGAGTTCCATGGGAGAAGTTTAGCCGCAGGGTTGTTGCGCCCGCTTCAATAATCGCTTTTAGCATTTCTGGGCTGCTGGTAGCAGGTCCAATAGTAGCAACAATTTTAGTTCGGCGCTGAGAATCTCTTAATTTCGTCATGGGCTGGGTTCAAGATTTTTGGGATCTACCTGGGAATTAATCGTCATGTTGTCTCATACCATTTGAAATTTGAGATTTTGGATGATGAAATACTGACTGTATCAGCAAATCATTTTTCGGACTTGCTGAAACCAAGTATGAATTGAGGTGTAGAGACGTTCCATGGAACGTCTCTACAAGAGTTTTCACATCATTAAAAATCACGTTCATACCTCAAATCAGCAACACCCATTTTTCCATTAATCGCCATCATTTTACAAATTGGTATGAATTAAACGGACTCTCTTTTTGAGTAACTGCTATATCAATGTTATAAGCGGTTAGAGAGGTAATTATGGTATAGATTTGATATCGTACACTAATCTGATCGGCAACCTGCTTCTGGGAGAGTTTTTTGTCTACAGCGCTGGTTTAGCAAAGAATCATAGCCTGATTTATTGATTCTGCAGCCAGACTGTGAATAAATCTTGCTTTACATAACTTTACTCTTAACTAAGATTAATAGTATGATTCGTAAAGATTGATTATTAAAGGAGTTAGTAATGCTCACGTCGGAGGCACAAAAGCCACTGACAATCCCCCCAAAAGAACTTTTATCACCTCCTGGTGATTTTAACCCGACGTTACTACTGTTTTTAGTAGTGGTGATCATGTTGGTTTTATCCAACTTTGGGTATTGGTGTTGGGAATGGCCAGATTGGTTATGTTTTAGTATAAATACTCTGGCGTTACATTGTTCAGGAACGGTGATTCATGATGCTTGTCACCAGTCTGCCCATCGCAATCGCATTGTTAACGCTATTTTAGGGCATTGTAGTGCCTTAATCCTAGTTTTTGCTTTTCCAGTATTTACACGAGTACATTTACAGCATCATGGTAATGTAAATCACCCTAAAGATGACCCAGATCATTATGTTTCTACAGGTGGTCCCCTGTGGTTAATTGCGGTGAGATTTTTGTACCATGAGGTATTTTTCTTCCAAAGACGGTTATGGCGGAATTATGAACTACTAGAATGGTTTATTAGTCGCTTAATTGTCATTACTATTGTTTATATTTCTGTCCAATATCATTTTTTGGGCTATATTCTTAACTTTTGGTTTATTCCCGCTTTTGTGATTGGAATAACTTTGGGGTTCTTTTTTGATTATTTACCCCACCGTCCCTTTGTGGAGCGAAATCGCTGGAAAAATGCCCGCGTCTATCCTGGTAAGGTTCTCAATATCCTGATTTTGGGACAGAATTACCATTTAATTCATCATCTGTGGCCTTCGATTCCTTGGTATAATTACCAGCCAGCTTATTATTTGATGAAGCCGTTGTTGGATGAAAAGGGGAGTCCGCAAACTTCCGGGTTATTGCAGAAGAAGGACTTTTTTGAGTTTGTCTATGATGTTTTCATAGGTATTCATTTTCATCACCATTGATGTGTTTTTCTACATCTGAAGTTGTAAGTATTCATCTGTGATACTTGTTGATACCCAGATCCCCGACTTCTTTTATTTATTCTGTCCATAAATAATAAATTGATCACAGAAGTCGGGGATCTTATCACCTTACCTGAATTATTAAACTTTTATTGGGTATAAGCTATTATTCTTACACACTAAATCAACACAGAATGTGATGTTTCTGGTAATGTAACATTCATTGCAACTGAACCATCTTTGATAGCATCATAAAGTCCTGATGTAGTTGCCCATTCTAAACTATCTTTGGAGCTTTGAGAATTAACTAAATCTCTTAACCAATCATAAACTAATAACTCAAACTCTTGTGGAGACATTTCTTCTAGAGAAATTTGTCTTTTCTCTGCATAGTTTTTAATAGTATTCTTGGCATTAAATTGATAGTCTGCTGATTCGTGATCTCTATCAGGTGTTTCTTCTTTCCATAAATAGAAATTATCAGGAAAAGCAATGAGAAAGAAGGGAGTATTTCGTATGGCTGAGTGTGCTAGTAAATTACGTCTGATTTCAGTTGCACGCCGAAGTTGGGCAGATGTTGCGGATAGAGATATCTTCTTAACTTCTGCTATTAGCTGAATTTTTCCTTCTGCATCAAAAATAGTTATATCAGGGCGAGGACTTAACCTAGCACCTTTAACCTCCCATTCTCCCCTGCGTACCATTTCATCGAGACAGGAGCGACATACATTAACCTGTTTACGTCCTGGAGAATACCATACAGCCGTAATAGCTGCTGGTGAATCTTTGGCAACACACTTTTCTGTTTGAATCTCACAGATATCTTTTAGGATTACACCACTTGGCTCTACTCTTGTAATCATAGTTATTCTCTTGACTGGGATTGATTATCTAACCATTCGATTAGTCTATCTCTTGCATCTTCTATTAAGTCTTCTCTATCTTTTGAACCGAGCGCAATATGAAAAGAAGCATTCAAACTTGTTTCAGCTTCATCAATAAGTATATCAGGCATATCCAAAGGTCGCCTATATTCCCTATCAAAACGTTGCATATGTGATAATTCGTGAGCTAAACAGGCAAGGACAGACATTCGAGAATTTGCACTAGAGTTATTTCCAGGATAAGCATCTGCTCCTAAATCAACAACATTTCTATCTTCTACAAAACGCGTTCGAGAACTATTTATATTGGCTTCATCTGTAATTAGGATTCTATCCTCATCACCACATAAGACTTGCCAAGCCTCAATACAATATTCTATTTGTCTATCGGTTAACCCGTTACGATTTCTTTGCCCTAAGTAAAGTGACATATATGCTGAAACTCCTGCTAGATAAAGCAGCAGAAGCTTTAATTATCTTTTTAACACAATGTCGAATATAAATGATAACCAGCAAGGGATTAATATTTATCCGCCATCTGATTTATTTTATCAAATATCCGTCCCTAAACTCTGAGCATAAATCACCTCAATATTGCTACCAAAATCCAATTTATCTAAGGATTCTGTAACCAAGGATCGCCCGATTTTGTATTTAAGACAACAACAGTGAGTATAATGTATTAACTATTGGCTTAGTAACATACAGTAATTATACGTAATAATATGATTTAATAAACCCAAAAACCAGGTCAGAAAACCCAACCAGCATTGTTGGGTTATTTTACTTCAATGCTTGCCTATGCCGCATTACAAACTGTCGGTTTTGGAAGTGCATCACCCGCAGCTTCGTAAGCAATAATAAGAGAGTCTAAGGCTTCAATTCCATTGGTTACGGCTAACTCGTAAGTATCCCCATGAGTGCGCCATTTTTGTCCTGGAAAATCAGGGAATCCTACTAAGAAGCAATTATCTTCCTCAGACCACTGAATTATCATTTGGTACTTGAGTTTATTCATCTTCTTTCTTATCCACTATTGACTCAATTGCCTGTTTTACTTCCTTTTCTTGGTAGCGTTTAGCATCTGCTCCATCTTTGCCTGAAATCGTTACCTTTCCATAATATAGGGGATGTATCCAGTTAGTATGACTTCCTTTTCCTGGTAGTTCTGTAAAACCAGCCTGGACAAGCATTTGCTTAAGCTCTCTAATTTTTTTTGGCATCTTTTTTCAAAATTAGTCTTATATATGCCAATCTAGTCAGATATTGAAAGACAACCAAATTTTTCCAGTTAAATAGTTATTTTCAATATTTTACCTTGTCAATTGTCACTTCAAATATCCGTCCCTAAACTCTGAGCATAAATCACCTCAATATTGCTACCAAATTCCAATTTATCTAAGGATTCTGTGAAAAACACAAAACCCTTATACGCCGTCACATACTTATATATTTTCGTAAAATAACCTTCACTGGTGACAATGACAAGCGGCTCTTCACCTTTGGTGAGAATATTTAAAAAAGCGTCTAATTTCACACATACACCAGTACCCCGATGAGTGAAAATACTCCCACCAATAGCAGCAGGTTGAGCAGCCGCGTCACCACTGTAATAGCTCATGAATGCGCTAACTTTAATTATGTTATTGACCTGCTAATTTTAAACTTTCGTCTCCAATACGTGCTGTGAAGTTTGTAACGTTTGGGGTAAACTCCAATCTGGACGCAGTTTAGCTGCTTGACGTAAATAAATATGGTGAATGGGGGTAGATGTTGGTAAATTAGCGTGAATTAAAAAGCGAATGCAGCGCGGTAAACTGCCCTCAACGTGCATTTGTTGAACATCCAACATAGCTACACTATCCCACAAAGGACGACTGCGAGCGATCGCTGCTGGGAAAATAGCATCTAAATCTTTTGTTACTGAAAAAGTCACACTAATCATATCGTCTGGTTGGAGTTGATTTCTTTGCTCCAATTCATCTAATAATTCTGTCACTGAATCTCGAATTGCTTCGACGCTGTTTTCTGCAACGGTTGTTGCACCCCGAATTGCTCGCATTTGCCATTCCACTTCTAAAATCCTCCTTTTGTCAGTTGTCAGTTGTTAGTTGTCAGTTGTTAGTTGTCAGTAGGGGCGAAGCATTTGGAAGATAAATTATCGGTCATTGCCAAAAATAGTTCTCCAAATGCTTCGCCCGTACAGTTGTCAGTTGTCAGTTGTCAGTTGTTTCCTACTTCTAATGACTAATGACTAATGACCAATGACAACTTTACTATGGACGATATAACCACATAGGTAAACCACTGGTAGAAACTTCAAATTCTAGCCAATTGATTCCCGCACCAATAACCGATTTAGCTTGACGACTTCCCGGTAAAACACGACTCAAAAATGGTTTCCGTTCTTCTAGCGTATAGCAAAGAGTTTTCTCCGGATCAAGTCCTACTAATTCTGCTGTCCACCGTCGTGCATCTTCTTCTGTTCCTAAGCGGTCGACAACGCCCAATGCTAAGGCTTGCTGTCCGGTAAAAATCCTGCCGTCAGCAAAGCTTTTTACCTTTTCTACAGTCAGTGAACGAGCTTCTGCTACCGTTTCCACAAATTGTTGATAGCTACAATCAATCAAGTCTTGCAGAATAGTTTCTTCTGGTTCTGTTAGTTGCCGATCAAAAGCTAATATATCTTTGTAGGGTCCTGACTTAATGACCTTAAAAGAAACGCCAATTTTTTCCAGCAGCACTTCTAGGTTATTTCCTCGCAAAATCACCCCAATACTGCCTGTAATCGTGCCTGGATTCGCCATGATATGTTCTGCCCCCATACCAATATAAACGCCACCAGAGGCGGAAATATTGCCAAAACTGGCGACAATTTTGGTTTTTTTAGCTAATCTCTTGAGGGCGCTGTAGATTTCTTGGGAGTCTCCCACTGTACCCCCAGGACTATCAATGCGTAGTAATAAAGCGGGAAATTTACTTTCTTCTACTGTTTTCAAGGCTTCTAGGACGTGCTTACGGGTTGCACCAGCGATAGCACCGCTAACTTCAATCCGCGCAATTTGTTTCCGAAAGTTGGGCTTAAATGGCCAAATCATGGGCAATCAAATAACTTTTTAATCTTTGTGAATATCTTTAATATAGAACGCCTAGGGTGAAGCTAACGGGCTTTACCTTTAATCCGATTGGGAATTAGGGCTTGGGAAGGGGACAGGGAGTAACAATTTTTTATTTTGAATTGTTTTGTCCTCTCCTGGCTATGAATAAAAGTTAGCAGCTAGATCATTATTGAAAAGCTTTAGGAAATTTTTAGATTTGATGTGTAGTTTTATTTGGTATGTTTAAGGAGCAAAAGACAAGTATTGAAAAATATTTGCTTTTACTAAATATAGACATCTAAAAATATTGTGTCGTACCACTGCACTGCACAAGCATTTGGGAAAATAAGGACATTAAAAAACAGAATTTTCCAGCCCAAGGCCAATAGCTTTTAGAAAAATTAGCTAAAATTCACGACTGGTTAAGATTACTTGTTTTTGATTGTGTAAATAATCAACACTGGTTTAATGCGTTATTAACTTTTAAGAGTCAGTGCGGAGAATTTGATAGCGGTAATAAACATAGATATCAAATAACGCCCCGACAAAGCCACAAGTCAGACCAATTGTCAAGAGACCGTTGAAGGAACTACCACTGCCGAAAGTGGCGAGAAAATACAGAATTTGGATAGAGACATCGGAAATTATCCCTTGTAGCCCAGGGACATAGCCAAAAAGGCATAAAACCACCAATAAACCCCCAATGAAGAAGACAGGGACAAGAAAACTAAAAATGGTGGTGAGGACGAGAGAGCGAAAAAAGTTACTAAAAATAGTCATTGTGAGACCGGGATAGTGGGTAACTTGAGAGATAGCCGAAAATTTATCTGCCACTCTCTACAATACTGGCGATCGCTCCCAAACATTCATTTCGTCAAGAATCTTAAGTTTTCATTAAGTTGTACTGGTAATAGTTACTCCAGGTGCATTTAGTGTTTGCGATGTTTCAAATCTGTAAAACCATGAAATAATCAGGGTTTGTATCTCAGTGTGCAGTTTACTAGAAGTAAAAACACTGTAAAAACTCGCTCAATTTTATGAGACTAGTCGTAAACTAAGTTAATAATTTGCATATTAGTAATGTTAATTCCATTCCCCACTACCAGTGACCAATGGCTAAATCCAGTTTAGAAACATGGAGTCAGCGATTGCTGGCCGCGATATTTTTAGGTGGACAAGTCTTATTTCACCTAATCCAAGGTAAAATTCACCGTCGGAACACCCTAGAACAATTGGCAATAGTTGGACCCGATTCCTTCTTTATTGCCCTATTAACAGCCATATTCGTGGGTGCAGTATTTACAATTCAGGTAGCAAGGGAGTTCATCAATTTTGGGGCAGGAAACCTCGTTGGTGGCGTGTTAGCAGTAGCATTGACGAGAGAACTTACCCCCGTATTAACAGCAGTAGTTTTAGCTGGAAGGGTAGGTTCGGCTTTTGCGGCAGAAATCGGCACAATGAAAGTTACAGAGCAAATAGATGCTCTGTTAATGTTAAAAACAGATCCTATTGATTATCTAGTCATTCCCCGGCTTCTGGCTTGCTTCATCATGCTGCCGATTTTAACTTTGTTATCCTTAATTACAGGAATGTCTGGGGGAATGCTTATAGCCACTCATATTTACAACCTTTCAGATACAGTATTTCTAGACTCAGCGCGTGACTTTCTCGATATCTGGGATATTGGCAGTGCTATGATTAAAGCCGCTTGCTTTGGTGTGTTAATTGCCATTATCGGTTGTAGTTGGGGCTTAACCACTACTGGAGGTGCTAAAGGTGTGGGACAATCAACAACAACTGCTGTTGTCACTGCCTTATTAGTTATATTCATTAGCAACTTCTTTCTGTCTTGGGTCATGTTTCAGGGGCCGGGTAGTGGATTAGTAAAATGATTTAGAGGCAAGATAGAGTCGTTAAGAATTACGAATTATGTAAAGTAGGAGAAAAGATTTTGACCAGTTCATTGACACCTAACACCATATCAACAGTAGAACTAAAGCCAAGTTACAATATTCCTGTTGTCTTAGTCTTGGGCGCTATTCCCGTACTATTAGTACAACCTTGGTTGGGAGGAATATTGACGTTATTGGGTTTGTTTTTGATGTTGCAAGCTGTAACACTACGCTTTCAATTTACCGCTACCGATTTTGATCTTTATAGAGGAGAAAAGTTAATTAAGCGTTTTCCTTACCAAGAATGGCAAAATTGGCGAATATTCTGGAATCGAGTTCCCATTTTGTTCTATTTTAAAGAAGTGAACAGTATTCACTTTTTGCCAATTTTATTTGACCCCAAAACCTTAAAATCTTGTTTAGAAGAACGTTGTCCACGCATTGATTAGATTTTGTTGTTTCGCGCAGAGTCGCAAAGGAGCAAAGGCGCAAAGGGAAGAGTTTTGATAGTGCGGTGTCAGCCATAAATTAAAGTAAGAGAATTTCATAGCTGAATTCAGTAAGTCTGAAAATTTATATTGTTGTTTATGAACCCAGAAGAATCTCAAACTCCAGAAACCATAAATAAGTGGTTAGAAAAAATAGAAGTGCAACCTCCTACAGATGAAATACTAGAAAAACCATCTGCTGATTTAGAATTAGAAGCTGAAGCATCTGGTGAATTGGTAACGTCATTAACCACAGAAACAACAGCATTAGAATCGGCAGATTCACTATATACACAACCAGCGCAAAAAGTAATCCAGTTGCAGCATAGGTCAGCAGACTTAAAAGCAGAAATTACTCAATTGGAAATTACTTATGAAACCCTTCAGAAGCAAGTAAGTGTAACCCAAATCGCACTTTCGCAAGTTGTCCAAGAGTCATTATCGCAGTTAGAACAACGCAAACAAACTTTACAAATTTCTGTAGAACAACTCGAACGTCGTCAAGAACGCATTCGCAATGAAATGCGGACTACTTTTGCGGGGACTTCTCAAGATATAGCAATTCGGGTACAGGGTTTTAAGGACTATCTCACAGGCAGTTTACAGGATTTGGCATCAGCGGCGGAACAAATGCAACTGGTACAACCTGTCCGAGAACGGGAAAAACCACCACAGGGAGAAGCAAAACCTGTTAAAGAACAATTAGAAGCCCCACAACTTGGCCAACAGCAGTTTCAGGATACTACTAAAAAAATCCGCCGCTTGCTTGACCAATATCGTAACCAGCCAGATTATTATGGACCACCCTGGCAGTTACGCCGGACTTTTGAACCAATTCACGCCGAAAAACTATCAAATTGGTTATTTACCTTAGGTGGACGGGGTGCTTTGCGGACAATGGGTAGCCGCTTACAGAATATTTTAATTGCTTCGTCGGCAGTTTCTATATTACATCAACTATATGGGGACAGGGTGCGAACTCTGATTTTAGCAAATACTCCAGAACGTTTAGGCGAATGGCGACGCGGTTTACAAGATTGTTTAGGTATTGGTCGTCCTGATTTTGGCCCCGACAGAGGAGTGGTATTATTTGAAGCACCGACAGCTTTAGCCCAAAAAGCCGAGAGATTAGTTACAGCCAATCAAATGCCTTTTATTATCATTGATGATTCTGAGGAACAAATTAGTTTAGCTTTACTGCAATTCCCTCTCTGGTTAGCTTTTGCCCCTGACCCGAAAACTATGAAAGATCGGAATTTTGACGATGATTTTTAATTAGTCATTGGTGATTGGTGATTGGTGATTGGCAAAACAACTAACAACTGTACGGGCGAAGCATTTGGAGAACTATTTTTGGCAATGACCGATAATTTATCTTCCAAATGCTTCGCCCCTACTAACAACTGACAACTGTACGGGCGAAGCATTTGGAGAACTATTTTTGGCAATGACCGATAATTTATCTTCCAAATGCTTCGCCCCTACTGACAACTGACAACTGTACGGGCGAAGCATTTGGAGAACTATTTTTGGCAATGACCGATAATTTATCTTCCAAATGCTTCGCCCCTACTGACAACTGACAACTGTACGGGCGAAGTATTTGGAGAACTATTTTTGGCAATGACCGATAATTTATCTTCCAAATGCTTCGCCCCTACTAACAACTGACAACTAACAACTGACAAATTTATGTTTCTTTGGTTAAGTTTGTGTGGAGTGGTGATTTTATTAGCTTACCTTTTTGGTTCTTTTCCGACTGGATATCTGGCAGGTAAGCTATTAAAAGGAATTGATATTCGGGAAGTTGGTTCTGGTTCAACTGGTGCAACTAATGTTCTGAGAACTTTGGGAAAACTTCCCGGGGCATTTGTATTATTAATTGATGCTTTGAAAGGAGGATTAGCAATAAATTTAGGTTACGCTTTATTTAGTATTGCTACTACTCAAAACTTAATTCCACCAATTGTCAATATCGAAATTTGGCAACCTTATTTAGTCACTTTAGCTGGTTTAGCTGCCCTTTTAGGACATAGTAAATCAATCTTTCTCGGCTTTACTGGTGGTAAATCTGTGGCTAGTGGTGTGGGAATTTTGTTAGCTATTAGTTGGCAAGTAGGATTATCAACATTAGGGGTTTTTGCAGTAGTAATTGCCATTTCGAGAATTGTGTCTTTAAGTTCTATTGCTGGGGCTGTAGCGGTTTCTATTTTAATGGTAATTTTTCATCAACCTTTAGCCTATATTCTTCTTGGTTTTGCTGGCGGCTTATATGTAATTATCCGTCACCGCACCAATATTGAGCGATTAATTGCGGGTACAGAACCAAAAATTGGACAAAAGGCAGAAACGTCAACAGAATAAACTACTTATTGACTTTTTCAGCCCTGTCCCTACTTTGAAGCGTAGTTTTAACTGTCTCCTGTTTTTTCAATGGTTTCAATCACGGCTAAACCTATACTTGAAACGGCGATTAGCATGATAGCTGACGCAAGAAAGGCACTGACAAGCATCTGAAGAGCTTGGTCAAAAAAAATATAGGTGGTCATTTGTTCACCTTCTGAACTTTATACAGCTACTGGTACTATCTAATTTTTCTTCACAGCCAGGTGACTGAATTCCTTGTAATCGGATCTTAACAAAACTTTAGCTCTTTCATGACATGATGACAAAATTTTATTACTAAAAATTTGATAACTTTTAACTATATTCGGTTAAGTACAATACTAAAAAACACTGAAAGTAAAAATTGGATCTACTTTGATAGCAGTATTGTTGTAATTTTGATTGTTCTAATAATTACTTAGCTTTTGGTGCTAACTATGGAACTCCTCCAATTCAAGATATCTACACACCGTCTGTTATTACAGCCTATATCAATGGAATATAAGGCAGATATTTTTAGAGAATTTACTCAGGAAGTTACGACTTATTTATATTCAAAACCATCGAAAAAAATTCAGGATACTGAAATTTTCATTCATCAATCTTTACTAAAAATGGAAAAAGGAGAAGAGTTAGTAATTGTGATTTTAAAGAAAGATTCTCAAGAGTTTTTAGGATGTAGTGGGATACATAAAATTAATAGTAAATACCCCCGATATGGAATTTGGCTGAAAAAATCAGCATATAAACAAGGTTACGCCACAGAAACAATTGCAGCCCTGAAATTATGGGCTGAAGAAAACTTAGATTATGAATATCTTAGATATGATTTGGATAAAGCAAATACCGCCAGCCGTAGGGTTGCGGAAAAAATGGGAGGTAAAATTGGTAGAGAGTATGATCTGATTAACGAGAGTGGTAAAGTCTTAAATCTAGTGGAATATAAAATTAGTAAAAAACAAAATTCTGAATTTTACTAACTAAAAAATACTAACATATACAAGGTTTAATAGTAGCAATTACAGATTCAGCCAGACTTGGTAAATCATAACCACCTTCTAAACCAAACATAATTTTTTTGGTTATACCTAAACAGTATTCTGTAAATAAACCAAAATCTTCTGGTTGCAAATTTACACTCGCTAAAGGATCATTAGTATTAGCATCATAACCAGCACTAATAATCAGTAAATCTGGCGAAAAATTAGTTAAAAAGGGTAAGATTTTTCTTTCCCACAATGGTTGATAGACGGTAATATCGCTACCAGGGGGAACAGGTAAATTTAAGACATTATTATGTGAACCTTGTTGAGAAGTTTTCCCTGTACCGGGATAAGCTGGATACTGGTGAAGAGAAACATAAGCAATTTCTGAGTGAGTTTCTACTATTGCTTCCGTCCCATTTCCGTGATGTACGTCCCAATCTAGGATAGCAACGCGCTGAATTCCAGGCTGTTGCAAAGCATATAAAGCTGCAATTGCAGCATTAGAAAATAAACAAAATCCCATTCCTGTATCACTTACCGCATGATGCCCAGGTGGGCGTGCTAATACAAAAGCTTTATTTGCTGTATCAAGAACTGTATCTACTCCATCTAACCAAGCACTAACTGCCAATAATGCTACATCATAACTGCGGGGAGAAATGGGAGTATCTCCGTCTAAATAACCACCACCGTCAGCAGCGATATCTTTAACTTTGTTAATATAGGTTGTAGAATGAACATTTTCTATCCAAGACATTAAAGATGGTTTTGATGTTACGGGTGTAGGTAGTTTCCAGGTAATTTTCTCGGCAAAATTTGCAGCTTTTAAAGCATTGACTATTGCTGTCAACCGTTCAGGTTTTTCTGGGTGGTAGATTCCCGTTTTGTGATCTAAAAATTCGTCAGAATAAATAACTTGTAACATACATTTCTATATCCAGAATCCGCAATGTAAGATAGGTGAAAGTCAAGAAACTGATTAAAATGATATATTACACCAATAGGTGAAGTATAGATCGTATAGATACCCGACTTCTTCAAGAAGTCGGTGATCTGGGGGATAATTATAAGAGGTGATATGAATAATCTTAGTCTTAAACTTAAAGGGATGAGTTGTGCTTCTTGCGCTAATAATATTGAACAGGCAATTTTAGCCGTTGCTGGAGTTATTGATTGTCATGTTAATTTTGGTGCAGAACAGATAACTATTAATTATGAACCTAAACAAACAAATTTAGCGAAAATTCAAGCTGCAATTGTAGATGCTGGTTATTCATCTTTTCAGTTAGAAACAGAAGGTGAGGATACAGCAGAAGCAGCGAGTAAATTAGCAGCAGAACGGGAACTCATTCTCAAGTTAACAACCGGGATTGTAATTAGTATTATTCTGTTTTTTGGTTCCTTACCGATGATGACGGGATTACATTTGCCTTTTGTTCCTAAATTTCTTCATCATCCTTGGTTGCAATTAGCATTAGCAACACCTGTTGAATTTTGGTGTGGGGGATCTTTTTTCCGTAATGCTTGGAAGTCTTTAAAACGCCGCACTGCGACAATGGATACTTTGATTGCTTTGGGAACGGGTACGGCTTATTTCTATTCTTTATTCGTGACGCTTTTTCCTGATTTACTTATTTCCCAAGGCTTAGAAATTCATGTTTATTATGAAGTTGCAGCGCTGGTTATAACTTTGATTTTGTTAGGACGATTTTTAGAACATCGTGCTAGGGGAAAAACTTCGGAAGCTATTCATAAATTAATGGGAATGCAGGCGAAAATAGCCAGGGTAATAAGAGATGATTTGGAAATGGATATT
Organism: Dolichospermum sp. UHCC 0406; assembly: GCF_009712025.1. NCBI lineage: Bacteria > Bacillati > Cyanobacteriota > Cyanophyceae > Nostocales > Aphanizomenonaceae > Dolichospermum > Dolichospermum sp. UHCC 0406. Next base: position 157,969 of record NZ_VILA01000007.1, read on the forward strand.
CCTATTAATCAAGTAATAGTTAATGATTTAATTTTAGTCCGTCCTGGTGAAAAAATTCCTGTAGATGGTGAAGTAATTGATGGTAATTCTACGGTAGATGAGGCAATGGTAACAGGTGAAAGTGTACCTGTGAAAAAACAACCAGGAGATGAGGTGATTGGATCAACAATTAATAAAACTGGTAGTTTTAAGTTTAAAGCCACGCGAGTTGGTAAAGATACTTTCTTAGCGCAAATTGTCAAGTTAGTCCAAGAAGCCCAAGGTTCAAAAGCACCAATTCAAAGGTTAGCAGATCAGGTAACTGGGTGGTTTGTGCCGGCTGTAATTGTGATAGCTATTCTTACTTTTATGATCTGGTTTAGTATTACAGCTAATTTCACCTTAGCAATGATGACAATGGTAGGGGTTTTAATTATTGCTTGTCCCTGTGCATTGGGTTTAGCTACTCCTACTTCTGTGATGGTAGGAACTGGTAAAGGTGCAGAAAATGGCATTTTAATTAAAAGTGCTGAAAGTTTAGAATTAGCACATAAAATAAATATTATTGTTGTTGATAAAACTGGAACTTTAACTCAAGGTAAACCCACAGTTACAGACTTTATAACTATCAAGGGTACAGCGAATGGGAATGAACTTCAATTATTAAAATTAGCTGCTAGTGTAGAACATAAGTCTGAACATCCTTTAGCGGAAGCAGTGGTGAAATATACGATTAATCAAGCTGTGAGTTTGGCTGATGTTAAGAATTTTGCAGCCATTGTTGGTAGTGGTGTTCAAGGAATTGTATATGATCAATTGGTACAAGTTGGCACACAACGCTGGTTTACAGAGTTAGGAATTGATACGGATGTTTTAGAACCACATCAAACAATTTGGGAAAATGAAGGAAAAACAGTCATTTGGTTAGCAGTAAATGGTAAATCAGAAGCTATTATGGCTATTACTGATGCCCTTAAACCTTCATCATTAACAGCAGTCAAGGCTTTGCAAAAGTTAGGTTTAGAAGTGGTAATGTTAACGGGAGATAATCAAAAAACTGCCCAAACTATTGCAAATCAAGTGGGGATTACTCAAGTTTTTGCCCAAGTGCGTCCAGACCAAAAAGCCGCAATGATTAAATCATTGCAACAAAAAAAAGTAGGAAATAAAATTAAAATTGTGGCTATGGTGGGAGATGGAATTAATGATGCACCAGCATTAGCACAAGCAGATGTGGGAATTGCCATCGGGACAGGAACAGATGTGGCGATCGCTGCTAGTGATATTACTTTAATTTCTGGAGATCTACAAGCCATTGTGACAGCTATTCAACTCAGTCGCGCTACCATTAATAATATCCGTCAAAATCTATTTTTTGCCTTTATTTACAATATCATTGGTATTCCCATTGCTGCGGGTATTCTCTATCCTTTCTTGGGTTTGTTACTGAACCCAATTATTGCCGGTGCAGCAATGGCATTTTCTTCCGTTTCTGTAGTTAGTAATGCTTTAAGATTGCGTAATTTTCAACCAGGAGTTAGGTAATTGGTGATTGGTAATTGGTAATTCAATTTTTAACTTTTAATTTTTAATTTTTAATTCATTTCTGCTGACGGTACTGAAAATAACTGTTTTTTCAAGTTGTTCATGATAGGAATAGATCAACCGCTTCACTGCAAGTGAAAACCCTAAAAATGAACACACATATAGATAATCTTAACTCGGTTCGTAAACCTAAAATTTTCAACCAATCAATGAGTTTTGTTGAAGGTTGGTATTGGGTATTACCTTCTCAATCTTTGCAGATAGGTGAAATTAAAGCTGTGACAATTTTTGGGAAGGATTTAGTCGTATATCGTGGTAAAGATAGACGTGCAGTTATTTTAGATGCTTACTGTCCTCACATGGGTACGAGTTTAGCTGAAGGTAAAATTGAAGGTAATGAATTACGCTGTGTTTTACATCGGTGGAAATTTGATGCAGAAGGTATTTGTGTTGGTATTCCTAATGTAGATGAACCTGTATCTCTTAAAGCTAAAACTTGGCCAGCAGCAGAACAATATGGAATGATTTGGGTTTGGACAGGGGAAACTCCCCAGCAACCTTTACCTTTTGTTTTAGATTGGGAAAACCAAGATTTTGATTTTTCTCTCGGTTCGCAATTTAGTATTGATTGTCATCCCAATGTGTTACTTCTTCAGGGTATTGATACTCAACAAATTAATTTAGTTAATAAATTACCATTAAAAATGGTTTTGGAGAAACAAGAACTCAATCAAAATGCGATTATTTTTAGCACGATTACAAATATTAATGGAAAGTCATTTTGGCTAAATCTCTACCGGCGGTTTTTTAATAATTCTTTTAATTACAGTGTTTGCTATTGGTATGGGACAACAAGTATAGTTTCCTTTACTAATGACTCTACCCAGCTACATATAATATTTACAACTCGGTTATTACCAGGGGGAAAAACAGCAGGTCAAACCCTATTTATGTGCAAAAAACGTCAAGGTATTTTAGGAAAGTTAATTAATAAATTGATATTAAAGATAGGGGAAAAAATTAGCGATCGCTTACTCAAAACTAATGATAAAATTTTAGAAACCATGCAGTTTGATTTAAAAACTCCCCTCAAAGCAGATTTATCAATTATGCAATTTATTAACCATTTAGAACGACAAAAACCCCTGACATGGGAAAGTTGGCTATTAGTGCGGTCACGGGAACGGGAAGAAGAAGTGCGTGAAGAGAGAGAAAAACGTGAAAAATGGCGAGATGAATTAGTTAATGACTGAAAAATCTAGATTTTGACAATAAAAATGAAGTGGACTGGCCACTTCATCAATTCCCAGGTAGAACCTAATCATAAGTATAACGACCAAAAAATTTCAAAATCGTATAAATACATACTAATTTTGTGTTTAGCTGTTATTTAGTGGTTACACTTTGGGGAATGAGAATATTTTTCAGCAATTTAGGAATTTGAGAGGGACTATCAGCGACAGGAATTTTTGCAGATTTAAAAGCGGCCAATTTACTTTCTGCTGTACCAAAATTCGCAGAACGTCCAATTACACTGGCTAAAGTCCCTGTTTCTTGCCAACTTTGTGTCGTTGGTGCGTGTCTACCAGCAATATAGGCAATTACAGGTTTATCAATTGCTTCTGTAATATATTGTGCTGCTGCTTCTTCGCTTTCTCCACCAGGTTGTCCGATTAAAACAATTGCTTCTGTGGTCTCATCTTCATCAAGAATTTGCAACCATTGCAGGAATGAAGAACCAACAATCGCATCACTACCAATACTAACACCAATTGATTGCCCCAAACCCGCCTTTGTTAATTCCCAAGCGACTTCATAGGTAAGTGTACTGCTACGGCTAACAATTCCCACAGAACCAGGGATATAAAATTCGCGTTCGTGAGTCCCCAGGAGAATTTTCCCAGGAACGATAATTCCTGGACTATTGGGGCCAATAATTAAAGTCTCACCAGCTTCTGTTTTGCGAAGGAGTTGTACCATATCCAAAGCTGGGACACCAGCGGTGGTAATGATGATTTGGGGGATGTTAGAGGCGATCGCTTCTAATGCTGCATCCAAAACCTGATAAGGTTGAACACAAATGATTGTGGTGTCAATCTGTCCAAATTTGGCCACAACCTCCTCTACCAAATCAAACACTGGTAGATTATATATTTGTTTTCCACCATACCCAGGATTAACACCAGCTACTAAATTTGTGCCATAAGCCTGCATTTGAGCAATATGAGTTGCTGAGATAAATTCACAAAATCCCTGAATTAAAACTTTACTTTCTGTTGTTAAATTCATAGTTTATCAGTTGTCAGTTGTCAGTTGTCAGTAGGGGCGAAGCATTAGGAAGATAAATTATCGGTCATTGCCAAAAATAGTTCTCCAAATGCTTCGCCCGTACAGTTGTTCGTTGTAATTGGTAAAAATCTTGCTTTTTACCTATTCCCTTTTTTCTGCACAGATAACTTAGCTAAACGAACTGCTTCCTTAACTGCTTCATCTAAATTTTCTACAACTATCAGCGATTGATTAGAGGTTTGTAGTGGAACTAAATTTTCTCTAACATGATTAAATTCAGAACCTGCCAAACGGAGGACTAAATAGGGTAAATTTAATGGTTGCTGATTTTTATTTCCATTGGAAGATGACATTTGAGATGTAATTTCAATTCTGTCCAAATGGAGGAATTTGGTAATAATTTCGGGGAGTTGGTCAACTTGAGGAATAGTCCCCAAAAAGTTGACTAAAATAACTTGACCATTCACATCACTGGCCAAACTTGTTAAACTGCTAATCAGGCGATCGCCAAAAGTTTTCAGTTTAGTATCACTCATAAAAGAATGGCGCAAATTGACACATTTACCAGGTTTACCATGAGCATTAACAACCTCATCCAAAGTTGTTAACACAGAACCTTTCCCATTACCTAATATACAAATCTTACCTGGCATTTCTATCCCATCCCAGCTACTCAACAAGCCGCTCCCTTTTTTATTACCATGAAGAAGACCAACCAGTTTCGTAGCCATTTCAGCTATTTCAGGATGACGATTAATAGCTTGTTTATTCACCCTAACCTTGCCATTGAGCGCCATCACTTGACCAGCAGAGTTCACACCCAGAGGATGAATCTCCACCAAATCCAAATCCTTTTGCACAAATAACTGGTACAACTTCTCGACAATATCGCTCACAGTTTGCATCAACTCACCCTGCAAACCCATTTTCAAAGCCAGTCGTCTGGCATAAAATGGCGAAAATTCCTGTTCTACCACCACGTGCTGAATTTTTTCCCCTGCTGTCTCCCAGTCAATATTGGTTTCTGTGCAACCCAATAAAACGGGACGACACAGCGCAGTATCTAAAACTACAGCTAGATAAAATTCCTCCTGGGCATCATACTTCGATTCTGCCAGTAAAACCTCCGGCAATTGTCCCCAAATTGGTAAATTAAATATATTCTGTGCAGCAGCGATCGCATCAATCGTAGTTTCTACAATCCTAACTCCACCAGCTTTTTCCCTTTCCCCTGCTTGTACCTGAGATTTTAGAACAATCGGATAACGAATTTTTAACCGTTTTAAATCTGTGGGATGGTCTATTCTTTGAGATGGTAAGACCGGAATCCCGATTTTACCAAACCATTCTTTAACTTGATACTCCAATAAATCCATTGAGACACACCTTGTATTGACAAGTCTAACGCACTTTCTTAGATGCTATCTGATATTTTGCCCAATACCGAAAATTATAGAATTTGGTTTTGCTTAACTGAAAATTTATTTTGTCATTGGATTGTCTAATTTATAATCTAGCTGTATAAAAAAATAGAAGTCTAAATTATCACCCTTGACTGTATTCTTCGTGACAAATTTAACCTTCTGCTAGAAACTGATTCTATTGGATGTAAAACTAGTAGTTTGTCAAGATAAAAATGATGGACTGTAGTGTGAGCGTCTCGCTCACGCGGGCAAGACTTATACTGAGCAAGCGATGCCCTGAGCCTGCGATGCCCTGAGCCTGTCGAAGGGTCGAAGGGTCGAAGGGTCGAAGTATGCCCGCACTACCAAAAACCCGTCAAAATGTCTTTGACAGACTACTAGTACACTGCGGCGTAAGTAAGATAACCATTAAAAAATCCCTAAAAAGCTTATACCATCTGCTTTTTTAATTTTTAATTGTTAATTTTTAATTCCGCCCTGCGGTACTAGTCTCTAGTCCTAAATTCCCAGTCCCCTTGATAATCAAAACTATATAGAAAGAGTGGCAGTAACGCTTTATGGAAGCAACAGTTCAACAACAATATCTACAGGTTTTAAGCGATATCTTGCAGGAAAGATTAGTGGCTCAACTGCTTGATAGTCAGGATTTCCAGGTCAAATGCGCCATCAGAAATGATGAATTGATGATTTTAACTCAACATCCTGCCGATGTGTTAGTTGACACACAGCAAGTTTTTGAGGTGTTAGAACAAGCACTGCAATGGCAATTCAACTACCAAACTCAACGGGTACAATTTTTCTTGAGAATTGCTGGAGAAAGGCGTCCCTATGCTCAATATTTCCTAGATTTTCAAATTCCCAGTATAGATTCAGAACAAGAAACTGAGGATGAATTTCCAAGTCCTACAGTAGACAGAGAAAGAGAAACAGTGAACATAGAAAATGAGAGAGACAGTCTCTTTATTTCTGCTGATCTTCAAACACCATCATCTCCAATTACAGACACCGAAGACGAACCCATTATTGATTCATTTCTTCCCAGTTCCGAAGAATCTTTCTCAGATTATTTACTACTAGATTCACATTTATCTCTGGATGAAAACGAAGTTGAGAAAATTGAAGACATTGAAGAAAAGTTTGCTCCTTTTGCGAATATCGCAGACAAACCCAGAAACAGACAATTATCACTATCACTTCCCCCCGTACAAATAATGATTGGTACGGCTGTAGTTATCGCCCTCCTTGCCAGTAGTGGTGCTTTCGTTCTCCATCGTGGTTGTGTAATTTCTGAATGTAAGGAATTACAAACAGCACAGCAATTTAAAAGTGAGTATCAGCAGCAGATCAAACGGACAAAATCACAAAAAGACTTATTAACAATGCAACAAAAACTAGATAAAGTAGTTGCAGATTTGCAAGAAATTCCTGAGTGGTCTCCCCGTTATCAAGACTCTCAGGTATTGGTTAATAGTTTTTCTGAACAGTCAACAAAAATCAACCAGGTGCTAAAAGCCTTACAAATAGGATCTTCAGCCCAGAAAAAAACTCAAACTCCTCCTCAGAGTTTAGATGAGTTACGCAATAGACAAAAGTTGTGGAGAGAGGCAATTACCTCATTAGAGATAATTAACCCAAGTCATGAACTCTATGGATTGGTAACAGCTAATTTATCAAATTATCAAAATACTTTAAAAACTGTTAATGATCAGTTGCTTAAAGAGGAAACATGGGTACAAAGAATTGCCAATGCCAAAACTTTAGGAGAAAACGCTACTAAACGCCAAGCCACTGCTAAATCTGCACCCGAATGGCAAAAGGTAGAATCTGATTTCCAGACAGCAATTAATACCTTAAAGATTATCCCTATAGATAGTTTGGAAACTGAGAATGCCCGCAAGCTATTAGCAGAATACCAACCAAAAATTATTGTAGCCCGCGATCGCGCCAAAAAAGAACAATTAGCAGCCACATCCTATCAACAAGCTATAAAAGCCGCTAATCAAGCTCAAGCCTATAGTAATCAAAATCAATGGCAAGGTGCGGTCAAGTCTTGGGAACAGGCTTTAGAAGCTGCTAAACAAGTGAGTCAAGATAGTTTCTATTTCAATCAAGCTACAGCCCTGATTGAACCCTATACAGCATCTCTAAAACAGGCACAAGAACAATTCCAACTCTATGGTGATTTAACTCAAACTCGCGCTGAACTCAATAGGACTTGTACCAATACCATTAAGATTTGTACTTTTACTATCAAGAATCAGAAAATTAGTGTCCGCTTAACTCCTAAATATGACCGATTATTACAAGCTAATAATCGAGAAATACAAAGTCATTTCCAAAGCTTGAAATATGCTCTTGCTGTCATTGGTCAAAATGCTCAACTTCCTGTATTTATCTATAATGCCCAAGGACAGGAAAGGGATATGCGGTAACCACAGTAGGGGACTGGGGAGCAGGGGAGAAATTTTCTTCCTGACAACTGACAACTGTACGGACGAAGCATTTGGAGAACTATTTTTGGCAATGATCGATAATTTATCTTCCAAATGCTTCGCCCCTACTGACAACTGACTCCTCATATCCCCAGGTGATTTTGCAATGCTTGACGCATTTCGTTGACGGGGACTGTTTCCTGTTGTAACCAGATTTTTAAGGCTGCTGCACCTTGTTGGACAAGCATTTCTAAACCATCAATCATAATTGCTCCTTGTTTTTCGGCTAGGTGCAAAAATTTGGTGGGTTTAGGGATATAAATTAAATCATAGACAATGGCATCACCAGGCAAATAACCCATTTCTTGACTACTCAATGGCGATTCATCAACATGGGGATACATTCCCATCGGGGTTGTATTTACCAGTAGGTTAGCTTGGTGGAGTAGGTTCGGTAATTCTTGCCATTCATGCACCTGAAATTTATCTGCAAAGGGTGAATTTTGCCAACTTTGAGTAAATGCTTGTAATTTTTGTAAATTCCGCCCTACCACGTGAATTTCTGCCAAACCCAGTTGAATACAACCCGCTACCACAGCCCTCGCTGCCCCACCATTCCCTAAAATTACCGCTTTTTTCTGACTCCAATCTTGATGATATGTTGTTTGTAAAGGGGCAATAAATCCTGCCACATCTGTGTTTGTCCCCACCCATTTATCACCTTGACGAGTGACGGTATTCACTGCACCGATAGCTTGAGCAATCGGGGAAATTTCGGATAATAACGGCAATATTGCTTGTTTATGGGGAATTGTGATGCTAAATCCTACAACACCAATACTAGCAAAACCTGCGATCGCTCTCTCTAAATTTTCTGGTGCAACGGGAAAAGGCAAATACACATAATCTAATCCCAGTTTAGCCAAAGCCGCATTGTGCATCAATGGTGAAAGGGAATGTGACACAGGATGTCCAATAACTCCCAAAAGTTGCGTTTTTCCAGTAATCATTTTTATTAGTTGTCAGTTGTTAGTAGTCAGTTGTCCGTTGTCCGTTGTCCGTTGGTTAATAATTTGATTTACAATTATTCACAGTAACTTAATATTTCTTTGTAATATGCAAACAAGTATCGCTTCCTCCACAAATCCGATTCCTGGTCAATACTGGCAATGGCGCGGACACAATGTGTACTATGTACAAGCAGGAGAACCACACCTTCAGCGTCCACCCTTGCTATTAGTACATGGTTTTGGTGCTTCCACAGACCATTGGCGCAAGAATATCACAGAATTAAGTGCAGATTTCCAAGTATTTGCCATTGACCTGTTAGGATTTGGGCGTTCCGCCAAACCTAATTTACAGTATAGCGGTGACTTGTGGCGCGACCAACTCCATGATTTTATCAGTGAAGTCATCGGTCAAAAGACAATTTTAGCAGGTAATTCTTTAGGTGGTTACGCTTGTTTATGCGTTGCTTCCCAACGTCCTGACAGTGCTGCTGGTGTGGTATTACTTAATAGTGCTGGTCCATTTTCCCCACCAGAAAATCAAATTCAACCTGCTATCAATCCTCTACAAAAAGTTTTAGGTAAAACTGTTAAATGGTTTTTTAAACAACGTTTAGCCCAGTCTTTATTATTTCAATATACGCGCCAAAAGTGGGTAATTCGCCGAACCTTAGCAAAAGTTTATCTTGATCAAAGTGCAATTACAGATCAATTAGTAGCAGAAATTCAGCGTCCAGCTTTTGATCAAGGGGCGTTAGATGTATTTGTTTCTGTTTTTAGTAGTCCTCAAGGGGCAAAAGTTGACATTTTACTTAAACAATTAACTTGTCCATTATTGTTATTATGGGGAGAAGCAGATCCTTGGATGAAAGCGCGAGAACGTTCCCAAAAATTCCATGAATATTATCCCCAATTAACAGAATATTTTCTCACAGCTGGTCATTGTCCCCATGATGAAATTCCTGAACAAGTGAACTCACATTTACGGGATTGGGTAATTAATTTGAGTTAAAAATAAAATGGGCGGGCAATATGCCCAGCCCAAAGTATTTTAATTATAATTTTATCTAATTGACATCTTCTTTAAGGTATATTTATTTAGTTATAAATTGGTAATAGCAGATTTTGATAATTACTTCTTTAGACTCATGTATATAAATCGAAAACCTTTAACACTAAAAATGTAACTCATGTCCATAACACTAAAATTATAGATATAATGACACAATCTGTAGACACAAAACCACAAGTTCAAGAATTGCGTAACCTGCTTGCAGGTTTTGAATGTGGGATGTTAACCACAGTTGATGATGATGCCACTTTACATAGTCGTCCTATGTCAATTTGTAATGAAATTGACAATGATGCTACACTCTGGTTTTTTACATTAGTCAATTCCCATAAAGTAGTAGAAATCGAACATCATCAACAGGTGAATATTAGTTTTTCCGCACCTAATCAACAACGATATGTTTCCATATTAGGAACAGCCCAATTAACAAGAGATCGTAATCAACTGCAAGGAAAATGGCAACACAAATTACAAACTTGGTTTCCAAAAGGAATAAATGAACCAAATCTTGCATTACTGAAAGTCAAAGTTAATCAAGTAGATTATTGGGAGAGTTCATCTAGTTCTAGTCCGCAAACGATTAGTTTTTTGGAACTATCACACCGTTAATTATGTAAATTGCCATAATCCCAATAAAACCAAAATTACAGCAATTTTCACATACTTAAACCACAGCTTAAATTAATTAATTTCTTCCTTTGCGCCTTTGCTCCTTTGCGCCTTTGCGCGAAACAAAAATAAGATGTGGTTTATTTACTTAAAAATAGCTGAAATCATCCTAAAAATAACTTATATGCCGGATTATCGCTTTCATTGCAATAATGATAACCAAGATTATCTAAGAATGATTGCCATTCTGTTGTTTCATGGGGGGGAACTTGCATTCCTACCACAATTCTTCCATAGTCTGCGCCATTATTGCGATAATGAAATAAGCTAATATTCCAATCAGGAGACATAGAAGTTACAAATTGCATTAAAGCCCCTGGACGTTCGGGAAATTCAAAGCGATAAAGTAGTTCGTTTTCTGCAAGGGGAGAATGTCCTCCTACCATGTGACGCAAATGCAGTTTTGTTAATTCATCATCTGTTAAATCTATGGTTTTTAAACCGTGAGATTCAAAATTTTCGACCATTTTAGCAGCGTCGGCACGATTTTCTATTTGCACACCTACGAAAATATGCGCTTCTTTTTGGTCAGCAATGCGATAGTTAAATTCTGTGAGATTGCGCTTACCAATACATTCACAAAACTTTCTTAAACTACCTCTTGCTTCGGGAATTCTCACTGCAAAGATTGCTTCTCGACGTTCTCCAAATTCTGCCCGTTCTGCCACAAAACGTAAACGATCAAAATTCATGTTAGCACCACAAGCAACGGCAACGAGGGTTTTATTTTGAATTTGTTCACGTTCTGCGTAGAGTTTTGCGCCAGCGATCGCTAATGCCCCCGCAGGTTCTAAAATAGAACGAGTATCCTCAAACACGTCTTTAATTGCCGCACAGGTGGCATCTGTATCCACTAAAATAATTTCGTCTACATATTGCTGACAGAGGCGGAAGGTTTCTTCTCCTACTTCCCGCACCGCTACACCGTCAGCAAATAAACCCACCTGAGACAATCGCACTCTTTCGCCAGCTTGCAATGATTGATACATTGCGTTAGCGTCTACAGGTTCAACACCAATAATTTTAATATCGGGACGCAACCGTTTAACATAAGCTGCAATACCAGAAATCAAGCCACCACCACCAATAGCCACAAATATGGCATGAATGGGTTGCTGATATTGGCGCAGGATTTCCATACCGATTGTTCCCTGGCCAGCAATCACTTCCGGATCATCAAAGGGATGTATAAAGGTTAACCCTTTTTCTGCTTCCAGTTGTCGGGCGTAGGCGTAAGCATCATCATAGTTATTGCCATATAAGACAACTTCTCCTCCCCGCGCTTTGACTGCATTTATTTTTACCTGGGGCGTAATCACGGGCATAACGATGATGGCTTTTGTTCCCAAGCGACTGGCAGCTAAGGCTACACCTTGGGCATGATTTCCCGCAGAAGCCGCTATGACACCCTGTTCAAGTAAGTCTGGGGTGAGATTGACCATTTTGTTATATGCGCCCCGCAGTTTGAAGGAGAAGACTGATTGCATATCTTCCCGTTTCAGGAGGAGTTGATTATTCAGCCTCGCGGAGAGGTTCGGGGCATATTCTAGTGGTGTTTCTTGGGCTACATCATAGACGCGGGCGGTGAGGATTTGTACCAGGTAGTCGCAATACATATCAAGGGGTGCAATTGGGGTTGGTTGTTAATTCTACCGCTTGTTGGTTAGTTGGAGAGGATGGTTTTGGAAAATGATTTTGCCCCTCTATTAGCAGGTAAACTCGCTATAATAGAGATTTTTGCGGCTGTTAGTCGCTGATAAAAATCCCAATTGACAACATTTCTGGGTAAGATAATAGTTCTATTTAATAGAGGGTAAATTAATGAAGCAACAGTTAAATATCGCGTTAGGTCAAGCGTCAAGCCGGGGATTAATATTACTACTCCCTATTTTGGGAAATTTTCTCTTTTTAGCTAGTGCTAAAGCAGATTTGACTAGTAGTCTGACGATTGAAGTAGAAGGATTGAAAAACAAATCTGGACAAATTTGTGCTACTCTTTTTGATCAAAGTAAAGGATTTCCTGGTGATAGTAAAAAGGCTTGGCAATCCGAGTGTACTAAAATTACAGAAATGCCTCAAAAACTGATTTTTAAGGATTTAAAACCAGGTAATTATGCTGTTGCATTAATCCATGATGCCAATGGCAATAGTAATCTTGATACTAATTCTTTTGGTATGCCCACAGAAGGTTTTGGATTTTCTCAAAATCCAGAGGTTTTAACCGGACCTCCTAAGTTTAATGATTCGGCTGTTACTGTATCTAAAACTAATACTGATATTAAGATTAAGATGAAATATTTCTTTGGTTCTTAGCTAGAGACAGCGTAACCTACAATTATTAATTAACAGTGGGTTACGCTGCATCAAATTTATATTCCTTCTTAATCCTTTTTCCCTAGGAAAAAATGAACAGTTACACCATTTATTCCAATTCTAAAACTTTTTGAGTATTCTCACGACGACGCTGTTCTTTCTTTTCAAACTCAGCTACACAGCTACCTTTATCAACCATTACACAGCTTAGATAATTGGTGATTTCGACCAATCCTGCGCGAAGTGCTTTACCGACAGGGGCTTTGGTTGTTTTTTGATTATCACCACCAATATTAATACCAGAAAAACTGATACCACCAGCATTGCTCTTAGATTCACTAGTAGCAAGTCCTTCAACAGTACGGGAATAAACTACTTCTCCATTACTGGAATCCACAACACGCAAATCAATAGCAACATAAGCTTTTTCCTTTTCTTTCCTGGTGCCACCACCTAGACCAAAACGACCTATTCTAATCCCGCTTATCCCTAGTCCACCGGATTCCTTCTTAACTCCTTCTTCATAAGCAGTTACTTTGCCCAGAATAATATATTTTGCCCCGGTCAGTTCTCCCTTTTTTGCCCCGGTTTCTTTGCGAACTAATCCAGCTTGAGCAAGTTCTTGTTCGGAAAGGACTGCTCCTAACTTTTGTCGCTCAACAACGGTGAATTTTCCTGTTGATGTTAATTCATTGCTCAAGGCATCTGCTAACTGTTGAGATGTATTGCTGTTCCACCACCACCAGTTGGAGTTAGTTTCATTCTTGAAGTCTGGTACTGAAATTCTAGGTTTTTCTTGAGCAAAAGCATTCAGGCTACCAATAGACAAACTCAAAGTTACGGTTGCTAATGCAATTGCAGTGTTACGACTTAAGCTCTGATAAAGAGAAGATGTTTTCATGATTTATAGTCATTCCAAATAGGAAGCAGATGGGATGGTATGAGCAGAATGAACAAACTATAGAATTCGAGCCATATAGCAATGAAGCCAGAATTGCTATAACAATGATCAATAGCTAGAGACTGTATCATAATCTACGGTAAATAACAATACCTTCGCCATTTTGTCAAAGTGCTAACAAAATATGGGTTTCGGACTATGGGTTCAAGGTTATATTCAAACTTTCCCTGTTTTAATTTTTGTATCCCCATATCCAGCAAACAAATCCTAAAACAAAATGAAGAAATCCAATTTTCAACTACCAGAACTATAGAATAATAGTAGTAGTCAGCAATACATAAAATCTATATTTACTGTCATCAAGACAACGGTTATCAGCAAATGAGTACAATTGAAGATATGGAAAAATATCTTGCCTAAATAGCTGTAAAGGCTGACAGGTTAAGAGATTTATTTTGAGTGCAAAAAAGCTGCATCCCTAAGCCGAAAATACAAGTACCCCTGTAATCAAAAGCTAGTACCCCTACCCCAATAAAAAATGTAAATTTCTGTTACATAGGGGTTTAAACCTATTGAGTACAAGCTTAATAAATTTAATAAATCTAATCTGCATTGATAATTTCTGCTGCTGGGGAGTTATCTGATATAAGCATGAAAACAGTACAGGATTTTTTTACCTAACAGTACCAATGCACCAGTCATTAAACAGGATCAGTAAAACCGAGACTGTAAATACAAAGCTCCGAAAAAATGAAAGTTCTAGACTTTTTTTAGAACCATTAATCAGTGATTTTCAGATTATTTTTGAGCGTGATCCAGCAGCACGTAATTGGTTAGAGGTTATATTTTGTTATCCGGGATTTCATGCTCTTTGTTTACATCGTCTTGCACATTGGTTACATATCCACAAGGTGAGTTTTATTCCCCGGTTGATTTCTCATTGGGGACGGTTTTTCACAGGTATTGAAATTCACCCAGGGGCAAAAATTGGTAAGGGTGTATTTATTGATCATGGCATGGGTGTTGTGATTGGTGAAACTGCTATTGTGGGAGACTATACACTCATTTATCAGGGTGTAACATTGGGAGGAACTGGCAAAGAAAGCGGTAAACGTCATCCAACTTTAGGTAATAATGTGATAGTTGGTGCGGGTGCGAAAGTATTAGGAAATATTCAAATTAGCGATCGCGTCCGCATCGGTGCAGGGTCAATTGTCTTGGGTGATGTGCCTCCAGATGCCACTGTAGTCGGCATTCCTGGACGGATTATTGCTCCTAAGTCTCATAATCGCATTTCTCCCTTAGAACATGGCAAATTACCCGATATAGAAGCAGGTATGATTCGTTCTTTACTCTTGCGGATTGAGCAATTAGAACAACAAGTCCAAACTCTCACCAATCATCACCAAGATGATCAATAACGTCAATTTCATAAATCTTGAATTACTAATGTCACACAATTGTAAGTTTTTAACTGTCGGTGAACAAGTTTTGCAGATTCCTTTAGGTGATAGATGGTGTATTTATCACCGTTTGCAAGAGTTGATGATTTCCTGTTCCTGTCCCCCGGATGGGTCTTTGCGCGTGCAAGTTAATAACCTCCAAGAAGCGATTCTTGTTCGCAGTACATTAATGCAATTTTTTGCTTCTCGTCATCAATTGGTGAAGTGGTTAGAGAATTGTTTGTGTAACGGTGTTGAGTAAAGATTGCTGGAAACAATCATGTTTTTTTGATTGGTATTACCAATTACCATTGATGATTTTGAGAATGTCTAATCAAAAGCATATCAAAGATTAATTCTTGATGCAAGTCTGATTTATCTCAAGTCATTATTCACTCACAAACTATCTTGCATATTCAAGATAATTCACATAAGCTAAGGTTCACCCAGTTTGCTAAAACTAAAAAAAATTAGTAATTGCTGATGGGAATAACTTGTACCTTATGTTGATTTCAATTGTCAATGTCCAATTATGGTGATTAATAGTATTGATAGAAAGTTACTGCAATTTCTTCAAAAAGAACTAGCACTTTCCCAGGCTGATATTGCGGTAGCAACGCGACATCCTGAGTTCAATCATGGACCCTTACCGATGCTGCTTTGGCAATATGGTTTAGTGGATTTACAACAACTAGACAGGATTTTTGATTGGCTGGCAGAACACCATGAATTAAGGTAGATGAAAAATTACCAGTACCGCAAGGCGGAATTAAAAATTAAAAATTAATAATTAAAAAAGCGGATCATACAAGCTTTTTAATGGTTTTTAATGGTTATCTTATTTCCGCCGCAGTGTAATAGTGAAACTATGAGGTGAAAATTATGATTACTAGCTTAATTGCTGGCATAAGTATGTTATTTTTTACAGGATTTACTAATATTTGTATGGGTTATTGGCTACTAACAAAATTCACAAATAATACCACGAAAAACATTGGATAAATTATACTTATTTTTTGTTTCTTGTCATACAGATGCAACAGCAATATTTGATTAATAATTAAGGATCGTAAATCATGAATCATGATTTATTCGCTCAATTAAGAATTTATTGCCCATCTACCACCATGAAAAATTGTAGCGAACAAGGATATTACAAAAAACTCCGCTAGAGGGACCTTGAAAATGTATCAAATCATGATTAATGATACGACATTACGTGATGGGGAACAGGCAGCAGGTGTTGCTTTTAACTTAGAAGAAAAAGTAGCGATCGCACAATTTCTCGATGCCATTGGTGTCCATGAATTAGAAGTAGGAATTCCGGCAATGGGAGAAGAAGAAATTCGCGCCATTGTTGCCATTCGTAACTTAGATTTACAAGCTAAATTATTAGGTTGGAATCGGGCTGTTATCTCAGATATTAAAGCTTCTATAGCCTGTGGACTCGAACGAGTACATATTGCTATTCCTGTGTCTGGAGTGCAAATTGCCGCTAAATTTCATGGGCAATGGCGAGTAAGTTTACAAAAACTAAAAGACTGTATTAGCTTCGCATTAGATCAAGGTCTTTGGGTATCAGTTGGTGGCGAAGATTCTTCTAGAGCCGACGAAAACTTTCTCCAAGATGTTGCCATGTTATCACAAGAATGGGGAGCATCTCGGTTTCGGTTTTGTGATACAGTTGGGGTACTTGATCCCTTCCGAACTCACCTTAAAGTTAAGCATTTAGTATCAACTCTATCAATTCCTGTTGAGATTCACACTCATAATGATTTTGGACTAGCAACTGCTAACGCTTTAGCCGGAATCAAAGCTGGTGCTGTATCTGTAAATACTACCGTTAATGGACTAGGAGAAAGAGCCGGAAATGCAGCTTTGGAAGAAGTAATTATGGCTCTAAAATGTATTTACGGTGTTGATTTGGGAATTCAGACTCAACACTTGTTAAAACTATCTCAATTAGTCGCTAAAGCTTCCGGCGCTAATGTTCAACCTTGGAAAGCAATTGTGGGTGAAAATACCTTTGCTCATGAGTCTGGTATTCATGCTCATGGTGTATTACAAAACCCAGTTACTTATGAACCTTATGCTCCTGAAGATGTAGGTTGGGAACGGCGTTTAGTCATAGGTAAACATTCTGGTCGGCATTCATTATCTAATCTATTAGAACAGCATGGCATCTTTCTCGATTCTCAAGAAACCCAAGCTGTTTTAGATGTAGTCCGTCAGCAATCAATCCTCAGAAAACGCAGTCTCACTACAGAAGAATTATTAAATTTAGTCAGCGAAAAAAGGTATTCCCATGCAACGTGATGAAATAGAACTGGACTCGCAACCCATTTTTGAAATTGGTCAAAAAGTTCGAGTTAAGAAACTAATCAAAAACGATGGAACTTTTCCAGGTAGAGAAATTGGGGAAGTTTTAGCCAAAATTGGTGATGTTGGTTATGTCTCCAGCATTGGTACATTTTTGCAAGCTTATTATATCTATGCTGTACATTTTTTGGAAACAGGGTACATCATCGGTTGTCGAAAAAGAGAACTAGAATCTGCTGAGGAAACACATGAAAGTAATGCTCCGAATGAATGATGCTGGTACTTTAGTTGTCTACGTCCCTAAAAAAGACTTAGAAGAAGAAGTAGTTAAAGAAACAGATGGTGCAGCAGGTAAAATTCTCACTTTAACTAATGGTTGGGAATTAGAATTTAGTGAATTTCCCGATAAAAGTCGTTTACCAGTAACAGTGGAAGCTAAACGTCTTTCTTAAAATTCCCATCAATACCAAGAAGGTAAAAGGTAAAATCTCTTTTCCCTCTTCCTTCTTTCTTCTTGCTTCTGACTACTGACTCCTGACTCCTGACTCCTAAGTTATTAAATTTTCTCTTGAAAAAATTGGGTTATCGCAAATGGGTGAAAAATATTTGGCTTTATCGGAATTGAATATTGAAGGACAGTTTTTAGGTTTTGCAGGTAAAAAAACCGAGAAATGTAAACATTTACAGTTAGCAATTCCTGGGGGAAATATCAAAATTAAAATTCCTAAAAATTTACGTTGTTCTATAGGTTTATCTTTAGTCCCTGGTGAGCAAATTCATATAGATGCTATTAGTAAATTAAACCCCCGTAACAGGAAATTAAAACTCGAAGCTTATCAAATTCAAGCAGTGGGTTTTTGTCTGATCAAAAATCCGCTTCCTCTTCCTCAACCTAAAGCCAAGATTATGGTATGTCAAAAATCTGGTTGTCTGAAACGGGGTGGAAAGGGGTTATTATCAGACTTAGAAAAAACTTTGGGCGATCGCGGTTTATCTGATAAAGTAACTATTGAACATACCGATTGTCAAAAACGCTGTAGCAGCGCCCCCAATTGTGTTTTAATGTTAGGTAAAAAACAATACAAAAAAGCTCATCCAGAAGCCATAGCGTCCTTGCTAGAGAATCATTTGAGTTAACTTGTCAATATATCTGATAAAATCGTTGCCAAAAGTACATCGCATTATCTCGTTCCCAGTCTCTGACTGGGAATGCTATAACAGAGGCTCTGCCTCTACTATTATTGAAGGCACAGAATCAGGATACCCAGGATTAAAGGATTTACAGGATAATTTTATTCACAATATTCTTAGCTATTAATACTTTGAGGATGAATAATCGTAATTTCTGGAACAGCTATAAAATCTTTGGGGTTTAAAGTTAAAATATGGCTGATATTATGAGCAAGCATCACGGCTAATATGTGTATATCGTGAGTGCGTTTACCAGAAATATTATATGTTGTCACCAAGTTCAACCAAATAGAAAATACATCTGGTATCTCTTCTAGTAAATCAAATTGATTTATTAGCATTTGTACTGCTTGAGTTGTTTGTTTTCCAGTCCATCCTAATCCATTAACATTAACAGGACGAGTAGCAACAACCCAAAATTCAATGATTACCTGAGAGGTAATAAAACATTGATGATTATTAGATATTAAATATTTAATTGTTTTATCAACTAAATGAAAATCTGGAGATGTTATATCTCTTGAACGTAACAGAATATTGGTATCTAATAAGTAATTACTCATCTTCCTCTATCATCATAAATGTTTTCTCGACGTAGTGCTTCATCAGGAAGATTAACAGAACTTTGAGGAGCTTTTTCTATCCACTCTTGCCAAAGTTTTAATCTTTCTTCAGAGGTTAAAGGCTTTTTAGTTTGTTTGTTGAAATCCTGATAAATCAGCCTTTCTTGGAAAAGTTGTTTTTCGTCGGGAGTTAATTTGGAAACAATTTCTACAAGGGAGTCAACAAGTTGTATATTCATAATTATTTATGTCATTTACTAGGTTATAGGCAATATTACACTGTATATCAATTATAAACCCTAAACTGTAAGAATCAGGATATCCAGGATTAAAGGATTTACAGGATGTTTATTGCAAAATTCTTTTAGTCCATTTTAACGGACTTTCGCTATAAGACTGGGAATAAATTCCCAGGCGGGTGATGATGCTTCATGAAGTATAATTTCTCTATCCTAATTATCAACAACTAATAAATAAGCAAAAAATTACATCCTGAAAATCCTCAAATCCTGGATATCCTGATTCTGACAAGATTAAAATTATGTAAACAACTAGCCAAATTACCAAAAAATCATCCCTTCTCCACCAAACCCTCCAAAACCTGCTGCAAATCACTCGTCAACTCAGCCACAGATTGTCTAGCAGCAACCCGACTACCTTTATAAACCGGATAACGTTCAGAAACAGAAATTGGTGTACCCACAGTTATCTTCACCTGCTGCTTACCCAATTGTGGACGATTTAAAGGAATATTCCCCTTAATTTTATTCACCATATCCCATAAAAGTAAAGTCATTTCTGCAAATCTTTCCACCGTTGGTTTTTCGCGGATATAAATCCCAGAAACAGCTACAAAACTCTCAACTAACCTCATGTGCCACATCCGAAAATATGCTTCCTCAGCAATTCTATCTCCCAAACTTTTATCAATAGATGATAATAATTTAATATCCTTAAAATCTTCCCTAAATATATAATTCCAACCTGCTTGTTCTACCCGTCTACATCTATCATTCCAATTTCCTCTAGATGGTAAATCAAAATATTGTTCAGCAATAAATAAAGCGATATTCATTACAGCTTGTAACCGATAAGCTAAAGCCTCATTTCTATCTGTAATTTCCTCATTAGTAATCTTTTCATCTGGCAATGTTTGATGATAAAATTTAGTATAAAATTGCTCCATTACCGATAATAAATGTTCAGCTAACCCTAATAATCGGGGATAAAGCGCAGCAAAAGAAGCCTCAGTTTTCTCTTGATTTACCAATAAACCACTAGCCGCTTCTAATTCAGTTAACAAATTTGCTATATTATCCCAAGGCTGATTAACATAACTATATTTAATGCCAATTGGTACAATTAAAACTTCCTCATCTCTTCCCGCTTTTTGTAAATCTTCCGCACACCAAAAACCCATCTGTGCGATACCCGGTTCTAAAGGACTAATAATCTCCGATAAACCATTTGTAGCACCTTCTGGCGCAGCAGCCATCGGAAACTGACCATTAGCATACAAATCCCGTGCGGAACGCAACCCAGTCCAATCGGCTTTACCGCGTTGAATCGGAGTTCCCCCCAAGTGAGAAATTACCCAACCCACGTGAGAACCAGCCCAAAGAGGAATTCCCCGATCATAGATAAAATGGGCATGAAGTGGATATTGTAGCCGTGTACCCCCAACTCGTGCTACTTTAGGCAAGATTTGGGACAATAAATAAGTTAAACAAAGAGGGTCTACTGTTTGAGGATGACGAAACGCCAACATAAACCGGATTTTACCATCCTGAAACCGTTGATAGCAATCCGCCAAAGTTTCAACGTTGTCTGCTTCAATGTTGCTAATCGGTGTTTTCCACCGAATCCAGTTAGGTAGCACTAGATGTACCAAATTTAACAACAAGGGGTTAAAAGCTGGCGGAATAAATTCTAAGGGTGGTTGTGCTTGATACATTGCTTCAGACAAGGTAGTTATCTCCTCAAGTTAGATGGAAAGAGTATTGTTTCGCGCAAAGACGCAAAGGAGCAAAGACGCAAAGAAATAGATGAATTCATTTTGTGGTTTAGGTTGTAAGTCCTGACTACAAAACTTTTTTGACTAGATGAAAATATTTTAGATGTAACTGATTTGAAAAATTAGCAAGTAAAGGTAAAAAGAATGCGATTATCACAAATGTTATTTGTTACACTACGGGATGATCCTGCTGATGCGGAAATCCCTAGTCATAAATTATTACTCCGTGCCGGATATATCCGTCGCATTGGTAGTGGGGTTTATGCTTATCTTCCCCTAATGTGGCGAGTTTTGCAAAAGGTTTCTCAAATTGTGCGCGAAGAAATGAATGCTACTGGCGCACAAGAATGTTTATTACCGCAGTTACAACCTGCGGAATTATGGCAAGAGTCGGGAAGATGGGATACTTATACTAAGGCTGAAGGAATTATGTTTTCTTTGGTTGATAGAAGAGAACAACAATTAGGATTAGGACCAACTCATGAGGAGGTAATTACTACTGTTGCCCGTGATATGATTCGTTCATATCGTCAATTACCTGTACATTTATATCAAATCCAAACTAAATTTCGTGATGAAATTCGTCCCCGGTTTGGTTTAATGCGCGGACGAGAATTTATTATGAAGGATGGTTATTCTTTTCATGCTGATGAGGAAAGTTTGCAGAAAACTTACCGGGAAATGTATACTGCTTATAGTAATATGTTGCGGCGTTCTGGTTTAGCTTTTCGGGCTGTGGAAGCTGATTCTGGGGCTATTGGTGGTTCTGGTTCGACAGAATTTATGGTCTTAGCAGATGCGGGAGAAGATGAGGTTCTCTATACTGAAGATGGTAAATATGCGGCTAACGTAGAAAAAGCAGTTTCTTTAGCAGCGGAAGCGGAAACTTCACCTTTTACAACTTACGAAAAACGGGAAACTCCGGGAATTGATACAATTGAAAAACTTTGTAATTTCCTCAAGTGTTCTCCTACCCAAATTGTCAAAAACGTTTTATATCAACTTGTCTATGATAACGGTTTAACTGTTTTGGTGTTGATAAATATTCGCGGAGATCAGGAAATCAATGAAGTTAAATTACAAAATGAATTAACTAAATTAGCTCCTCAATTTGGTGCTAAAACCATTCTGACTTTAACTGTACCCAATGCCGAAGCCCAAGAAACGTGGCAAGCTAAATCTTTACCTTTAGGTTATATCGCACCAGACATTGCTGATGATTATATTGCGGGAAGTAAACAGGTAAATTCTCAATTTGTGCGGTTGGTAGATCAAACTGCGGTGGAGTTAAAGAATTTTGTTACTGGTGCAAATGAAAGCGGTTTTCACGTAGTTGGCGCAAATTGGAATGAGCAATTTAAATTACCTGCTCTAACCGTAGATATTCGTAAGGCAAAATTAGGTGATCGCTCACTTCACGACTCAAGCCAAACCCTACAAACAGCTAGAGGCATCGAAGCCGGTCACATCTTCCAACTAGGGATAAAATACTCCCAAGCCATGGGTGCAACCTATACCAACGAACAAGGAGAAGAAAAGCCTTTAGTTATGGGTTGTTATGGTGTGGGTGTGTCTCGGTTAGCACAATCAGCCGTTGAACAATCCTATGATAAAGATGGCATAATTTGGCCAGTAGCGATCGCACCATATCACGCCATTATCACAATTCCTAACATTAAAGATGCCCAACAGATCGCCGTCGCCGAAAAACTTTACACAGAACTGAACAAAGCAGGGGTAGAAACGTTATTAGATGACAGAGATGAACGTGCAGGAGTTAAATTCAAAGATGCAGACTTAATCGGGATTCCCTTTAGAATAGTGACGGGAAGAGCGATTACAAATGGTAAAGTTGAAGTCGTAAAACGCGCAAATCGTGAATCTCAAGAAATTGTCATTGAGGAAGTCATCAATACATTGCAACAATGGATTAATGAGGCAATAGAACGTTAAAATTCAACTCTTGTGGGGTGGGCATACTATGGCTAACGCCACGCTGCGCTATCGACAAGCTCAGTACAAGTCTTGCCCGCCATCATCATAGATCATTTTCACTCAAACCGGCAATTTTTAAGTAAGTAGGCTGAGAAAAACCAAAATGTGTCAAGAAAAGTAAAATCGCCCAAAACTTCTTCACTCTTGCATGAGTGCCTCTTTCCTGTTTCCTTGCCATAACGACAATAATTTTTAACGCCAACCTACTTAATAGATTTAGGGTAGTATTAGATATACCTGTAAATACGCAATAAATGATCGGAAAAAACTTCTGTTTTTCCCTCCCCTACTCCCCCTGCCCCTCTTCTCCCCCTGCTTGCCTTTACCCGTCATTTTTGGATTGACAGACTACTATCATTGTTTCACCCTCGTAAATTGGCTAAGGTATTGCCTAAAAAAAATATTTTCCCAACCCCCTTGACAGGAAAAGAAAGGATTGCTATATTAGTTGAGTGCCGGAGAAAGAAAACAACTCACGGCAACTGAACCGAGAAAAAATAATACTTTGAAAGAATAGATTAAACCAATCCTCGTCGTCAAGATAATTGAAAGAGGATTCGAGATTTTAACTAATTTCGGAGCCGACAAACTCGAAAGAAACAAAATGGAGAGTTTGATCCTGGCTCAGGATGAACGCTGGCGGTATGCTTAACACATGCAAGTCGAACGGAATCTTTAGGGATTTAGTGGCGGACGGGTGAGTAACGCGTAAGAATCTACCTTC
>NZ_VILA01000008.1:0-67484 GCF_009712025.1 Dolichospermum sp. UHCC 0406
GCGTTACTCACCCGTCCGCCACTAAATCCCTAAAGATTCCGTTCGACTTGCATGTGTTAAGCATACCGCCAGCGTTCATCCTGAGCCAGGATCAAACTCTCCATTTTGGTTCTTTCGAGTTTGTTGGCTCCGAAATTAATTAAAATCTCGAATCCTCTTTAAATTATCTTGACGACGAGGATTGGTTTAATCTATTCTTTCAAAGTATTATTTTTTCTCGGTTCAGTTGCCGTGAGTTGTTTTATCTCCCCGGCACTTAACTAATATAGCAATCCTTCCTTTTCCTGTCAAGGGGGTTGGGAAAATATTTTTTTGGGAGGGGAAATTTAATGCTTATTTTTAGCTATAAGCTTTATTTGGTAAGGATTAGGAGGATTTCGATAATCATCAAATATCTACAGGATGTTGTCCATAATAAGGAAGAGCCTCAGACCAATGGGGATTTTTACCGTGCTGCCAATCTAAATATGCTAATTCCAAAATACTGTTAACGGTGGCTGCTAACTGGGATGTGGCGGAAATTAATTGATAACTTGTATGCTCAGAAGATTGGACTGCTAGGGTTTCTTGCCATGCGGTTGGGGTGAATACTGTATCTGGTAATAGAGCAGTAATGCCAGAATTATCAGGGTTGGGTTGATAAACAGCACCAAAAACTTGTCCCCTCTGTGCTGGCATTTCTACGGCAATTATTGGCTGTTGGCAATTTTTTTGGGCTTTATGGGCTTGCCAAGCTAATGCGGCTAGGGTGGAAACTGTAAATACTGGAATGTTTAGCTGTTGTGCTAGTGTCCGCGCGGTGACAACTCCGATGCGAGTTCCTGTAAAACCACCAGGACCTTGGGCTACGGCGATAAATTCTAGGTCTGCCCAGGTTCGTGGTTTAATCACTTCAATTAGGTATTTATGGATATGACTGGATAAGTCACGTCCTAAGTTCCAAACTTGAGATTGGGGATAATCTGTAAAGTTGCTAATTGCTAAACCGAGTTCTGGTGTGGTGGTATGCAATGCTAAGGCGTATTTATCCGGTGAGAGATGTTTAATTATCTTTGTCAAGGTAAATGCAAATATATTTTTCTGATAAATAATACAGCAGAATTAAGGATTGGAGGGGAAAACATGAATAAGAATTGGTGTTGCTGATTTCGAGTGTGAATATTCAGCAACATTTCAGAAACTACTCTCAGTTATGTCGGGACTAATTCACCTGGACGTAATTTGGACCATTTACCTATTTCTGATTTGAAGCTGAGACAACCAACAACGTCCCATTCCATTTCAATGATTTCGCCTTGTGTGCGAATATTGACGTTGATGGAGGGTTCGTTGGGGTCAAAATCTGGTGTTTCTGTCAGGTGTGGCTGTTGGTGCTGGGTTTCTACGGCGTTGTAGGTGACGCAGCGGTCTACATAGTGGCAATTCACGCAAATACACATAATAGAACCAACTTTGGGAAGCTTTATAGTTAATGTAGCTTAATGCAAAATAATCGGCATTGGTTACTAGGTTGATTTTTATGATCATGGATGAATTAGTTGTTTCTCGTCTCGCTGCCAAAAATTGGCCTTTTAGTCTGGAATATTTGCCACAACCTGTTTATATGGTGGGTGGTGCGGTGCGTGATGCGATTTTGGGTAGGGTGCGGGAATATGTGGATTTAGATTTTATTATCCCAGCGGATGCGGTGAAGGTAGCGAGAAAGATTGCTCAACGTTATCAAGCTGGTTTTGTGTTACTTGATGCCGAAAGACAAATTGCCCGTGTGGTGTTTCCTCATGCTACGGCTGATTTTGCTCAACAGGAGGGAGAAAGTTTAATTACGGATTTGCATAGAAGGGATTTTACTATTAATGCGATCGCTTATAATCCCCATACTCAAGAAATTATTGATCCTCTGGAAGGATTTAAGGATATAGAATCTAGTCTATTAAGAATGATATCACCTGTAAATCTGCAAAATGATCCTTTGCGGTTAATGCGGGCTTATCGTCAAGCTGCCCAACTTGGTTTTACTATTGAACCAGCTACTCAAGAGACAATTCGCAGTTTAGCAAAAAGTATTAATCAAGTGGCAGCGGAACGAGTACGGGTAGAAATTGGTTATTTGTTGGCAAATTCTCAAGGGACATTTTGGCTAAATGCTGCTTGGAAAGATGGTGTTTTGACTAGTTTCTTTAAAAACGCGACTGAGGAAAGTTTTATTAAGTTAACTGCTGTTGATCAAGCTTATACTTTAATTAGTGAAAATTGGCAACAACTAGGAGAAGAATTAGCAAATTATGTACGGGAGACTGTGAAAACTTCTTGGTTAGCTACTGCTAAACTTGCTTGTCTGGTTGACTCAAAGCCAGAAATTGCCGAAATCGAATTACAGGAACTTACCTATAGTCGGGCAGAAATTCGGGCTGTGACAACGGGATTAAGACTATTTTCGGAAATAAAAGCGGTAAAGATGCCTTTGCGAAAACAGTATTTTTTGTTTCGGGAAATGGGAAGTTTATTTCCGGCTGTCTTGGTATTAGCTTTAGCAAATGATATTGTAGCTAAGGGAATGTTTGAAGAAAGTATGTTTGTTACTTATGAACCTTTAATCAAGCGTTATCTTGACAAAAACGATGCAGTTGCTCATCCTATTCCTTTACTCAATGGTAAAGACATGATGATGGCGTTAAACATTCCCGCTTCACCATTGATAGGTGAATTATTAATGGAGGTTGGTGTTGCTCAAGCTGAGGGGAAAATTTCTACAGTAGAAGCAGCGATAGAATTTGCCAGGAATTTAGTTAAAAAGTAAACTTGCTAAATTCGGTTTTGAGTTATTTAATTTTTATGGAGTAGGGAATGAGTCTGATTTGGCAAGCTGATTTTTATCGTATTCCGCTACAAAATGTTGAAGAGCAAATATTATGGGAATTATTAGTCTGTGATCCAACTCGCAGTTTTGAATTTACAGCCAGTTGTCCCCAATCCCAGGCTAATTCTACTTGGGTCGCCCAACAATTACAATTAGCTGGTCAGGAAAAGTTACCAGATGTAATTCAAGTATTTCGTCCTCAGTCTTTAAGTTTAATCACAACTGCGGGAAATAATCTAGGTATTTATGTTGAAGCTACTCGGAGAACTTTAGCGTTAAAACAGTGGTTAACAGCGAAACAATATCCTGTAATTGTAGATAAACTACCTCCATTACCATTACCGGAAAATCTCTGGGGGGAAGAATGGCGGTTTGCGACGATTCCATCTGGTGATATTGTGGATGAGTTTACAGAACGACCAATTCCTTTTTTGCAAATACCAGATTTTCTCAAACCAATTAATCTGGGTTTAGCTTCAACAGTACCTATCCCTGGTGTAGTGATTTACGGTGGACGAAAATCTATGCGTTTAGCGCAGTGGTTAAAGGAAAGTAATCCTGTATCATTAAACTATATTGGTGGTGCGCCTGATGGGTTGGTATTAGAAGCTGGTTTGCTAGATAGGTGGGTTTTGGCGACTTTTACAGATGAGGAAGTTACTGCTGCTGGGAAGTTATATCAAGAGCGAAAACAGCTAAGTCAGGGATTGCATTTTTTATTGGTGCAACCAGATGATTCGGGAATGACTTATAGTGGTTTGTGGTTATTGCAAGATGAAGATTAGTGCGATTCGTTGTTAGTTGAATCACGGTATCCAGCCCGTACATAAGCTAACCAACCCAATCCAATCATGGAAAAAGGTTGAACTCTCGGTCTGATATGGGTGAAAGTCCCATCTACCAGACTCAGGTATGAATCCCTACCTGCCCACGATGACCCGACTCGGTTTCGGGAGGTCGAAGCTCTTAACTGGGCGCAATCAGACATCCGTTGTGGGGTGACACTGGTGCTAACGGGGAGTTCCCATGGTGAAACAGAGCCTAAAAAAAGCAACTTACATCTAAGCAGGACACAACAACAACACCTGACTTCATTGGAGTTAATTCCCGCCGAACGTTTAAGCTAGTATCGGCAAGAGTCTAGGGAATCCAGCAGTTGAATTGGCTACACCTAACGGAACGAACAATCAACCGAGGGAACGAATAAAAACGGGTTGAGGGTCTAAGGGCGGATTCGTTCCCTAAGTAGGCTGGACGAGCAGCGGAACTCCCTCAATTCGGGTAGGACAGACCGTAATTGGTCTGAGGTGTTCAGAATACACAGACTGGAGCAGAGCATGATTAGACACAGAGACAACTAAGCGTGAATCTTGGAAGACGTTACCCTGGAAGAAATTCCGCCGTAACTTATTCCGCCTACAAAAGCGCGTGTATAAAGCGGTTCAAGTTGGAGACAAGCGTAAAGCAAAGTCCCTACAAAAGCTGATTCTGAAATCAACCGCAGCGAGATTACTGGCTATCCGTCAAGTAACACAGCTAAATACTGGGAAAAAGACCGCAGGAATAGACGGGAAAACCGCGCTCACATTTGAACAAAGGTTTCAATTGAGTGAAAAGCTCAAAACCGAATGTAACGACTGGAAACACCAGGGATTACGTGAAATACCCATCCCTAAAAAGGACGGCAAAACCCGGATTCTCAAAGTCCCCACTATTGCAGATAGGGCGTATCAATGCCTTGTTAAATACGCATTAGAACCAGCCCACGAGGCAACTTTCCACGCCAGGAGCTACGGTTTTAGGACAGGACGTTCAGCCCATGACGCACAGAAAGTCTTGTTCAATAATCTAAACTCAAAAGCCAACGGAATAGATAAAAGGGTTATAGAACTCGATATCGAAAAATGTTTCGACCGGATAAATCACACCGCCATCATGGATAAACTCATAGCTCCTTATAGCATAAAACAGGGAATATTCCGCTGTCTCAAAGCCGGAGTTAATCCAGAATTTCCCGAACAAGGAACACCTCAAGGGGGTGTGGTAAGTCCACTTTTAGCTAACATCGCTTTGAATGGGATTGAAAGTATTCATAGATATCATGCGATGTCTAACTACAGAATTACAGACAAAACCTCAAAGGAGAGTATTGTTGAACCAACAATCCGTTATGCGGATGACATGGTGATAATACTCAGACCCCAAGACGATGCCACAGAAATACTTGACAAAATCAGTCAGTTCCTAGCAGAACGGGGAATGAAAGTCAGTGAGAAAAAGACA
The DNA here is from genome assembly GCF_009712025.1 of Dolichospermum sp. UHCC 0406. NCBI lineage: Bacteria > Bacillati > Cyanobacteriota > Cyanophyceae > Nostocales > Aphanizomenonaceae > Dolichospermum > Dolichospermum sp. UHCC 0406. The sequence continues at coordinate 5,141 of NZ_VILA01000008.1, forward strand.
AAGCTAACCGCCGCGACAGATGGGTTCGATTTCCTCGGCTGGCACTTTAAAGTCCAGAAAAACGGAAAGTTCAGATGCGTCCCATCAGTGGACAATTATAAAACTTTTCGCAAGAAAGTAAAATTCATCGTCAACAACTCGAATTATGGTGCTACCACAAAGGCTGAGAAATTAGCCCCTGTAGTTAGAGGCTGGAGGAATTACCACCGCTTCTGCAAGATGGACGGGTCGCGTAACTCGCTATACCACATCGAAACAAGAGCATTCAAGGTATTCAATAAGGAAACCAAGCAAAACCGCTACACTAGCAAGAAATTACTAGATAAGGCGTTTCCATCAGTTCCTTATTCCGAACATAAACACATCAATGTCAAAGGAGAGAAATCACCCTACGACGGAGATTTGAGCTACTGGAGCGAGCGTAACAGCAAGCTCTATGACAATCATACCTCTAAAGCCCTCAAACGGCAAAACCATAAATGTGGTCATTGTGGGTTAAAAATGCTCAGTGACGAGAAGGTACATTTACATCATATAGATGGAAACCACCAAAACTGGAAAACTAAAAACCTTCTAGCTATTCACGAAAGTTGCCACGATTATATTCACATGAGCAAAAGCGAAAGCTAAGAACATCGGGAGCCGTGTACACGGAAACGGGTACGCACGGATCTAACTGAGAGGGGCGGGAAATAATATTCCCCCTCGACTCAACCAAAACTGATGCTTGTTATATTTTGTTACCGAGAACGAGCCTACTTAAGCATGAAAATTTGTGTATGATAGGAGTCTTGGGTGTTAGTAATTATTTATATGGGAACTTGGCAAGTTAACCAAATGTCTACATAATTATTAAAGAAATCATAACTTAGTCAAGTTTTCTTGACCTTTTAAACGAAAATTAGACCAATCAAAGTTTAGTCGAAATATTCAGCTAATTCATTTAAGCTAGAAGCAAATGAGCGAAATTAGTCAACGCAGGGTTGTTATTGGTGATGTGCATGGACACTATGAATGTTTGATGTTGCTGTTGGCAAAAATAGCGCCTACATCAGAGGATCAAGTATATTTTTTGGGAGACTTAATTGATCGTGGTCCAAAAAGCGCCCAAGTAGTTGAGTTTGTTAAAGAAAATGATTACCCTTGTTTGCTAGGTAATCATGAGCAGATGTTATTAAATATCATGACTGGTAAGAATACTTCGTCCACAAATATGCAAACGTGGTTATACAGTGGAGGACAGGCTACTATTGCTAGTTACCAATCTGCAACAATTCCTAAACAACATCTGGATTGGTTTGAGAGTTTGCCCACATATTTAGATTTGGGAGATTTTTGGTTAACTCATGCAGGTGTTGATCCAGAAAAGAGTGTCCAAGAACAGACGGCGGAAGAATTATGCTGGATTAGGGATGAGTTTCATCGGATAGAGAAACCATATTTTGCAGATAAGTTGATTATAGTTGGTCATACTATAACTTTTACTTTACCTGGTGTGGCTCCTGGTAATTTGGCACAGGGCCAGGGCTGGTTAGATATTGATACTGGCGCTTATCATCCCCGTAGTGGTTGGTTGACGGGGCTGGATATTACGAATAAGTTGGTTTATCAGGCCAATGTGTTCAGTAGGGCTGTGCGGACTGTGGCTTGGGAAGAGGTGATGACAATTGTTCAGCCACAAGAGTTCGCAGGTAGCCGCCGTCATAGAAAACGAGCATAATTATGGCAAAAATGCTCTCATTTTGCTTTGATATACCGGATTATCTAAACCATGATTTTGACTACTTGGTTGATTTTTAATCTGATTTTGCAGGGAGATTACGCGATCGCTCGCCCCTGGATGTGTACTTAAAAATGTAGGTACGGAGCTACTTCTTTGTAGCTTTTTCATAAAAGAAACCATTGCTGACTGAGCATAACCAGTGCGGGTTATGTTTGCTAATCCTCTTTTATCAGCATCAAATTCGTCTTGGCGACTGCGGGGAAGATTAAGGGCGAGTTGCACGCCAATTCCTACTGCCTTGCTTTTATCTAAACCGGATACGGTAGCTACACCACTGGCTATAGCTTGTTGTCGCATTTGTTTAATTAAATGTTTGCCTTCGATATGTCCCATTTCATGAGCTAATACACTGGCAAATTCGGCTTCATTGTCTGCTGTTTTTAACAAACCTGTATTCACATAAATAAAACCACCGGCAGTTGCAAAGGCATTAACAGCAGGATCTTCGACTACTTGAAAAGTATAGGGAATATTTGGACGAGTGCTATTAGCTGCTAAACGTCTACCGATTTGTTCAACATAGCTGTTTAGTTGTGAATTACGAGAAATTCTGACTTCTTGCTGTATTTCTTGATTTATTTGCTGCCCAAGATCAACTTCCTGGCGATCGGATATATTAGATAGATTAAATATCTGGGTTACTTGTGGGACTATACGGATCAGATCGCTAAAACCTATAGCTTTACTTGATAATTGTGTACTCAGGCACACAGTTAAAGCAACGCTTACAGAAATGAACGGATACAAACAGCGCCGCTGCCACAAACGATAATTTGTCCAAATTCCTTGCGAGTTAATCATAATCGAGTTATATGAGATTGGTGTGAGAACTTAAAATTAGAGGACGAATTTTCAGTTTACTAAGTTGCATTTTCAACTCCAGATAGGGCAAATAGTCAATTCAAATAACTTACTGCTACTATGACACTGAATCTCCTGCAATCATGATAAACTGTCGCATAACCATAATGTCTAGTTTCTGTCAATTCTGATTCAGTGATCAAGATTGTGGATCATTTGAAAAAACTTGACGGTACAATCAATTACTTAGCTGAAAACTTAACTGCAACTTATCCAAACCTGATTATGGCTATTTTAGATTCTAAAGGTCGCTTGTTCGGTAAAATTAACCTATTAGATTTAGGGGCTGCATTAGTAATTTTGCTAGTGATAGTGGGTATCTTTATTTTCCCTGGTACTTCTGGTTCTGTGGCTCAAGTGGGTGCGAAAACAGTACCCATTGAGGTAGATTTGTTGGTACGTGGACTCAATGTTCGTAATCCTCAACAGTTAGTTAAAGAAGGATTCACAAAAGGTGGTAAAACTAATGTGATTATCCGTAATCAACCCTATGGTCAAATTGGGATTAAATCGGTTGAGCAGTTAGAGAGAACACTGACAATTGGTCAACCAGATGGTTCTGTGAAAGAATTACCAGATCCTAGAAAAATTAACTTTAGTACAGATTTTCTCTTGACTTTAGAAGGACAAGCTACAGTCACTAAAGATGGGCCTGTTCTTGGTAATAGCAAAGTGAAAATTGGAATGCCTTTTGAATTGGAAGGTTTTAACTATAACTTCAATGCGTCTGTAATTGATATTCGATTACAGGATAAATAGCATTATATTTAAGGGTGAAATTCTCCTGATTTCATCCTCAAAATTAGTAAAAACAATACATTTATAATTTTGTAATTAAGTGGGTAAATACTGTGGCACAGGCTTCGTCGTCTTGGAAACAATTCATCAATCAAATTTCAGAAATTAAGACAGCAAGCCAAAAACAGCAGATTTTTAAACATTTTTATGAACCTGGTGTTTTGCTGGGATTGTTAACAATTATTGTGGCTATGCTGCTGTGGAGTTGGCAATTACTACTAGCTGTTATTGTTGGCATTGGGAGCATGGTATTTACTTACTCAGTGCAAAAATGGAATTGGCAATTGCGCTGGCTAGAAATACGCAAGTTAATGAGTAGCACTAACAGTCGGTTAGCTTATTCTGTTGCTAGTGGTGGGATTGCGACTGTGATAACTTATATGGCTTCGGCAATTTGGGTTGATGCTCCTAGTCATTGGTTGGCGGCTGGTGCTATTGTGCAAGGAATGGGAACGCTATTAACTTTAATTTTGCTGGTGTGGCAAATATTCAGTTTTCAAGGAAATCGAGAAGAAGATTATCTTGATCAATTGTTAAATAATTTAACGGAAAAGGATCATTTAAAACGTTTACTTTCCATACGTCAACTCAATAAACTGATTACCCGTCAGCGAGTTGATACGGCAATACAACAAGATATCGGGGAATGTTTACAACTGCTACTGAGTCAGGAAAAAGAAGTAATGATTCGGGAAGCAGCTTTAGATTGTTTGCAAAATTTAAATGGGTTGCAAGTGCTAAAACCTATTCAATCAAAGGTATTTATGCCTGTATCAGCAACAGCGAAGAATAAAATTCTTGTAGATTGATCTAATTTTCCGATTTTGTCCTTTTGATTTCGGGATTTTGCTTTAATTCTTCTGTTAAGATTTGCTGATAAATCTTGGGTAAGGAACTACTAACAGAATTATTTTCTATCCCGTACCCCAAACTTGTCCATGTGGGAGAAAGTTTCCGCAAAACGTCATTTAATTTTTGTTGCTGTAATAGCTTAGGAATATTTACACCCCAAACTTTTGCATCATTCAACCAACGGTAAACTACTACATCTTGATACTCTGCTTCAAAGCTATAATTAGTCCAAAGCATCATCTTTGCGGGTTTTGGGTGATAACGAGGGGCAATTTGATCCCACGTAGTATTAATAATTTGATATCTACCTGCGGCTGTGGAACAATTACCTGTATTCGGTCCTGTGATGATGGTGACACATTTTTGAGGATGATGGCTGAGATCATTAATTTGTTCACCACCATACAAGAGAGAATAAGGACGATTACCACTAGCTTCGCTGGCAGATATGGTTCGCATTAATGCCCGAATATAAGGATCTCCACCTTTCATGACTAGGGGAGGCTGTTTTCTAGTAAATACGGGTTCGGGAGATAATTGTATATCTCCAAAAATATACCACTGAAATAGGTACACAAAGCCCAAAAGTGAGGCTATGGGAGCAATGAGTTTTTCTACACCTTTAGGTTCAAAGCTTTTCAGAATTCAACTCCTCTCAATTTCTTCTCTTGACTAATTACAAAAACTTACACTTTGCTTTCGGAAAAATTAAAAACTTCAGTAATATTGCTATGATCACCTATTGGCTTATTTAGTTACAATATCAACTATTGGATGACGATTATCAAGAAAGTCATAAAAAGCTAGATATTTTCTAGTTAGTCAATTAGGAATGCTAAGTAGATACATATAAATCTGCCTTGTTGATTTATTTTATGTGAAGTTAATGGCAAATTGTTGAGATTTTCGTAAAAATTGGATTTTAATGGGAAAAAACTTCCCTCAATTGGGAATGATGAATATAGACAAACTTCAAAATATACAAAAAATAAATTTATGGTGACAAACAATAGTGAATATCAATCTTGGAAAGTAGCAGATGATACTGGTTTTAAAAAAGATCATCCAACTCCAACTAAATTTTATGGCAATTATCAAGATAGTATGGAAATGTATGCACCTGTGGAGCAGGTTGAGGAGTATTTTAATACTCATGCTTCCTGGTTTGGCCGTTGTGCAGAACCCATGAAGGTACTCCCGCTAGGGGAAAATAGTTATGCTCTAGCGGTGGGTAAATTTGGTGCTTTTGGTTACGAAGTAGAACCAAAGATTGGCTTGGAGTTGCTAAACCCCCAAAATCGTCAATTCCACATTCGGACTATTCCTGTACCTGATTATCAAGCACCTGGTTATGAGGTGGATTACAAATCATCAACACAATTGATAGGTGATTTAGATGGGGTTACACGGGTGGAATGGGAGTTGGATTTGGTTGTTGAGTTGCAGTTTCCCAGATTTATTCAGCGATTACCCTATTCTTTAATTCAGTCTACAGGCGATCGCATCCTTAATCAAATTGTCCGTCAGGTTTCCCATCGTCTCACACACAAGGTACAAAAAGACTTTTATCAATCCTTGGATATACCTTTTCCTCAAAAGAAACAGAAGAAATAGGGAACAGGGAACAGGGAACAGGGAACAGGGAACAAACAACTGACAACTAACAACTAACAACTAACAATCTACGCTTTCGTGAGAATTCTTTGGATAATTTCGACACCAGAGAGGGCTTGCCAGATGAAAAGCCCCAAAATAGCAAAATTTAACAATATATGAGTTATCCGCGCCCAATTTGCGCCTTTTTGCATGAAAGGAGATAGGGATGCAGAAAAAGCAATTAAACCCGTCATACTTAATCCTGCTAATAGATGCGGTCCAACAAACAACTTACCATTATTAATGTAGGTAACAGCCATGCCACCAATGGAACCGGCTACCATTAGTGCTAACATAATAGAACCAATTTGGTGGTGTTTGATGGTGTAACGCCCTTTAATTAGTTCTTTCTTTTCTTCTCCCTGAGCATTTCTGGTACGCTGTACTTGTAATCCTAAATATGCAGCATACAAGGAAAGTGCTAATAATACCCACATAGTAACTGGGTGAGCAAAGTTCAACCAGAATCTGATTGTTGGAGTCAGTTCAAAAGCCATATTTTTTACTTCCGGTTATTAAATCTTCATAAAACTTAGCATACATTTATTTTTCTTACGTAGAAATTTTTCAATCTTACCAAAGTGTAATCTGGAGTTGGAATCAGTCACATCTACCCAAACAGGACATAACCAATGATAGAAAATAAAAATACCTCGTTGCTGAAGGCTGTGAAAACTGGTGATATTCAAGGAGTATTTGCACTGCTGTCCGCTGGTGCTAAAGTGGATGTTAGCGATGAAAATGGGACTACAGCATTGATGTTTGCGGCGAATTTGGGTTATACAGAAATTGTGCGATCGCTCTTGGATGCCGATGCTAACATTAACTTAACTAGAAAAACCTATAGTTTAACAGCATTAATGCTGGCTGCTAGTGCTAATCAAATAGATGTTGTCAAATTGTTAGTCTCTAAAGGGGCAAATGTCAATGCTACCAATGATGATGGTAGTACCGCATTAATGATAGCAGCACTGAAAGGTTATCTGGAGATTGTGCAAATTTTATTAGCGGCTGGTGCTGATATCAGCATTACCGACAAAGATAATGATACCGCCTTAAAACTGGCAATAAAACACAAACATCCAGCAGTTGTTAAAGCATTATCACAAAATAGCAATATTGTCAATAGCCAAGATTCAGAAGGTGATACAGGATTAATAATTGCGGCAGATTTAAGTTATTTAGAAATAGTACAAGCATTGCTGTCATCTGGGGCTGATGTCAATATCAAAAATGTTGATCATGGAACAGCACTATTAGCAGCCGCAGCAACAGGAAATACTGCTATTATCACCGCTTTATTAGACGCAGGTGCGGAAATTAATCATCAAGATAAAGAAGGTGAAACAGCCTTACATCTTGCGGTTGTGGAAGAATATGTAGATGTGGTCAAAATATTACTTCAACGAGGGGCAGATGTGCAAATTAGAAACCATCTGGGAGATACACCTTTATTGATAGCAGCATTCCAGGGATATAGTCAAATAGTAGCCGTTTTACTGGGCGCGGGGGCAGATATGGAAAAGAAAAACTTTGGAGAAGTTGCTCTTACCTTAGCAGTATCCAAAGGGCATTTCCTAACTGTGAAACTATTACTTGAGAATGGTGCAGATATTAATAAATTAGCAGATGATGGTAAAACAGCCTTAGTCAAAGCCATAGCTGCAAACTATCCTGAAATATGCCAATTGTTATTAGCACAAGGAGCAAATGTGAATTTGCAAAACTCGGCTGGCGCAACTGCTTTAATGTGGGCTGTAGCGGAAGGTTATAGTCAAGCCGTAGCAATGTTACTACAAGCTGGAGCGGATGTTGATTTGAAAAATCAGGGTGGTTATACTGCTTTAATGATTGCAGAATTCAATAATTATCGCAGTATTTGGACAATATTAAAACAAGCTGGAGCGCAGGAGTAAAAATTTCAGTTTAGATGATTTTGATACCATCATCATTTTGACGAGATTGCAGTAAATTCAAACTTTCACCAGAATTCAACCAACCAGATATGCGGGTTTTGGAATACAAACAGATAGAAGTGCAAGTTTCATCAATTCTCACTGCTGTTAATCCCGCTAATCCTGCTTGTTCTAATTTTTCATAAATCCAAGCAGCAATTGCTTCGCTGGTTGGTGATTCCAAACCCATAGATTCATTTAAATAATAGTGATCTAAATAATTCTCAAGCAAGGGTTTGAGATATTTTTTAATATCTGAATAGTCCATTACCATACCCTGTTTAGCACCTTTTGTTATTAAGGTATCACCAGCTACATAAACAACTCCACGCCAACTATGTCCATGCAGCCTGGAGCATTTACCATCATGGTAAGGTAATTTATGTGCTGCTTCAAAGCGGAATTCTTTAGCCAGTAGCCACTGATGATTGGTCATTGTACCCCGATATACTTGTGTGTTTGTAAGGATAGTTTATAATCAGGTTTTTGTTGTAATATCTGCAAAATCAGTGGGATTGATTTCGACGAACTGTTCCACTCAGGTTGTAAGTAGACAAGCAAATTAGGGTGAGTAGATAGATGTTCTTGGTAAAAATCAATTTCTCCACCAGTCTCTATGACTATCTTAACTTCGTTAGCTCGACTCCAAAACTGACTTTTTACTGGGTATTTAGGGTTAATATGTTCTTTGGGAGATAGAGTAATCCAAGCTGCTGGGGAAACTGCTTGCCAAAAAGAGCCTGATGTTTCAATGTTAACTCGTTTGTCCGCGGCTAATAAAGCTTGAACTAAGTCAGGTAAATGCTTGTGAATGAATGGTTCTCCGCCAGATATTACCACTCTGGGAGATTTGATTTCCGCTAGAAGTTCAGCTATGGGACGTTCTACTCGTGGTAAATTCGCTCCTGGGTCAGCATAACCAGTATCGCACCAGGGACAACCGACTGGACAACCTGATAAGCGAATAAAGTCTACTAAGCAACCAGTCCAGTATCCTTCTCCCTGAACTGTACTTTGAAAAGTTTCATGAATCGGTAACTTGATTTCTAACAGCGACATTTTTAAAATCCATAACCAATCTAGTTATAAGCTTGCCATATAAAGCTTTATATTTAAAAATACTTAATAAGAGGTTAAAAAAACAACAATTTACAAATTATTAAAAAAAAGAGAAACATCAAGATGAAGTTCTGACACGACAAGGGTAGAAAGAAGTAAATTTACCTTTTACCGTTACCTTGTTTCTGCCTTGATGTTTCCTACTGTGCTAGATGTGGATAATATACATTGTTTGATTTTAGAGAGAAGTATTGGAATTATCACTTTTTATGTAAAAAAACTACTTTAGTTACGAATAAATCTCTCGTAAGTATGATTTTTTGAATATTTTTGGTACTTTTGAGTAATCATGAAGAAAATATAAAAATTATAATTACTCCTCCTAATTAAAGAGAAAACACCAATTATTAGTTATGATTTGTTACATTACCCTAGCTGGCTAAAGCTAAAAAGCCAGAAGTGTTGAATGTTAAGATTTTGAGGATTGTGTCCAAGTTGTGCATTGGTATTAGTGATACCAAATTTGATCAATTAATGACTCTATTCTCAATAGACAATTGATTTTACCTGGGTAAAACGCAAAGATTGTAAAGTTTTATTGCAGGATTCGACACTTGTGCTAAAAAGCATACTAGACTATTACTGTATAGCCAAATACAAACACAGTAATACTCTGCAAAGAAGAATGTACTAAAGGATGCTGTACCTGATTATGAGGATGTGGTAAAGCGTCAGTTTGAGAATTTTATTGCCAAACACCAGTATAATGCGAATCAGGTTAATTTTTTAAAGTTTACGGAATTATTGGCGGCGTAGATTATAATTATTCTTTCTTATTGCAAATATCATGACTAATTTTGAAGATAATACAAAAACACTCAAAACACTGATCAAAAAGACTAAAAAATCAGGAAAGCAAGCATGGGAAGCTGGCGAGATATTGAATCATATTTTTGCTCTTAAAGAATATAAAGAAAAATATAAAACTTTTAATAGTTATACTTCAAAGGAATTTGATATTAAAGAAGAAACTGCACAACAATATATTACAATCTATAAGAAGATTCCAATAGACATGATAACAGATAAGATGCTGGTATCACATCTTTATACTATTGCTGAAATGCAAGATATTTTAAAGGTTCAAATTTTAGGAATACTCCGTTTAGAGGAAGACGAAAGTAAGGTTACTTATGATGGTGACATTGTACTAATATTCAAGCAAGTTTTAGAACAAGCTAAATCTTCATTATCTGACAAGGAAGCTAAGGAACTTTTTAAGTTTATTAAAAAATTAGATTTACAAGAAAATGAGAGAAGGAAAAGAGCAAAAAATAGTCCCTTAGAAAGAGCGGAAAGACTAGAAACAATTTTATTACATAAGAATTATAAAAGTCTTACTGAACTATATCATTACTCACCTATAAGTGAACAGGGATTAGTTGGGTTATTTTGCACGAATTTCCATTTAATTAAACAAGAAACATTTATATTTAATGATATTGAATCAAGTTTTGAAGCAATTATATATATAAGAACTGAATATCCCGATGCACAAATTCTAATTAAAAAAGAAGTACGAGATATTGATATATATTCTGATCACGATAATTATCAAAAAATCAATATTGAATTTGAATTAAATAGCTTCAATTACTGGAGACACAAACACCATGAATCTGAATCATCAGAAAAATGTGATATGATTATTTGTTGGGAAATTGATAAAATACCAACTGAAACAGTATCACCACCTATTTTATGTATAAAAGAGTTGTTAGAAACTGGTAAAATTGAATTACACTAAATGTCTATGCCATAGTATTTATAATACTCATGCTAACGTATCCTAACCTAAAATTAAAAGTAGATAAACTCTGGACAGGTGGACTATCCAACCTAATGGATGTAATTTAATTTATATTTAATCAGCAAGCCCTATTTAGACAAGGAATAAATTCCCTGTCTAATAGCTAAAGTCGGTTAAAACCGACTAAATAGGGTTTTTATGTTATTGTTTTTTTGATTTGTGGGTAATAATGTAAATTTTATTTTTCACTTAAACCCGATTTTTTGGTAATCTAATTCTAAATTTGAACTAATTGCACCTATTTTTCAACCATCACCTTGCCGTTGTGGCAATCTCAAACTTGAAATCACAAAACTTTAGCGAACAACTTACAGATAAAAATATGGACGGTATTGGACTCGAACCAACGACCCCATCGATGTCAACGATGTACTCTAACCACCTGAGCTAACCGTCCGTAATCAACACAGATCAACAATCTATCATATAAAACATAATCTGTCAATCCCTAAAACCAAAATTTTATCCTACATATATCTAGTCAACTGCACCCGATAGCGATCCTTTTTCGTCACCGCAATTTCCCCAACTTCCAATCGCCCTTTCCCCCGAATAGCGATTAAATCCCCTGTTTTAACATGGGAACTGGCTTGAGTGACTTCCTTCCAATTGACACGCACATCATTAGAGTCAATCAAATCCACCATTTTACTCCGGGACATCCCAAACCCAGCCGAAGCCACCGCATCTAACCGCAAAGAAGCTTCCACAGTCGTCATTTCCTTCTTCTTAGGTTCACGGATTTTTAACTCATTAATCTCAATGCGTCGAGTTTTCACTGGCACAGAACGCACCTGTTGCAAACTCATCTCTAAAAATTCTACTAATTCAGGGACAACAATCACCTGCGCCCCTCTTTCTCCCAATACAATTACATCTCCCGTTTTTTCCCGCACAATTCCTGTTCCCAGCATTGCGCCTAAAAAATCTCGGTGATTTGCGGTATCAAACAAGAAATTACCAGCAATATCTAAAGCCACAATTGCCACTTCAGACTGATCTAATGGTAAATCAGCACGAGCGATCGCTAACCTTTGTCTTTCCGCCTGTGGATATCCACCCCACGCTACCGAATGCACCTCCGTTAAGCGGCTAAATACCCGTTGAATTTCCGCTAACTCCGGCGGAGACAAAAAATCTGTAAATACCACTTCCCAGGTCTTTATAGCTTGATCTGCTTGATCAATTACACGGGCAACAGTATCGCGGTTTTCAACACCTTTTAAAAGTTCTTCTCTAGGTAGCATGAATTTTTAGGAGTCAGGAGTCAGGAGTCAGGAGTCAGGAGTCAGGAGGAAGAAGGAAGAAAGAAGAAAGAAGAAAAAAATTACCCAATTACCAATTACCAATTACCAATTACCAATTACCAATTAATTAGTTTCCGCATAACCTTGAATATTTTCTGGTTCAAACTGGCGTAAAATACGAGTAGCTTGACGAGTCAGATTTTCCGAACCTTGCACCACAATTAAATACTTACCTGCATCTAAACGATTGCGATAGGGTAAAGCATCACCACCACCCTCAAATAAACCCACGCCACCACCTACAAACACACTACCCATGGCACCGCTACCAGCGCCCAAGATGCCGCCTACCACATGATTTCCGATTTCCCCAGCCCAAGCGAAGGTATCTAAACCAGTGATGAGACTGAAGGTAAAACCAGCAAAAAAGCCAAATGGTACTAACCAAATCGCCATTAATTTTACTTGTTTTTTCGCCTGTTCTTTGGGGTCAATTAAACCAAACTCATCAGCACTTTTGTATCCTCTACCGAGAATAGTGCCATTTATGCCTTCTCTTTCTAAAGCTAAATCAGCGGCTTCGGCTTGGATGCGATCTGATAATACAGCAACAAGATAATTCATCAATTTTAAAATTCAGGATTAATGTGACTTTAGCAAATCCAAAGGCTCACAAAAATTATTCACACCTTGTTTAAGAATATAAATTAAAACGGGTGTAGCCAGACTTTTGGGAAAACTCGGTATTGTCCTTAGATGTACTATCATCTCTTGAATTGACCCATTTAACAAGTCTTCTCGATATTCTTGTTCACAAATTGCCGCTCGCCATTTTTTGGCTAAAGCATCTAACCAATCGGAATTAGTTTGTTCTGGTTCTTGTCCAGCCCGAATAGCCAGAGTCATTACCGCATCTTCTAAATCTCCATCGCAATCCTCTATCAAGTCTAATGCTTCCATTGCTTGAGGATCATCTACCAAATGAGAACGAAATTTTGCAATCTCTTGTGATGTAACTTTAGTCATGAGTTTTTGACTAGACCGGGGTTTGAAAACTATTTTACAACATTGGGAATAGTGATAGGTATACTCAACACGGCTTAATTATTTGATTTTGCGGGTAGGGGTAAAGCAAGAGCTTCATTGGTGTCAAATTAGGCTAAAAATGGCTTATTTGTTGGCTGACAAACCCGCCCGGAACTTAAGTTCCGGTCTAAAAGCTAAAGTGCGTTAAAACGCACTCTGAATGTTAGAATAGTCGGTTTTAACCGACTTTAGCTTTTAGACAGGGAATTTATTCCCTGGCTGGCTTTAAGTTGACCCATTTACCCATCACCTCTTACTTGACTCCTGAGTTCTGTAATTGATTTAAACCCCTGGATGTAACATATCTTTGTAATTCTGTTAAAGCACGGTTGTAATCCAAGATGGCTTTGACGCGATTACCTTCAGAACGGGTGAGGTCATTTAATGCGTTAATTACATCAGTTTGAGTCCCGACACCGGCTTGGAATCTCAACCGCGCTAACCGCAAAGACTCTTTAGCTTGTTCTAAAGCCACATTAGAAGTTTGTACATTTTCCAAATTGGATGCTTGGGTAGAATATGCCTGTTCTACCTGGAAGCGGATTTGGTTGCGCTGTTCAGAAAATTGAGTTTCAGCGATCGCAATATTGGTCTTAGATTGGGCTGCTCTGGCTTTTGCTGCTCCCCCATCATATAAATTGAGACTAGCCTGCAATCTCACAGAATAACCATCAACCACGCTTGTTCCATCATCAAATTGATCGAATAAGTTATACTGACCGAGTAAACTTACCTGGGGACCCAAAGATGCTAAGGCCTGTTTTCTTTGAGCCTCACTAATATTCCGATCTGCTAAAGTTTGTTGTAGTTCAGGACGATTTTGATAAGCCAAAACGATACTTTGTTCTAGTGGCTGTTGCCATAAACCTGCCAATTTGACAGGATCGGACGCAGTAATACTCACTGACTGGGGCAAATTCAACAGTGGTGCTAACTTACGGCGGGCAATTTGTTGTTGAGAAAAGGCACTAGTTAAGTCCTGTTGGGAGTTAGCTAAATTTACCTGCGATCGCAACACATCGAAACGAGTCCCCACACCAGCCCGTTCTAAAGCCACTGCATCTTTCAAACTAGCCTGGGCATTATTTACAGCTGACTGGGAAATTCTCACATTTTCATCAGCTTGTTGCAAGTCATAATATGCCTTAGATACATCTAGCCGAATTTGCTCAGATTGCCTTTCCACATCCAACTCCTGCTTACGTATCCGTTCCTGAGCTTCTTTAATAGCCCCATTACGTCTACCAGAAGTATAAAGATCATATCTTATCTGTCCTGTACCAGTAAACGCCGTAGTAGAAGAAGCATCATCTACCGATAATCCAGCATCCTGTTGTCCTTTAACACGCAATGTATCGCTAACAGTGCGACTATTCTCAACATTCGCATTCAAATCTACACTGGGTAGGAAAGCGGCTTGCGCCTCGCGGAGAACTGATTTACTCCGTTGCAGTTGTAGTACAGACACTTGTAAATCATTATTATTCCGTTTAGCCAGTTCCAGAGCCTGTGACAAACTAATTGGCTGAGTTCCTTGAACCTTCACTTCCTCTGCTTGGGTCGGATATAGCAGCGGATTAGGACTAGGATTCAAATCATTAGGAACATTAGGAAAATCTACGGGCTGACTAGGTGTAGGTTGTACATTCTCCACGGTGGGAGGTGTAGGCTTTACATTCTCTGCCGGAGGTGTACTGGTTTCTGAAGTAGTAGGAACAGTTGTTTGTGCTATCCAAGTATCAGTATTTTGAGGTAAGCAGGTGTTAGAAGCAAGTAGTAAAGCCGCTTGACTCTTTGACTGAGACTGTGGACAATTGCCAGATTTTAGTAACTTTGCTACCTCTACATCACCTTGCTGATCAGAGTTACTTAAATTACTTGATTGTGGATTACTAACAGCCAGAAAATTATTATTTGATAAATCAGAAAAACCGACAAATCTACTGTGATCTTGTTTAGAAATTTTTTCTCCGTCAATGCTGAGATAATTGTCAGCAACAACTACAGGTAGACTGTGGTTGCCGATAGGCTGGATACTACCTTGACTGAAATAATTAGCAGGTAATAATCCTGGGTTACTTTTAATGTTACTTTTGGGCTGTAGGCTATTGTCTGTGAATGGATTCCCACTATTAGTAGAAATTAACACACTAGGAGAAGACGTTAGCTGTAACTGACTTACTTGAATAACATTAGCCCAAGCGGGCTGAGTTGTTAATACTGCTGCTGTCACACCAGGTAAGAAACAATGGAATAATTGCTGTCCTTTCACCGCATCCCCTCACACAAAAAATATTAATTTAGCGGCAGAATACTTGTCTTCACCACAAAATATAGCACGATCTAGAGATTTAGGCAGAAATATCGGACTATACCCTGTGTTAAACATCTGAACTCGGTTTGTCTTCAAAACGTTTGACAATCCGAGAAAGTTCTGCTTTTTCGTTTATAGTAACGCGGTTAGGCGCACCACTAATAATTCGCTCATAGTTACGGAATGAATCTTTAATATCAGGACCATCTGCCGTAATATTATATTCACGAATTCCCTTATCGTGCCACGAGCCGCGCATTTTAAATACGTTAATTGCCCGTGACATTTCTCCCCGAATTTCTACATATTGTAACATCAAAATTGTGTCTGTAATCGTAGAAATGTGGGAGTCAGTAATGGAATTAGAACCCAGGAATTGATCTGTAGTATTGGTAAAGAAACCAGTAATTTCTTCTTGTTTAGCATAACCTGTCACCCCAATTACAAACTGACGAAAAGCATTATTACTAACGCCTCTAGCCATTGCGGAAAGTGAATCAATGGCAATGCGAGCAGGTTTGAAATGGGAGATTTCTGATTTAATAATTTGTAAGTGATCTTCTAAACCAGTGGATTCAGGATAGGTACAAATGATTTTCAGTAATCCTTGATGTTCTAATTCTTCAAAATCAATTCCCCAGGAAGAAGCATTCCGGGAAAGTTGGGCGCGAGATTCTTCATAAGCAAATAATATGGCTCGTTCACCATTAACACAGCCATCTTGAATAAACTTACTCACTAATAAAGTTTTCCCAGTTCCTGTAGCTCCTGTGGCTAAAATAATCGAATCTTTAAAGAAACCACCACCACACATTTCATCAAGAATTTTCACTCCAGAAGATACGCGCACATTAGAAGATCGTTGTGTTAAACGCATTGCTCCCAAGGGGAATATATTGACTCCTTCATTGGTAATTGTGAAGGGATATTCGCCTTTCATGTGAGTTGTTCCCCGTAACTTGAGGATTTCAATAGTTCGGCGGCGACGTTCTCCTTCTAAGACGTTACGAGCAATTATTACATTATCAGAAACAAATTCTTCAACTCCAAAAGATGCTACTGGTCCATATTCTTCACCCCGTTCAGTGGTAATGATGGTGGTGACATTCAATAATTTCAGCCGTGCTACTAACCGAAAAATTTCTCGCCGGACTACTCCTATCGCTTCATATTGTTGAAATATGGCGGTCATGGAATCAATGGAAACCCGTTTAGCTTTATATTTACGAATGGCATATTGTAAACGTTCAATCAGGGCTGATAAATCAAAATTACCTACGATATCTTGACCTTCAGGATCAGGAGATGCGTCGAGAATAAATAATTTACCTTCATCAATTAAACCTTGTAAATTCCAATCAAAAATATGGGCATTTTTAATAATGTCACTGGGTGATTCTTCAAATGTGACAAATACTCCTGGTTCATCGAAGTAAGTGATGCCATTATAAAGAAATTGCAGTGATAATAAAGTTTTGCCAGTTCCTGAAGTTCCACTAATTAAAGTAGTTCTACCAACAGGTAAACCGCCATGACTAATATCGTCAAAGCCCTCGATCATCGTGCGAATTTTTTCGACACCAATAGGTATTTTTTTGGGTTCAGGTTGCTCTTTTTTATTCATGGTTTGTCTAATATGGATATTCACCCCAGGTTTTTAAAATCAAGAAAGTTTTTAATTATTTTTAATAACTAAATAAATATACCAAATTGCAGGTAAAAAGAATTCCCGAATTTTCATCAAAGAATGGCTAACACCACGGCTTTACTCTTGCCTCCTGCATTTTGTGTTATTCTTTCCCATATTCTTCACTCAATTCTTCATACAGCAGATCCAACCCAATTAATACTCTTTCTCTATCTGTTAAATCACCAATAATTTTTCGCACAGGTGGGGGCAGAATTTTTGATAGTGTTGGTGTGGCGAGTATTTTATCCTCTTCGGCCAACTGGGGGTTTTTCAGGACATCAATTACTTTTAAAGCATAAACTCCTTTAAATTCTTCTTCTAAGATATTTTTGAGGGTTTTTAAAGCCCGCATTGAATTAGGGGTATTTCCTGCTACATATAGCTTGAGAACATAGGTTTTTTTAGCTTCATTCATACAATATAAACTCCTAAAAACATAGAGGTGAAAGACCAAAAGCCGTATTCTTTACATACACAATCAAGCATTAATTCATCATGAATGCAAATGCAAGTTCTACTTTGGAATATTCAACGGAATTTTAGCAACAGAACAGCGATAAATTTCACAAAGATGTGCCAAAATATCTATTAAGGTTAAACGGTAATCGAGCAATGTTTCATCACTTCTGCCTTCCATCCTTAATTGCTTAGAAAATTCATCAATGACTTCCATGTGCATTTCTATAATTTGTGGTATGGGAATACCTGTATAAAATAGGGTATTAACAAATTTATCAAGTTTTTCTGGTAGTGTTTTGTCACTGATAAAATAATTGATAATTATTTGACGGTAATCTGATTTAAGTGATTTTAAAATTTCCTGTTTTTCGATAGCAGCCATGTCCTGAAAATTTTGTGTCTTTTTTTCCTGGCTAACTGCAAAGAAATAATTATCTTTTTGATCTGGGTTTTGTGGCTGACAATGGGGCAAATAGTGTATTTGACAAAGTATAGGTTGCCAGTAACATTGAGTGATTAATTTCTCAAGGAAGTTCCATATTTGAGCAATTAAACTTTTGTGCCTCTCTTCTACAAATGGTCTATCGAGAATTTGTTTTATATTTGTTTGTAAAAGCAATATAGGTAATAACATCTACTATTTATAGATCATGAATTTTTGAAAGTGCAATACACTGTCACGCAATCAATTATACATAGCAAAGCTAAGTAGTATAACTGATAAATTCTTTGATGGCTCATTGCATTGAGAGAGAGTCATGGCTAATGGATAATGTGTATGAGGATATCCGACGGCAGATAGATGACATTATTTCACTTATTGATAAGATACTTAAACGAACTTAAAGAATTGTCGCATTTTAAATCATTATAATTCCTCAAGGTTCTAAAGCGAATCTTTAGAGCCATAATTATTGTTGTAGTTGTCACCCTAGAAAATGATGATTTCCAATACCAGTAGCTTTTCTGGTAAATATGGTTACTTGCTCTGGATAGAAACTCACATATTGGATCACAAGGGTAAAAATTATTAGTGATTGACTTCGAGACAATGTATGTCCATGACGGAGTGTGACCACAAGCTATAGCTAAATAGCTAGTTTGAAGAGGTCTGTCAATTGTCACCAGAATCGCTGATAGCGTCGCCCATTTTCAATATTCCTGGAGGATATTGCTTCAGGCTTGAAAACTATCTAAACCAAGTGCTGATGGTAATGCTGAAGTTGATCACAAGCAGAAAGACCACCGAGGACTTATTTTAATGCTACAGTACCCACTTGATGAATTTATAGTAACTGTACCAATGTGCTGGCAAACGAATACTCTGGCAGCAGTGCTGGATATTTTTGTCGAAGAACAGTGCGATCGCTTGGTAATAGTTAATTCCCAACAATGCCCAATTGGTGTATTGTATTCTGCTCGATTACTGCCACAATTCTTAGCCGCAGATGCTGATAACCACATCTTAAATTTGCATTTGCAACAACCACTCTCACAGGTGGATAAATCCCTCATAGCACCAATACAGACCATACCAGCCGCAGCAAATCTGGAAAAATTTAGTTTATTTCTCAAAGATCAAGAAGCACAACAAAAAAGTAACTTAGATTGGGCGCTAGTTGATTCAGATGGTAAATATTTAGGAATCCTAAATACTTTAAGCCTATTAATATTGTTAGCTCAGAAGAAAATTTCCATTAGTTTAACCAAAGCAGAAGAAAGTCACAAATATGTGACAAACACCAAAACTTCTCCACACCAAAAAAACATCAAAGATACAGCCAATAAATGCCAGCCAAAAATACACAAGTCTATAGTCCACTTATTAGCTAGATTGCCCTGGCCAATGATGTTACAAACTAGTCAAGGCGAAGTAGTTATGCAAAACCTCCCTTGGTGGCAACAACTAGGAACATCAAAAGATCCTGAAGGCATTAGAAAACAGGTAGAGACTATACTTACTCCAAAATATATTTATACCAATCCTCAAGAAAATCAGAAAACCGATACTTTCACGACGCACAAACACAGTATCTCACCGACAGTTTTTTCTCCTGACTCACCATCAGCTTTCCCTTTTTTGCAAGAACTATCTCTGCCGATAAATGACGGTTCTAACCACTGTGTTTTCGATAAGAAATTGGGTATTTGTACTTGTGTGGTGGAAATTAAAACTGGTCAGGAACGAGTTTGGGAATTTGCAAAAATTCCTTTAGATAGTAACGAGTTAAAAATTTGGGTTTCGGAGTCAGAATTACCAAAAAATTCAGAAGAACTATGGTTAATATTAGCCACAGATGTAACTGAACAACAACAACTTTGCAAAGAGTTGGCAGCAAAAAATGCCGATTTGATTCAACTCAATCGCTTAAAAGATGAATTTTTAGCTTGCATTAGTCATGAATTAAAAACACCGTTAACAGCAGTTTTAGGACTATCTCGCCTTCTGGTAGATCAACAGTTGGGACAATTAAATGAGCGTCAAGCTCGTTATGCTGGATTAATTCATCAAAGTGGTAGACATTTGATGAGTGTGGTGAATGATATTTTAGATTTAACGCGAATGGAAACGGGACAGATGGAACTTACCCTCACCTCGGTACAAATTCAAGTAGTATGTGAACGGGCTTTCTCAGACGTTAAAAACATTCATTATCAAACTCACAAAACTAAACAATCATCCCCAGCAGAAAATCAAAATTTATCTAATTCTAATCACCAATTTAGCCTAGTAATTGAACCAGGTTTAGAAGAAATGGTAGCAGATGAATTACGCTTGCGACAGATGTTAGTACATTTACTTTCTAATGCCTTTAAATTCACGGAAATATCTGGGGAAATTGGTTTACGGGTTAGCCGTTGGGAAGGCTGGATTGCCTTTACTATTTGGGATACAGGGATTGGAATTCCTGAACAACAACAACATTTAATATTTCAAAAATTCCAGCAATTAGAAAACCCACTCACTCGTCAGTTTGAAGGAACGGGTTTAGGATTAGTATTAACTAGAGCTTTGGCTCGTTTACATGGTGGAGATGTCAGTTTCTTATCTCGTGAGGGGAAAGGGAGTCAGTTTACTTTGCTTTTACCTCCAAGTCCACCAAAAGCCAGTTTTAATGAGTCTGAAGACATAGCGACCAAGAGGGAAATAGGCAATATCATCAATTCTTCTCCTCAAAACCTCAATAGTTCTTCCCAAAGACTGGTGTTAGTAGTGGAAGCAGTAGCTCAATATATTGAAGAATTAACTGAACAACTTAAAGGTTTAGGTTATCGTGTTGTTATTGCTAGATCAGGAACAGAGGCACTAGAAAAAGCTCGACGTTTGCAACCAAAGGCAATATTTTTAAATCCTTTACTACCTTTACTTTCTGGTTGGGATGTGATGACTTTACTAAAATCTGATGTTTTAACTCGTCATATTCATGTTATTGTCACAGCCACAGCGGCCGAAAAGGAACAAGCATTTAATAAACAGGCTGATAGTTTTTTGAGTTTACCAATTAAGCATCAAGCATTGGCATCATTGTTAGAAAAAATATCAACAACAACTGAATTTAAGAATTCAGTGATGGAAAATCATCAGATCAATTCTCAAAATATTCCTTTGCGAATTCTCAGGTTAGTAAATCCGGAAATAGAGGCTATTAATCTCTACCCTTCTCTGCGAGAACATCGAGTTATTGAAGTAGATGATTTAGATCAAGCAGATTTATTAGCGCGAGTTTGGCAGTTTGATGTAATTTTACTAGATATGGAAATTTCTACTGCTCGCACTTATTTAGAACAATTAACAAAACATCAAAGATTGGCAACTTTACCATTGGTAACTTGTGATGTTGCGACTACTTTAGCTGCTTCCCAAATACCAGGATTGTCTGTATTTCCTTGTTTAAGTCCCTTAACACAGAAAAATAATCATCAAAATTATCAACAAGATGCTTTAGCATCTGTATTACAAATTGCTGCTGGTATTTGTTGTCCAATAAATATTTTAGTTGTAGATATAAGTATGCTGAGTGATTTATCCACGGTAAAACGCAAACCACTTAAAGATTATCAGTCAGTCAAAAGTTCTTTTGTTAATTTTGAAGATGAGCAAATTAATCGAGGATATGAGTGGTTTCAAGCTTTAATTCAATACTTACAAACTGCTGGTTTTAGAGCTTCTATTGCCGGTTGTTGGTCGGAAGTTATCCAACAAGTCAGTCATCAAAGTGTTGATTTACTTTTGATTTGCTTGAACGAGACGGCAATGAATAAGGAAGTACAAAAAGCTCTTGAATCATTAGGGAATTTACCATTTAATTTGCCGCCAATTTTGGTACTTGACCAAAAATTAAATGAACCCAATTATGGAAATGTAACAAAATCTCGGAAACAACGATATACATCTTCTGTAGAAACTGCGGTTCGGGGAATTGCTACCCAGATATTACCCCGTTCGATTTCAATGGAGGAACTATTAATTCAGATTAATCAATCTTTAGCAAATTAGACTATGATTTATTTGATTTATTTGATTTATTTGATTCATTTGATTATGATGATGGAAATAATCCTCACAATAATCAATCATCACATAAATCACATCAATCAAAAAAATCATAGTTTAAGACAAGTTATCTCGTTTAGCTGTTTTCAAAGGAATGCGAATGAGATGATAAGCGCCTTTGGTGGCTAAGTTTTTGTAAGTATCAGGTGGTAAGTCCATTTCCTGAAATTTTCCCTGTTCAACTAAGATTAACAATGATGGTGGTCTGTTTTCTTGTGATGATTGCTTTTGAATATATTCAAGAGCTTGTTGAGAAAATTTAATGTAATTAACGTTTTTGTGCGTGTAGAAAGTCACGGTAGGTTTTTTGAACCCAACCATAATTAATTCTTCATTGGGTTGTTTTGATTCAACAATTAGGGCTGATAATTCTCTCAGAGGTAGTTGACGCTGTTGGTCCATAATCAAAACAGCAGGCATTAAGGAAATAGCAATAAAGGCTATAAATCCTAATAAATTAATTGTAATTATCTGTTGATAACGGTGACTTAATATTAAGATAGCCGAAGTAACTGTAGATAGTAACCAAATTATTCCCGCAAATTTGAGGATTCCTGATTTCTCCATTTGTACGTATAATTCAGGAGCAGCAGGATCAGGCCCAGCAATTTGGGTAAGATTAAAGAGGGCAATGGAAATAACTGTTAGAAAAGCTACGTTTACCCAAGCACTGATGCGTAAAAATTTGGGAGGAGTCGGAGTTTGTGAATTGGGGAAAATATCACTCCAAAATAATGCCACAAGAATAGCTGCTGCTGGCATTAAGGGTAATACATAACTGGGTAATTTGGTAACAGAAATTGTGAAAAATCCAAATACACCCAAAAACCATAAACAGACAAATAAACCTAATTGTTGAGAGCGTTCTTGCTTTAACCACTGCGATCGCTGCAAAAGATTTACTCTAACTAGAGCCGCAGGGATGTACACTGAATATGGTGCAAAGCCCAACAAAACGACTAAAAAGTAAAAATACCAAGGGGCTGAATGGCCATTAACAACTTCGGTAAAACGGTCTATATTGTGATAGATAAAAAAGGCATTAATAAAATTCCAGCCGTTGCGCCAAGTTACCAAAACATACCAAGGAAGTGAGATAACTAAAACTATCGCCATTCCTAAAATCGGCTGCATTTCTCGCCATAGTTCCCAAAATTTCCCCACATACAAGGCAAAAGCAATCATAATTAGTCCTGGTAAGACAATGCCTACAGGACCTTTAGTTAATATTGCCCCAGCAATTAAGACATAACTGGCTAAATACCATTTATTGGGAAGTCGCCAATTAGCAGTGACGATTGGGGAATTATTCTGAGCATATCCCAGGAAAAAACATAATAAAGTTGAACCTATACAGCCGTTGAGTAACATATCAGAAACCCCGGCTCTGCCCCAAACAATCATTTCTGCGTTGAGTGCCATTAAAGCAGCGGCAATGGCGGCTGTAAAGTAACGTCTAGGCAAATTAGTAACTTGTTCTAATTCATCTTTTTTGGCAAAGTACCACTGCACAGTGTAAAATGCCAAAGCAATTACGCCCATTGCTGCGAATGCTGAAGGGATACGCACAGCCCATTCATTTACTCCCATAATAGAGTAAGCGATCGCTTGACACCAATAAATTAAAGCAGGTTTATCAAAGCGAGTTTCACCATTAAAAAACGGCGTAATCCAATCACCAGTTACCAGCATTTGTCGGGAAGCTTCCGCAAACAGCGGTTCAGTCTCATCAATTAAGCCTACATTACCCAAATTCCAGCCAAAAGCTATCCAACCAATTACCAATAACCACAGGGACGAAACAGCCACAGCTAGGACTGGACGCTGTTCTAAATTATTCAACCACTTATCCACCACTTGCCAAGAAACACTCAATTTTATACTCATGAATTCATACTTAAAGACACTGAAATCGCGTCCTGCCAATACACAATAGTTTACAATTCAAAAAAACTCCTGAACTCCTTCCTTCTTCCTCCTGAACTCCTTCCTTCTTCCTCCTGAACTCCTGAACTCCTGAACTCCTGACTCCTGACTCCTGACTCCTGACTCCTGAACTCCTGACTCCTGACTCCTGAACTCCTGACTCCTGAATTCTCCAATATCACCTATTTTGTAACACTAACTGCCATTCTTGAGTTTGCGGATTCCATTGGGGAGAGGAAGTTTCTCCCACAACATAGGGACCCCAATAACGTCGAGAACCATCTTGAGCAAAAGCCACCAAAATATCACCTTTCTCAAGTCTTAAATTAGCTTGAGGTAAAGATAAAACTAACCCGCTCTCACTTCCTTCTTCAGGAGCAAAATCCCAATGAGCCGGAATATCAGATTTAGATTTATTCGCAGTCGCACTTTTGAGGGATGATTGTCTAGCTAACAATGCTAGACGGACAGGTTGAGTAGTTTTGTTGCTAATGCGAAGCAATCCAGCAGCCTTGTTTTTACTATCAGAGTTAACCTGATAGGCTACAACTGTGGACTGATTTTTTTGCGGACTTGATTCTACTGAGTCACTTGGTGTACTATCTAAGTTAATTTCATCCCCATTTTTACCACTATTTGTCATCATAGATGGGGTTGTTTCTGGATTTGTAGACTGAAAAGATATCCGCATATCTAAGCATCCTGTCATGATCCCCATGAATCCTAAGGCAGAAAGACTGATAATGAAGTTACCATACCGATCAAGGAAGTTTTTCATAATGATATAGCTTTAGAAATAAGATTTTTTGTAAGCTAAACCCGATGGTTACAAATGATCCCCAACCGTAATTAGAGTGGTTTACTTAGGTTCTCCAAAATAAATTATCCAGTTTCATCAAGTCAAAACGACTTTTTCTGTTCCCTATTCCCATGCAAAATACTCGCTTGAACAACCTATTAGAAACAATTTTCAGTAGCTTGAGTGAATGGTTTCTGAATCCTTGGCGGCGGTTATCGCTAATACTAATTAGTTTTTTGTTTGGCTTTTTTTTGGGATCAGCAGTATCAACAACCGCTGGACAAAAGGCAGAATTAGACATTGTGGTTGCTGGATTTTTAGTGCTACTGACCGAAATTACCAGTAGAATATTTTACAGTCGGAGTTTTTTTGTTCGCCAAGCATTTTGGGTAGAAATACTCAACTATCTCAAGGTTGGTTTTATCTACAGTCTATTTCTAGAAGCGTTAAAACTGGGTTCGTGATTTTATGAGTAGTGAATGGTTGAGTCAAATTTTAACAACGGACACATCTTGGCAAGTGTCAGCACAAGCCGCAGCATTGGCAGATCCTTTGCGAGCTAAGGTGTTTAATATTACTTCTGATAATGTGGCTGAAGTTATCCAAAAGAGAGGGGATTTACTGAAGTTAGTTTTCCCTAATTTTAGTCAATTTTGTCAAACTACCCTAAAAATTCAACCCCCAGAAGTGCGATGCACTGAGCTTGTCGAAGTGTTACAGGTATTGTGGGATTTATGGCTACCCTTGGGAATCCAAATTGCAGCACAACGTCAACAGTTAGGGAAACCTTTTGTCCAGGGAATTTTAGGCGCACAAGGAACTGGTAAAACTACAATGTCCCAGATACTGGGTTTGATTCTCCAGCAGTTAGGATATCGGACGTTAAGTTTGTCTTTGGATGACTTGTACAAAACTTATAGCGAGCGTTTGGCTTTATTACAGCAAGATTCCCGGTTAGTTTGGCGCGGTCCGCCCGGAACCCACGATATTCACCTAGCTTTAATTGTACTCGATCAGATTCACCAAGGCAAGAGTCCTGTGATAGTTCCTAGATTTGATAAATCTGCTCATGGGGGTGCAGGCGATCGCACTACTCCTGAAGTTATCACAAATCCTATAGATATTGTTCTGTTTGAAGGCTGGTTTGTGGGCGTAAAACCAATTCCTCCTAAAGTGTTATTAACTCCACCACCACCTATTCTTACAGACGTAGATAAACAATTTGCCTCTGATATGAATAATCAGCTAAAAGATTATTTACCACTGTGGGAAAGATTAGATAGTTTAATAGTTCTTTATCCCACAGATTACCGTTATTCTTTAGCATGGCGCAAGCAAGCAGAAAGACAAATGATTGCTGCTGGTAAATCAGGAATGAGTGACGCAGAAATAGAAGAATTTGTAAATTATTTTTGGCGTTCTTTACATCCAGAATTATTCATTAATCCCTTAATTCAATCATCATCTGTTGATTTAGTAATTGAAATTAATAGTGATCATAGTTTTGGGAAAATCAGAAAAACTATCTAAGATTATTAAATTCATCTTCTGTGATTTCTAATTGGTTAAGAATTTCCTGGAATAGCCAACCGCCGATTTCAGCATTTCCATGAATAGGAATAGTTGTTGCGCGACCATCGGGATGCTTCCAGCGAGCATGACTACCTTTTTGACGAATTTTCTCAAAGCCTAATTTTTTGGCAACTTTTTCTAAAGTTTTGGCTTTAGCTGGCATAAGCAATAGTTACCTCAATATCATTAGGTAAGGATTTACCAGCCTCTAAATATTCTGCTGATATCATTTCAAAAACATGGTTTAACTCTGAACGAGCTTCTTCATGGGTTTTTCCCCACGCATGACATCCTTTAATTGCTGGAACGTAAGCAACAAATGTTCCATTATCATCGGGGCGTAAAATAATTGTATAGTCAATTAGTTTTTTGTTTATCATATTATTTCCTGTTAAATACTTGCGATTAAAAAGGCGAATTTCCTGACTCATGGGCGAGGAAACCCCGCCCCTACTGACAAACTACTTTCCTGTTTGCAGTGTTTCCACTAAATCATAAAAAGGTTGCCAATTATCATCTTCAGTGATTCGTTCCCAAACAGACTCAATCACAGGTCTTAATAAAGCTGTTTTGGGATTAGCTTCAATCAAAGTTTGGTGAATTTTATCCATTTGTTCAGGATCAAAATGATTGAGAATTTTATGATAGAGGAAACACCAATTATCAAAAGTGGGTGATTTTCCTAATGCGGGGCTAATTTCAGAACCATTCATCACAAAAGCTGGATCATCTCGCCATTTACTAGAAAAGGTAGCAGCTATATCAGCAAAGAATTGATGATAACCAACTTGACTATCATGTAAAAAGGTAATAGTTAACCGCAAAAATTCATCAGCTTCCGCTAATTGTAAATCTTCAAAACCCAATTTTTTCAACATCAAAGCTCGATATTCAGCCTGGTAATATTCAGCAAACTTGGATAAAGCAATATCCAAATCACCTTGGTGAATTATCGCCTTTAAAGGTTCTTGCAAAAGCTCTAAATTTAATTTGCAAATCCCTGGTTGTTGACTGTAACAATAACGTTTATAATAATCGAAATATGCCGCCGTAAATTGGAGATCGTAAGTAGGAATAAAGGCATAGGGTCCATAGTCAAAACTTTCCCCGGTAATTGACATATTATCAGTATTCAAAACCGCATGACAAAAACCCGCTGCCATCCATTGGGCTACTAATTCAGCAACACGCTGCACTAATTCGGCATAAAATAAAGCATATTTATCATTTTCAGCTTGCAAATGCGGGTAATACTGTTCAATTACATGATCTAACAGTTTTTGAGTTAAATCATGTCGTTTGAAATAGTTTAATCGTTCAAAAGTACCAAAACGGATATGAGATTTACTCATGCGAATCATGACAGAAGAACGAGTTGGAGAAGGTTCATCACCGCGCCACAAACCCAAACCCGTTTCAATCATACTCAGACACCGAGAAGTACGAACACCTAAACTATGAAGTGCTTCAGCGGCGAGAACTTCCCGCACTCCTCCTTTAAGTGTTAGCATTCCGTCACCACCGCGAGAGTAGGGGGTTCTTCCCGAACCTTTTGTGCCAAAATCGTATAATTCCCCATCAATACCCCGCACTTGTCCATAGAGAAAGCCTCTACCGTCACCTAATTGGGGGTTATATTGTCCAAATTGATAACCGTGATAACGTAGTGCTAACAGCGGTTCTCTTCCCTCAAATTTACCAAAAGCGTTAATAAAATCTTCGTCTTTAACTACTTGGGGCGCAACTCCTAAGCGTGGCAGTAGTGCGTCATTGCGCCAGCGTAACATAAGTTGGGGAAATTCCTCGGCTACAACTTGATCATAGTAGTCATTACCTAGAGATTCTAGGGCTGGTTCATAGTTGAGGGTAAGTAAGGGATTAGTAGCATGAGTATGATTGAGAGTTTCATCCAGAGTCATTATAATTAGGCTTAATTGATATTTATTTAATGATAGACAAAAAAGCTCACCATCTTGCTAATTTAACGTAAGTTGCTAGTTAAATTGTCAAAAATGGCTAACGTCACGCTGCGCTATCACGAGCTTATAAAAATAATATATCTTCTTGAGAATGATAAATAAAAAATAGATCCCCGACTTCTTCAAAAAATTGCGGCTTTAAGGATTACAATATTCACATAAACTAGGATCAGCAAATTCTTGATTGTTAGGAAATAATTGTTGTTGGGTAAAACCGCATTTTTGACATTGAAAAATTACTGCTTTAATTAATGAAGTTGGCTGATGACAAAGTTCACAAGGTAGTCCAGGGATTTTTTGATTAATCATAAAACCAGGAGTATTACATTGGGGACATAAACTATTAATTTTATTAATTAAGTCTTGAGTAGCAAAGGCAATATTTTTCATCCTGGTAGGATTATACATTGCTCTCATATCTGTTTCTATATGAAATTTACCATTTGTGTTTTTTATGGCAGTTTCTACTGAATTGATTAGGTTTTCTTGGCTGGTAATACCTTTAATAGATTCTGTTTTTCCTGTGGATATATTAGCAAATGAAATTACTAAACCATGTTCAGGAAAACCAACTTTTTGAGCAAATTCTTCAGCTTCTTCTAAACTAGATATAGTTTGATGATTAAAATTAGTTTCTATGGAAAATAATTCACCAATAATTTCTAAATCATTTTCTTGATCCAGAAAAATAATGATTTCTCGGTTAGCATAAATATAGGGAATTAGGGGATGAGGTGCAAAACTTCCTTCACTAGCGATGGCTATTTTTTCATCATCCATTTCCAAGGCTTTTTTAGCTTTTAACCTAGCAGTAATAATTTGTGTATCTGGACGTTTAATTTCTCTAGTAAAAGTTCCAAAAACATCAGTATTTAAGCCTTGAGGAACTATCAAATTAATTCCTAAATGTTCTTTCAATAAAGGAGAAATTACTTTTTCTTTATTGTGCATTGTCGCCAAAATAGCCACGCGATTATTATATATTGACATAATTTATTTTCCCATAATTATCTTCAGATCCCCGACTTCTCCAAGAAGTCGGGGATCTAAAATACTATAAATTTGGTCGCCAGTGGGGATTTGTTAAACTTGTAAAAATATGATCTTCCCATTTACCATTAATCATTAAATAGTCTCTAGCATATCCTTCAACTACAAAACCAGCCCTTTTAAGAACATTACCACTGCGGCGATTATGGGGCATATAATTAGCCATAATGCGGTGCAGATTTAATTCTTGAAAAACATACTTAGTGGAAATAGACAAGGCTTCTGTCATGTAACCATAACCTTGTGCTGATTCTGCTAAACTGTATCCTAATTGACAAAATTGAGCAGCACTATAGACAAAGTTGCTAAAATTAGCTGTTCCCATAACTTTTCTAGGCTGGTGTTTCCGATAAATAAATAGTTTTAATGAATAGTTGTTCACAAATTCCCAGAAACTCGTTTCTACTTGATACTCCCAATAATCGTGAGTAAAAAAATTTTCATCCCATTGAGGATAAAATGGCGTAAGATATTCTTTATTTTCCGTAAAATATTTGAGTATGTAGGGAATATCCTCCATCACTGCCATTCTTAATATTAGGCGATCGCTTGTCAGAATTGGTGGCTCTGATGTCATATCCTCAAATTTAAATATTTTGTATCAGCTATACTAATTTGAACATTAAACCAAAAGACTGCAAAAAGGATAATTACGGTGGGAATACGCTACAATTGGCAACCAACAGAGATATTGACAATATATAATACACCGTTTCTAGAGCTAATTTATCAAGCTGCTACAGTGCATCGTCAATATCATCAACCGCAACAAATACAAGTTTGTAAGCTTATCTCTATTAAAACCGGTGCTTGTCCAGAAGATTGCGGTTACTGCGCTCAATCTTCCCGTTACAAAACCGAGGTAAAACCCGAAGCACTGTTAGAAAAAGAAACGGTGATAAATATTGCCAAAACAGCTAAAGAAAGCGGTATAAGTCGCGTTTGTATGGGTGCTGCTTGGCGAGAAGTTCGGGATAATTCCCAATTTGAGGAAGTTCTGGATATGGTTAAGGACGTAACTGGCATGGGTTTAGAGGTATGCTGTACCTTGGGAATGTTGACAGAAAACCAAGCCAAGCGGTTAGAGGATGCGGGATTATATGCTTATAACCATAATCTCGACACTTCTGAGGAATACTACAGCACAGTGATTACGACTCGAACTTATAGCGATCGCCTAAATACAATTGCCAATGTTCGCCAAACTAATGTTACCGTATGTTCGGGCGGTATTCTCGGTTTAGGGGAAAATATTAGCGATAGAGTCGGAATGTTACATACTCTCTCAAATTTACAGCCTCACCCCGAATCTGTACCCATCAATATTCTTTCTCAAGTTCCCGGTACACCTTTAGAAAATCAACCAGATGTGCCTATTTGGGATGTAGTGCGGATGATTGCGACTGCTAGAATTATTATGCCTAAATCTGACGTGCGTTTGAGTGCAGGTAGGGCGAGACTTTCCCAAGTAGAACAGGCTTTATGCTTCATGGCTGGTGCAAATTCCATCTTCTCCAGCGATGATAATAAAATGTTGACGGTGACTACTCCCTGTCCTGATTATGATGCAGATAGAGAAATGTTGAACTTGCTAGGTTTGGAAATGCGTCCCCCCTTCCAAAAGCAGGAAAAAACACCAACTCCAGCGATGATATAACAATTGAAAATTACCTCTCCCTGACTGGGAGAGGACTCGAATATGCTAGAATTTAGGATGAATTTTAAGCAAGTGATGAAGATGACACAATCCACACCCCAAAGAGTTGTCCGTCGTGGTCGAGTATTTCCCGAAATTCAGTGGACTGATGAACAAAAAGCTGAAGATAGAGCTAGAAGAAAGGCATTTTCTGATCGTTGTTGGGTAATTTTTGAGCGTTTAAAACCAGAAATATTAGATAAATATTCTGGTTGGTATATTGCTATTGAACCTGACAGCGGTGATTATTTTATTGATCAAGATAAGGAAGTAGCCAGTAAAATGGCCAGAGAAAAGTATCCTCATGTTATTCATCATATTTATGGCATTAATGAAACGGGAGTTAGTGGCAGCATAAGATAGAGGGCAGATTTGGAGAAAATGGACAAGTTTATTTTGAAATTGATTTAATTGGTGGGGATAATTTCAGTTTTCCTGTAGAAACAATGTTAGATACAGGATTTACTGAATTTTTAGCCATGAATAAACAAGATGTACAAAGTCTTGATTGGAATTTTTTAGGTCAAGATAAATTAAGAACTGCTCAAGGAGAAACTGATTTTGATGTTTATCATGGTAGGGTAATTATAGATGGTCAAGAGTGGGAAATCCCTGTATTTGCTGGAGATGAAATACAGGAAATTTTACTGGGTTCTCGATGGTTGAAGTTGTTTGTTTTAGTCGCTAATTATGGTGAAGATAGGGTCAGTTTAGAATTGATTTAATTAAACAATTTCTTATTAATAATAAAGTGGGTTGCGGGTTGTATCTAGAACGAAATAGCCCTGGGTGGTAATTGCCAGAATATTTGGTCTTTATTCCAAATTTTAGGGCTAGGATGCCTAAAAAGACAATATAATTAGATTTAGGGACTTCCAAGAAATAAATTATCCTGATTAACGAACCACAGAGGCGCAGAGGACACAGAGGAATAAGGGTTTGAGAGATTTTTGTGTTAGGTGGTTGAGTATTTTTTTATTTGGAAGTCCCTTAACAAATTACTGATTTTATTAACGTTGCTTTTTATGCCCAAGCATGATCCCGCAAAATTAAAAAAAGTATCTATTAGTCTTCCCTTTGGTATAGGTTCTGCGGAATGGGAAGCTGACACAACGGAACGAAAAGCCGCTTGGTCGTTATATGTGGAACTGGTAACGCGTATTGCTGTCCAGTCTTTAGAAGTTGACCAGGGGTTAGTGCGAGAAGCGTTGAACTCTCTGTATAGTTTATTCGGAACTACCCGTGAAGTTCTCAAAGCTGCTGGATTTGATGTGGGTGCTTCTAAAAACTCAGTCGGGGGTATTGCTATTGCGGTGCTGAATAATGGGTTAAGACCATTTTTAGCTAAATGGCATCCTGTGTTACAGGCTTGGGAAGCAAGACGACCTATAGGGGTGAGTCCCAAGGAACATGAGGTAAGTTGGTCAGAAGAATCAAAATTGCGAAGTGAGTTGGCTGCTTTGCGAGGTGGTTTGGAACAGTATGCGAAGGCGTTGGCGATTATTGCAGGTGTGGAGGAATAAAATGGAAAAATATGATGTTTTTATTTGCCACAATAGCAAAGACAAGCCAGAGGTAGGAAAAATTAAAAGCATTTTGCAAAGTCAAGGAATCAAAACGTTTTATGATGAGGATAACTTAATAGCATTTAAAAAATGGAAAAAACAACTCCAAGATCATATTAGTGAAGTTAAAGCTTTCCTTGTCTTTATTAGTAATAATGGTATAGGACCAATACAACACGAAGAAATTGATTTCTTTTTAAAAGAAGTTTTGCCAAAAAACTCTGAAATTCAAACAGGCTTAGTTATCCTACGCAACACAGGAGAGGGAATAATAAATACCGTAAAAAACAGTTATCCAGAATTTAAAGACTTTCATTATTGTGATTTTCGTAAAGAAGAACTTAACCCAATGAACAAACTGATTTCTGCTATTACTGGAAGAGACCCAGAGTCACAGTCTATAATAACTCAGCCTAAATCACTCACCAAAACTCCTCAACAACCACCTCATGCAGATAGTATTAGCTCAGAAGGCATAGACTATAGAGAACTCACTGAACTATTATCAGAAAGTAAATGGGAAGATGCTTGGGAAAATGCTAATTATCTGACTTATAAACTTATGCTCAATGCTGTAGGTAAAACTCAGGGGGATCAATTGACCAAGGAAGACGTAAAAGATTTTCCATGCACAGACCTCTACAAAATTGACAAATTGTGGGTAGAACATAGCAATGGTAAATTTGGATTCAGCATCCAAAAAGAAATTTATTTAAGCGTTGGTGGCAAGCCTGATGGTATATTCAATCAAAGTATCTGGAGAAAGTTCAGCGATCTTGTTGGATGGGTAGGAAAAGATGCAAATGGCTGCAACTTTTTTTATAACTCCGAGGAAGAATTTACTTTTGATATTTCAGCACATAAGGGTCATCTTCCTGTGTTAATTGAAGATTATCAGGAAATTATTATAGATATCTTCGCTCGTATTGAAGCTTGTCCTCAATTTAATAAAGGTCCTTTAAAGCTTCTCAACTCACATCTTGGTTTTCAGCCAGACACTTCAGCAATTAAGGCTGTAGAGATTATTAACTCACTGCCTAATATTTAGTTACCCATATTAATTCAAAATTGCTCGAAAGTTTTGATTTAAAGTAAAAATCCAAACAACTCCTAGAAATTGCTAAAATAGGAGTAGAAAAAGCCATTGAAACCGATGAAGCAACAGCTACAGATTGGATAAATCAGCAATTGGCAATATTAGGAATTGATATCAAAAGCATCATCAGTTAATTTCCTGTTGTATAATATTTATATATATTTTCCCTGATCAATTTAACAGCTTACTATCACGGCAAATTTTGTCATAATATAAAGATAGGATTCCCATGACTAATTAGGGGCTGCTGAATAAACCTAGAACTGAGATATATCAAGAGTTTGAAGGTAAAAAAGGTGAATCAGGTGCAAGGAATAAGGGTTGAAATCAGCAAAAACCTATCACTTGACCAGATTCAATACTATTCTTCTCTTCTTCTAATTCTTCCTCCTGACTCCTGACTCCTGACTCCTGACTCCTGACTCCTAGCCCTCACAGACAACTTTTTCAGCACCCCCTAATTACGCTTTATCAACATTATGAGGAATAAATAATTATGTCTCAATCCGATTTAATCAATAAACCAGAATTAAGTAACACTACCAAAGAAAATCATCTCATAGAAATTTTACGAGAAATTCAAGCAACACCTAAAGAATACTGGCCGAATTTACTACAAATGATGCGAGTATTTCGAGAAAGTGTTACTTTTAAACCTGAGATTTTTCACCATTCTCACCTAGAAATAGACGCACAACAACAAATTTTAAATCAACAACATCAATTACTCAAAGAATTAACCAAAGAGTGGTTAGAAGAAGGAGAACAAGAAGAACAAACGGAAACTTGGGAATATTTGCGGCAAAAACAAGAAATTGATGATAATCCTTTTTAAGATTAAGCTGAATTTATATGAATAAATTGATTTTCCTCGATACAAATATTTTAGGAATGGTAACAAATCCTAAAAGTTCTAATTCTAATTGTCAGGAGTGTAAAGAATGGTTAGATGAATTACCCTTAAAAAGTTATCAAATAATTTTACCAGAAATTGCTGATTATGAAGTAAGACGAGAACTGTTAAGAGCGGGAAAAACAAAAGGAATTAAACGTTTAGATCAACTCAAGCAAGCGATTACTTACTTGCCTATTACTACTGCTACCATGCTTTTAGCAGCACAATTTTGGGCAGAAATTAGAAACACAGGAAAACCAACTGCTGATCCTAAATCTCTTGATGGTGATGTTATTTTAGCAGCACAAGCAAAAATAGAAGAATTAAATGGAGATCAAGTAATTGTTGCTACTACCAATGTTAAACATTTATCCTTATTTGTAGATGCTCGTGAATGGCAAATGATTAATTAAAAAGATTTCTCTCATTTCTGGAAAGTTTTGATTTAAAACAAAAATCCAAACAACTTCTAGAAATTGCTAAAATAGGAGTAGAAAAAGCCATTGAAACCGATGAAGCAACAGCTACAGATTGGATAAATCAACAATTTGCAATATTAGGAATTGATATCAACAATGGAGGAGAAAATAAAAATTAATGCTGATGTCATTTACAATAGAATTATAGCCTAGTAGTAGAGGTGAAACAATGACCATTGAACAAGCAGTTTTAGAAAATCTGCGAGAGTTACCAACCGATAAACAACAAGAAGTTTTAGATTTTATTCAATTTCTCAAACATAAACTGTCACAAATAAAAGAACAAGTACAGGAAAAACCATTACAGAATAAAGGAGATAGCTTTTGGGAAGGGGTTTTAAGGTTTCGAGAAACAATTGAAAGAGAAGGAATTGAATTTACAGATGAAGATTTTGCAGATCTTAGAGATCGTAGTCCAGGACGCGAGATTGATTTATGACAGTTCGCTTTTTACTAGACTCTAATATTATCTCAGAACCGAGTCGGCCAATTCCCAATACTCAGGTTTTAGATCAATTAAATCGCTATCGTTCAGAGGTAGCAGTAGCAAGTCTTGTTGTTCATGAAATCCTTTATGGCTGTTGGCGTTTACCAGCATCTAAACGCAAGGATTCTTTATGGAAATACATTCAAGATTCTGTGTTAGATTTGCCTGTGTTTGATTATGATCTCAAAGCTGCAAAATGGCACGCACAGGAAAGAGCTAGATTATCGAAAATTGGTAAAACACCTGCTTTTATTGATGGACAAATTGCCAGTATTGCCTTCTGCAATGACTTGATTTTAGTAACAAATAATGTGGCAGATTTTCAGGATTTTGAGGATCTGATAATTGAGAATTGGTTTATTAAATGAGGGACTAACTGTAGAAAAAGTTGCTCGGATACTTGAGTTAGAGATTGAAGTGGTGAAAACTTGCAATCAAACAGCAAAGTAGTAAATAGACATTTGATAATCTGATTGAAACCGATACCTAAACCCACATAAAGTGGGTTTAATTAGCGTCTAATTGTAGGGTTAGATTATCTTAGCTCCGCGTAGACCAAATAATAGGCCTACAGCTACACCCATAAACACGCCTAGAAAGACAATATATTCAACTACAGCCATTTGTTTTGCTCCAGATTAGTTACTTATTTCTATTCAATCATCAATAATTATGAAAGGGAACAGGGAATAGAAAAGAGGTTGTCAACTTGGGGTAAAATACCCAGACGAGTGATTATATTAGGGTTAGGGAGTCAGTAACTCAGCCCTAAAGGGACTGAGCTTGTAAGAAATTGCAAGCTGTACTGACCAGTCTAAGTCTTAACTGACTACGTTTTTTGAGTCACGACACCCTGGAATGCGTAGCTAGTTCCCTGCTCTGTCATTTGCAATTAAACAGTTTTAAAGTCACTGAAACAGTGTTGCAAGTCTAAAAAGCTCTTAAAACATTGACGAAGCTAACATTACCCCAGAAATGGGAGGCTCTTCGGAGCAACACATTATGCGTACAGAGTTGGGAAATTTGAATCGGTAATTGTCCCGTTGAAAGTACATTACAAAAGTACACCGAATTTACCAACTCCAAGGCGGTAATGAAAAAATATTCAAGGCGGTTAAAACCGCACGAGTCGTTTCCCTCTCAGCACTGAAGTGTCTGAGTTTCCCACTTACCGGGTATTTTTATGAGTTCTGTAATTAAAGTAGATATACCAGAAAAATCTTATGATATTACCATTGCACCTGGGAGTTTAGATCAACTAGGTGAACAAATGGCGAGTTTGAAACTAAGTAAAAAAGTATTGCTAGTTTCCAACCCCATGATATTTAAATACTATGGCGAAAGAGCGATCGCATCCTTGCAAAATGCCGGTTTTGAAGTTGTCAGCTACAACCTCCCCCCCGGTGAACGCTATAAAACCCTCAACTCCATTCAAAAACTCTACGACATCGCCCTGGAAAATCGCCTAGAACGCTCCTCAACAATGGTTGCCTTGGGAGGAGGGGTAATTGGTGATATGACAGGCTTTGCTGCCGCTACATGGCTCAGAGGCATCAATGTCGTGCAAGTTCCTACCAGTCTCTTAGCAATGGTAGATTCAGCTATTGGTGGCAAAACCGGCGTAAATCATCCCCACGGTAAAAACTTGATTGGTGCATTTCATCAACCCAGTCTAGTTTTAATTGACCCAGAAGTCTTAAAAACCCTTCCAGCACGGGAATTTCGAGCAGGAATGGCAGAGGTGATCAAATACGGGATCATTTGGGACACCGAACTGTTTACTCAACTAACAGCAAGCAAACACCTTGATCAACTCCGCTATGTAAAATCCGACCTGATAAACAGCATATTAACTCATTCCTGTCAAGCAAAGGCAGATGTTGTCGGCAAAGATGAAAAAGAATCTGGAATCAGAGCAATTTTAAATTATGGTCATACTATCGGTCATGCAGTAGAAAGCCTCACCGAATACCGTTTATTCAAACATGGTGAAGCTGTCGGTATTGGTATGGTAGCAGCGGGAGACATTGCTGTAAAATCAGAACTTTGGTCACAA
The DNA here is from genome assembly GCF_009712025.1 of Dolichospermum sp. UHCC 0406. Lineage (NCBI taxonomy): Bacteria > Bacillati > Cyanobacteriota > Cyanophyceae > Nostocales > Aphanizomenonaceae > Dolichospermum > Dolichospermum sp. UHCC 0406. Next base: position 42,926 of record NZ_VILA01000008.1, read on the forward strand.
GCAGACGCAGAACGTCAAAACGCCTTAATCAAGAAAGCAGGTTTACCCACCCAAATACCCGCAGATTTAGATATTGAAGCTCTTATTGATGCTTTGCAATTGGACAAAAAAGTTAAATCTGGTAAAGTCCGCTTTGTATTACCAACCCAAATTGGTGCAGTCAAAGTTACCGACGAAGTACCAACGGAAATAATTCGAGAAGTATTATTAGGGAATAGGAGTCAGGAGTCAGGAGTTTAGAAAGAAGAAGAAGAAGAAAATTCTTCCCCCGCTTCCTGCTGTTTGCCCTTTCCTTCTATACTGGTAAAGGCGCTGAACCATTCAATTGCCGAGCAGCATTGATACAAACAGGGCAATCACAGCCAAATAGCTTGATAGCTAAATCACTTTCAGCATCAGAAAATTCTAGTTCTTTGGGATTATTTGTATCTACTTGTGCTATTTGCATGGGTTCTTTTGCAACAGCAGGAGAAGTATTACTTACCTGTATACATACCTTTTTCGGAGTTGCAGAATGGGGAGACATGACGCAAGATAGATGAGTCCCAGTAGCGTCAATTGTTTGACTAGCATGAGCAGGTCTAGCCATCATCACCATAGATAACATGGATGTGAACAATACGGGGCTAGAAATTAAAGTTAAAATAAATCTTTTGTTCATGTACTGTTAAAAACCTTGTTATTAGGGAAATAAACCAATTTATCTTTTCCGACAACTTGGTTGTTAATCAGTCTATCTTACCTAAGAACAGGGAACAGGGAACAGGGAACAGGGAACATTTATCTTTTTATTGCCTTTTACCAATTACCCGTAATTGCTAATATCACGTAAATTTTCGGCTTTTTATTTAAAATTAGTTACATGAAAGGTTAGAGTAAATACTCATTAAGATATAATCCAGATTATGTTTTAATTTGAGGTTTCGGCTTGTGCTAGGAATAAAAAGCATTAATATACATAATTTATCTAGCTGGGTAGAACAATCAAAAACCCAAGCAGCACAGGGAAAAGTTATTGAACGCATTCCTCAATTAGCTATTGTTAATCCTAACCGTTTTGCTGTTCATATAAGTTGCGAACCAGGAGAAAATTACAGTTTAGGAGATACAGCTTGTGTATTTCCATTTATGAGTGTGATAAAGCCATTTTCTCTACTATACCTGCTCGAATATTACGGAGTAAAACAGGTTTTGCAATGGGTTGGGGTTAAATCCTCGGACGCGCCTTTTAATTCTTTAGTGCAATTAATAGCAGATAATGGATATCCTCGCAACCCCATGATTAATAGTGGTGCTATTACTCTCGCTGATAAGTTGCCAGGAAAAGATGGAAATGAATGTACACAATTGTTTTGTGAATGGTTAAATAAATTAGCAGATACTCAATTATATATAGATGCAAATATTCTAGCTTCAGTCCGTGCTAGTAGTTCTCAGACAAATATAGATATTACTAACTATCTCTACGAAGCTGGACATTTAAATAATATTGAATTATCTCTTGATGTTTATGAGCAAATATGTTGTATATCTGGGACAGTGGAAGATTTAGCGAAGTTAGGAAAAGTATTAGCTTGCAAAAGCGAGGTGATCAAAAATCAACACCGTCAAATTGTGAATGCGGTGATGTTAACTTGCGGTTTATATGAAGCTTCCGCTGAGTATGCTGTGAAAATTGGTTTACCAATAAAGTCAGGTATTGGTGGTGGACTTGTGGCCATCATACCAAATCAGGGAGCGATCGCCAGCTACAGTCCTGCTTTAGACATTGTAGGTAATCCTGTAGCTGGTTTGGCACTAATGGAAACTTTATCTCAAAGTTTGCAACTGAGTATTTTTAGTTAATTACTCTTGAAATTGAGATTTAGGATTTTCCATTGTCTGGGTAGGTAAATTTGATTCCTCTGTTTCCGTGACTTTTGCTTCTGCTGCTACTGGGGGAGACGCAACGGGAGTTGATTTAACTTCAGGAATTTTAACTTCGGGAACTGGTTGTTTCTCTACTTTCGTTGCTGGAGTTGGTGTAAATTCAGGAACTTTAACTTCAGGAATTGGCTGTTTCTCTACTTTCGTTGCTGGAGTTGGTGTAACTTCAGGAACTTTAACTTCAGGAACTTTAACTTCAGGAATTGGCTGTTTCTCTACTTTCGTTGCTGGAGTTGGTGTAGCCTCAGTAGCTGGAATTTTAGCAGTATAAGTTGGGTCTACAATGCCACGGACTTCATCTGCTGTCAATTCCCCTCTGACAATTTTGGATAAAGTATCTTGACCATTGGGTTGATAATTAATTAATCTGATACTGGTATTAAAGGCATTTTTCACAGGTTGTCCTTGATTATCGAGGAATTCCAGTTTTACCCAAGTTTTACCAGGTTTAAACCCTTTGAGATAAATAGGTTGCCAACGATCAAGAATAAAGCTTTCACCATTAACTGTACTCCGAATGCGCCAATTGCTCATTGTATCTTCAGGATTAGTTTCAGCGAGACTATGCAATGGTGCATTAGTTAGGTAAAAATCCAGCATAATGGGTTCTGCACCATAACCACCATTGGGACGACTATAAGTAAGTAACGGTAATTTAGAATCTGGGTTGTTTTCCTCGGTTTTCGTCAAGACGTGAAATGTGGTTTGAGTATAAGCACCTTCATTTTTAAAACTTTCATGCCACGGACGAGAAGCAAAAACGCGAAGAGTATGCGTACCAGGGGATAAGTCTGACAATACCACCGGCTGATTTACATCGTAAACAGCTATATAGGGCTGATTGTCTAAAATTAGGTGCAAATGAGGTCCAAGTTGCCATTGAGGGTCTTTAAATATCGGTAAGTCCTTAACTTGTAACTTTACTTTAACTATATTGTCTTGAAGAATTTCATCTACCTGGGGACTGAGGATGCTGACTTGGGGTTGATAACCCTCCAAACTGGGACGCAATGCTTGGATAACATTTGGTGGTGCGGTTTCGGAAAATGTCCCAGAAATTTCTGAAGCTGGGGACGCTTTCATGAAGGGATTGATAGATATTTCCTGACTATTTGCTGCTTCAGCGCAACTACTCAAATTTACAACTAGCACTAATGTGACAACCCATTTAATAATTGGGAATCTATTTGAGAAAAGTAACTCAAAAAATTTTCTGCACCCAGTGTTCATGTTTTTATTCCTTAATAGTTTTTAACAATTGACGCAATCATTGTGGCGCAAATTATGACTCATGGACTATGGATTAAGAGCATAAATCTATGACCAAAGTTATAAATCTACTTACTTTTCTTTGATTAAAATACCAAATAAGTGATTTTTTTGACTTAATCCCGGGAAAATAATTTGCTTATAGACCGCTAATTTTGGGTAAAAGTAGCTAAACAGCAAGGGTTTAAGCCGATTTCCGTATAAATCATCAGTTTTGCAAATTGTTGTTCTTTGTAAATTAAATGAAGAGTCTATTGACATTTGAACAATGTATAGGAACTGGTAACGTAAATTAGACCATAAACTTGGCTATGTTTAATTATTGTTAACAGGTCTATAACAATGTGCAAGTTCTGACTCTATAATTCAACAGAAACAACTTTTCTTTTCCACACGGCAACCGCATCGCTGGACAAGAGCAATCTGAAAACAGCGACTGTGTTATTCTAGGTGGTATTCATGATTCCCAATTCCTTATAGAGAGGAGGTCGAATGACGATTAGTCCTCCGGAGCGAGAGGAAAAAAAAGCAAGAGTGATCGTTGACAATGATCCGGTTCCTACCTCATTTGAAAAATGGGCAAAGCCAGGACATTTCGACAGATCCTTATCGAGAGGCCCAAAAACCACAACCTGGATTTGGGATCTCCATGCCCTCGCCCATGATTTTGATACACATACAAGCGATTTAGAAGACATCTCCCGCAAGATATTCGCCGCTCACTTCGGACATTTGGCTGTAGTAACAATCTGGTTGAGCGGGATGTTGTTCCACGGTGCTAAGTTCTCTAACTACGAAGCTTGGCTGGCTGACCCGTTAGGCATTAAGCCTAGCGCTCAAACTGTTTGGTCTATTGTTGGTCAAGACATTTTAAATGGTGATATGGGCGGCGGTTTCCGCGGCATTCAAATCACATCTGGCTTGTTCCAAGTATGGCGTGGCTGGGGTATCACTAGCTCCTTCCAGCTATATGTAACTGCAATTGGCGGCTTGGTATTAGCAGGCTTGTTCTTATTTGCTGGCTGGTTCCACTACCACAAACGCGCTCCTAAATTGGAATGGTTCCAAAATGTGGAGTCAATGCTGAATCATCACTTATCAGTGTTGTTAGGCTGTGGTTCTTTAGGATGGGCTGGTCACTTAATTCACGTTTCTGCACCAATCAACAATCTGTTAGATGCAGGTGTAGCAGCTAAGGACATTCCATTGCCTCATGAATTGCTGTTTAATACAGCAAAAATGGCAGAACTATATCCTGGTTTCGCTAGTGGTTTAACACCTTTCTTCACCTTAAATTGGGGCGCTTACGCGGATATCCTCACATTTAAGGGCGGTTTAAACCCAGTTACAGGCGGCTTGTGGATGACTGATATTTCTCATCACCACCTAGCGATCGCTGTACTGTTCATCGTTGCTGGTCATATGTACCGTACCAACTGGGGTATCGGTCACAACATCAAAGATATTCTAGAAGCTCATAAAGGTCCTTTCACTGGCGAAGGTCACAAAGGTCTTTACGAAAACCTCACCACTTCTTGGCACGCTCAATTAGCTACTAACCTAGCTTTCTTGGGTTCCTTGACAATCATCATCGCCCATCATATGTACGCGATGCCTCCCTATCCTTACTTGGCAACTGATTACGCAACACAATTGTGTATCTTCACTCACCATATTTGGATCGGTGGTTTCTTGATTGTTGGTGGCGCTGCTCACGCAGCCATCTTCATGGTGCGGGACTACGATCCTGTTGTTAACCAAAACAACGTATTGGATCGCGTGATTCGTCACCGTGACGCTATCATTTCTCACCTCAACTGGGTATCTATATTCTTAGGCTTCCATAGCTTTGGTTTATACATTCACAATGACACCATGCGTGCCTTGGGTCGTCCCCAGGATATGTTCTCCGACAGTGCAATTCAATTGCAACCAGTATTTGCTCAATGGGTGCAAAACCTGCACACATTAGCTCCCGGCAACACAGCACCTAACGCTCTTCAAGTAGTTAGTCATGCTTTTGGTGGCGGATTGGTAGCTGTAGGCGGTAAGGTCGCAATGATGCCCATTGCTTTGGGTACAGCGGACTTCATGGTTCACCACATCCACGCATTCACAATTCACGTTACTGTTCTGATCTTGCTCAAAGGTGTATTGTATGCCCGCAGTTCTCGTCTGATTCCAGACAAGGCTAACTTAGGCTTCAGATTCCCTTGCGATGGTCCAGGTCGTGGCGGTACTTGCCAAGTTTCCGGTTGGGATCACATCTTCCTCGGACTCTTCTGGATGTATAACTCCTTATCAATTGTAATTTTCCACTTTAGCTGGAAGATGCAATCTGATGTCTGGGGAACAGTAGATGCAGATGGCACAGTAAATCACATTACTGGTGGCAACTTTGCAGAAAGTGCTATCACCATCAACGGTTGGTTACGTGACTTCTTGTGGGCGCAAGCTACACAAGTAATTAACTCCTACGGAACTGAGTTATCCGCTTACGGACTCATGTTCTTAGGCGCTCACTTCATTTGGGCGTTCAGCTTAATGTTCCTGTTCAGTGGTCGTGGCTACTGGCAAGAATTAATTGAGTCCATTGTTTGGGCGCACAATAAACTGAAAGTAGCCCCAACAATTCAGCCTCGCGCACTGAGCATCACTCAAGGTCGGGCTGTAGGTGTGGCTCACTACCTATTAGGAGGAATTGCTACCACTTGGGCATTCTTCCACGCACACATCCTTTCAGTAGGATAAGAATCAGTGGAATTTTGGTGAGGCAGCGCGGTCTTGGGGGTTTCCCCCATGAGCGACTGCCGAACCCGTAGGGATTTTGGATTTGAGATTTAATCCAAAATCCAGAATCTAAAATCTAAAATTTTGCTGACAAATAATGGCTAAAGGTCAGAGGACAGATCACACCTATGGCAACAAAATTTCCAAAATTTAGCCAGGATCTCGCACAGGACCCGACTACTCGTCGGATTTGGTATGCGATCGCTACAGGCAACGATTTTGAAAGCCACGATGGCATGACGGAAGAGAATCTTTACCAAAAGATTTTCGCTACGCACTTCGGTCATTTGGCAATCATCTTCCTGTGGGCATCCAGCCTCCTGTTCCACGTGGCCTGGCAAGGTAACTTTGAACAGTGGATTAAAGATCCCCTGCACGTCCGTCCCATTGCCCATGCAATTTGGGACCCTCACTTCGGTCAGCCTGCAATTGAAGCTTTCACCCAAGCTGGTGCAAGCAACCCTGTAAACATTGCTTACTCCGGTGTTTATCACTGGTGGTACACCATCGGGATGCGGACAAACACAGAACTATATACTGGTTCTGTTGGTTTGCTCCTGTTAGCAGCATTGTTCCTGTTTGCTGGTTGGTTACATTTACAACCCAAGTTCCGTCCTAGCCTCTCTTGGTTCAAGAGTGCTGAACCCCGTCTAAACCACCACTTATCGGCTTTATTCGGTGTTAGTTCTCTCGCTTGGGCAGGTCACTTGGTTCACGTTGCTATTCCTGAATCTCGTGGTATCCACGTCGGCTGGGATAACTTCTTGACTGTAGCTCCCCATCCAGAAGGTTTAACTCCTTTCTTCACAGGTAACTGGGGCGTTTACGCTCAAAACCCTGACACCGCTGGCCAGTTATTTGGTACTTCCACTGGTGCTGGGACTGCGATTCTCACCTTCTTGGGCGGTTTCCACCCCCAAACAGAATCCTTGTGGTTGACTGACATGGCTCACCACCACTTGGCGATCGCAGTTTTGTTCATCATCGCTGGTCATATGTACCGGACTAACTTCGGAATTGGTCACAGCATCAAAGAAATGCTGAACTCCAAATCCGGTTTAATCCCCGGTAGCAAGAGCGAAGGTCAGTTCAACCTGCCCCACCAAGGTCTTTACGACACTATCAACAACTCCCTGCACTTCCAGTTGTCATTAGCTTTGGCATCTTTGGGAACTATCTGTTCCTTGGTAGCGCAGCATATGTACGCTCTGCCTCCTTATGCGTTCATCGCTAAGGATTACACCACACAGGCAGCACTGTACACCCACCACCAGTACATCGCTGGTTTCTTGATGGTTGGTGCTTTTGCTCACGCAGCAATTTTCTGGGTTCGTGACTACGATCCTGAACAAAACAAAGGTAACGTCCTTGACCGGATGTTACAACACAAAGAAGCGATCATCTCCCACCTTAGCTGGGTATCTCTCTTCTTGGGTTTCCACACCCTGGGTTTATATGTTCACAACGACGTAGTTGTTGCGTTCGGTACTCCTGAAAAACAAATCTTGATTGAGCCAGTATTTGCTCAATTCATCCAAGCTGCCCAAGGTAAAGCTCTGTATGGCTTGAATGTACTGTTGTCTAACCCCGACAGTATTGCTTACACCGCTTACCCCAATGCTGGTAACGTTTGGTTGTCTGGCTGGTTAGATGCCATCAACTCTGGCACAAATTCCTTGTTCTTGACCATTGGACCTGGCGATTTCTTGGTTCACCACGCTTTCGCTTTGGCTATCCACACCACTACCTTGGTACTCGTTAAGGGTGCTTTGGATGCTCGTGGTTCTAAACTGATGCCCGATAAAAAGGACTTCGGTTATGCGTTCCCCTGCGACGGTCCCGGCCGTGGCGGTACTTGCGATATCTCCGCATGGGACTCTTTCTACCTGTCTATGTTCTGGATGTTGAATACCATTGGTTGGGTAACCTTCTACTGGCACTGGAAACATCTAGGTATTTGGCAAGGTAACGTTGCTCAGTTCAACGAAAACTCTACCTACCTGATGGGCTGGTTCCGTGATTACCTCTGGGCTAACTCTGCTCAGTTGATTAACGGTTACAACCCCTACGGCATGAATAACCTGTCTGTTTGGGCTTGGATGTTCCTCTTTGGACACCTCGTCTGGGCTACTGGTTTCATGTTCCTCATCTCTTGGAGAGGTTACTGGCAAGAGTTAATTGAAACCTTGGTTTGGGCGCACGAACGTACTCCTTTAGCTAACTTGGTTCGCTGGAAGGACAAGCCCGTTGCTCTCTCCATTGTTCAAGCTCGCGTGGTTGGTTTAGCTCACTTCACTGTTGGCTACATCCTCACCTACGCAGCGTTCCTCATTGCTTCTACTGCTGGTAAGTTCGGTTGATCCTGACTACTAGTTTTAGGTAATTAAAAATCCCCTGCCGTAAGGTGGGGGATTTTTTTAATGGGGTTGAGTTTAGCATTGCTAAACCCCTAAAAACTAAGGACTGGTGATTTCTATCCCTAACCAATCACTTAATTCCCTCGCTAACCATTCTAATTCTGCTTCAGATTTGATGGTGAAAGTATTAACATCAAACTCAAATTTTGCGACTCCTGCCCAAATTACCAATTTTGCAGGGACTTGAGTTTTATCTCCATCTGAGTCTTTAGTAAAATATCTCGGTGTATAAACTAATTTATCAATATTTTCTCTAGAAAATGAACGACGACGGGGGATTGTCCATTTCCCTAACTGGTAATTCACAGAAATTTGTTGGGAATCTATATGTATTTTGGTACTACCAAATAAACTGTACAATGTACCATAGATCATCGAAAATCCTGCGCCCCAAAAAGGTAATGAAAATAAGGCAAAGAGTATATTAGTAGGAAAGGGAGCAGACAAAACACCAATAGTCCAAAATAAGGTAAAAGAATTCCAGGCTATGGCAAAAAAACCTCCAAATACCATTAAACATTGCAAGCCAACCGGAGGAATAATAATTTCTAAAATCTCTTCATTTTTGGTTAATTGAATTTTACTACCCGCTGGTTTACCAACAGTTAAAGCAAACGTATCAGCATATTGTGGCTGCTTTAAATCTCTGAGTGCTTGGGTTGCAGTAGAAAACCGCTTTTCTAAACTGGGTTCTGTAATTTGCTCCAACCACTTAGCGAAATTGGGACTAAGATTAGCAACTTGCTGAAATTGAATGCGAAAATCCTTTTGGGGTAAATCTGCTGGGTTAGTCCCTGTCACCAAATAAATTAGGGTTGCACCTAAACTATAAAGGTCAGAAGCGGGAACAGTACGCCCTCCAAACTGTTCCTGTGGCATATAACCATAAGTCCCCACAACAGTTCTTGTCCCTGCTTCTGCTGCTAGGACTGTCTGAACTGAACCAAAATCTATTAAATAAACTAAACCGACACTATTGCCAGAGCGCTCTCCTAATAAAATATTGCTAGGCTTAATATCACGGTGGACAACAGGTGGATTTAACTCATGCAAGTATTTAAGGATCTCTAAAACTGCTTTAGCAATTTCTTTAACTTCAATTTCTGTAAATTTCCTCCCAGCTTGTAAATATTGTTCTAGGGTTTGGGCTGAAATATAAGTCTGAACCAGGGCAAATCCTTTATATGTAGGGGAATTGACCTCAAAATAGTCTAAGTATGCAGGAATATGGGGATGTGATAAAGATTTTAAAGTTTGAGCTTCTCTCTCAAATAATTTGAGATCATCCCATTCAAAATCATTACTAAAAGCAAGTAACTTGACAATTACCGATTTTCCAGTTACTAAGTCAGTAGCTAAAAAAGTCCTTCTCCCGGCTTTTTTGCCTAGCTGTTGTTGAACTTCATAGCGATTAGCTAATATTTCCCTATTCATCATTGCAGTTTCCTGATGTCATTGATGAGCATAACTACCAAAATTATCTTCCCCTTTCCCAATTGTTAAATTTTAATTGTTAATTTTTAATTGCTTATGCCTTCCCCACTTTGGCCTTATATTACCCCAGGTATTCCCGACGAATTATTTGAGAATTTACCAGGTATTCCCCTCAGTCAGCGAGAATTAAGATTGCTGATAATTTCCCAACTGCGACTAGAAGCGAATTCGGTATTGTGGGATATTGGCGCAGGAACAGGTACAATTCCTATAGAGGTGAGCTTATTGTGTCCCCACGGACGAGTGATTGCTATCGAAAGAGATGAGGATGTTGCGAACCTAATTAGACGCAACTGCGATCGCTTTGAAGTCAAAAACGTCGAAGTAATTGAAGGTAGCGCCCCAGAATGCTTAGATCAAATCAAGTTACTACCTGATCGGATCTGCATTGAAGGTGGAAAAGCCATACAGGAAATTGTCCAAGCTGCATGGCAATATTTACCAACATCTGGCCGAGTAGTCGCTACTGCTGCTAGTCTAGAAAGTCTGTATGCTATTTCTCAAAGCTTTTCTCAGTTGAGAGTTAGGAATATTGAAGTTGTCCAGTCAGCGGTAAATCGCTTAGAAACACGGGGCTATTCTCAAACCTTTGTAGCAGCCGATCCCATTTTCATTCTTAGTGGTGAAAAATTAGATTAAATTCCTTCGGTTTTCGGTTTTGGGTTGCATCCAAAATCCCAAATCTAAAATCCCCAATATTATCCTATGCCCTGGCCTCGAATTATTAGTGGAATTATTGCGATTATCATGGCGCTATCTGCAACCCTCTTAGGGGGTTGGTATTTTACGATAGCGATCGCTATTGTCGTATTTTTAGGTCAACAAGAATATTTTAATTTGGTCCGTTCTCGCGGCATCACACCCTCAGTCAAAACTACTATGATTGTTAGTCAAGTTCTACTGGCAATTTGTACCCTGAATGGTAGTTTAGCTGATGCAATTATGCCCATAGCCGGGACACTTATTTGTTTTTATTTACTATTTCAACCCAAATTAGCCACCATTGCGGATATTTCCGCTTCTATTATGGGTTTGTTTTATGTCGGTTACTTACCAAGTTACTGGGTCCGCTTACGAGGAATTGATCATGCTATTAGCAGTAATTTACCTTTAGGTGGTTATTGGCCATCTAATTGGCAAGATATTGGACAAGGCAATTTAACTGCCTTCCCCGCGGGTTTAACCGCGACTATCCTCACATTCTTATGTATTTGGGCTGCTGATATTGGTGCTTATACGTTTGGTAAGTTCTTCGGGAAAACGCGATTATCAGATATTAGTCCCAAAAAAACTGTAGAAGGTGCTGTTTTTGGCATTACTGCCAGTGTCGCTGTTGCTATGGTAGGAGCTTACCTTCTCCATTTTCCCCATTGGTTAATCACTGGTGTCACATTAGGTCTAATTATTGGTATTGCTAGTTTATTGGGTGACTTAACAGAATCCTTACTGAAACGTGATGCTGGTGTCAAGGATTCGGGACAATTGATCCCTGGTCATGGAGGGATTTTAGATCGCACCGATAGCTATATTTTCACTGCTCCTCTAGTGTATTATTTCGTTACATTACTTTTACCTTTATTAGAAAAAACGCTGTAATAGGAACTAAGATAAGATTTAATCTCAACTTGCTCATGTCACTCACAATAGCCATACAATTTAAAGTAAATTCAGGGAATATTGAGTTTTGATTTTTTAATAGTTATGGGTTAATATTAATACGTCCATAACAAGTTAATTGTTCTGGCAGCAGAGAAATTTTTTCGATATCAACATCTGTTCCCAGGTTTATCATATAAGGAGAATTCCTTTCCAAAAGCACCTCTTGATCGGTCTTGACCTGAACCTGCGTTAATTGCAGTTCTTGACCATTGCGTAGTTCTAAGCCTAAATGAATATTGAAAAATGCCCCTTCTGTTTCAGAAATGGGGATACCGTGTAGGATCAATACCTGGTTGTCAAGGGTGATTTTTTCCCAAGTAATAAACGGGTAATTTAGGCTGTATTCTGCTAATAGTGGAATCAGTCCATCATTTATAGCAGTTAATAATAATGGAGAGGAAAGAGAGTTATTAAGATCCTGTGCGGTGATAATCAGCTTACCAACCACAGGGACTATTGCTGATAATTGCAAAGGTTGTCCTTTTAATATTGCAGCAACATTCAGTTGGATTTTTTCTGCCTCAAGTTCGATTTGTGTAACACGAAGACCTTGATACACTGCATTACTAGCGGAAATTGATACTCCAGGAATGTAACCAGAAAGTAATTGGCGATCGCTTGCTTCTATCTGTACCTCTAAATGAGATACTTGATTTAATTGGCTTCTTAACCAGAGCTTAATCGCTGATGTTAAAACTTTTGTAATGATCCTGACTCTGCTATTATTTGGATTTGGGGAACTTGGTTCTGTCATTTTTCGACGGTTACATCAATGTAAATATGCCCAATTATTGAGCATCTTAAACAGTTCTTAACTTTAGCATGGAAGTTTGTTAACAACAAAGTGCAAACATTAGTAGTATAAAAATATTCAGCAAGAAAATCACAATTTAAACATGGAGGAACGGTTACAAAAAATTCTAGCTCAATGGGGTATCGCCTCACGACGTGAAGCCGAAGAAATGATGAGGCAATCACGAGTATGTGTTAACGGGGTATTAGCACATTTAGGTCAAAAAGTCGATCCCTCTCAAGACAAAATCTCTATTGATGGTCAACCTGTGCTGGCAGAACAGCGACCATCCAAAATCTGTTTATTACTGCATAAACCAGCCGGAATTGTCTCTACTTGCCATGATCCTCAAGGAAGACCAACCGTTTTGGATCTGCTACCGTCAGAGTTAAGAACCGGATGGGGTATTCACCCGGTAGGCCGTTTGGATGTAGACTCCACAGGAGCCTTGATTTTAACCAATGATGGGGAACTTACCTATGGACTTACCCATCCCAGTCATAGTATTACTAAGACCTATCGTGTTGTTGTTCAAGGCCATCCCCCAGCAACAGTTCTCAAAAAGTGGAGTCAGGGTATAGTTCTGGAAGGAAGAATCACAAGACCTGCTCAGGTGCGCTTAATTGAAACTTATATTGATAAAAGCTGTTTAGAGATCGTTTTACAGGAAGGAAGAAACCGTCAAATTCGCCGCATAGCTGAACAATTGGGATATCCAGTTATCAAGCTACATCGTACGGCTATTGGTTTAATTCAATTAAAAACGTCAACAACAGCATTTTTGCCATCTGGTAAATATCGTCATCTTAGTGAAGATGAGATGAGTTTTTTAAATAAGCAGATAATTCGCACAACGATTCAGACAAAGCCGAGTTAAGGAGTAAAGGAAAAACATGAAATGGTTCAGAAAGAAGGATGAACAGCCAATCAAACCTTCTATCAAGGAACATCAAGCCGAAAAGTTAGGACAACTTGGCTCACAACTAGCTTCACTACGGCAAGAAAAAGGTTTAACTCTGGATGAGTTAGTCGGATTAACTAGAATTCCTCGACGACTTTTGCAAGCAATTGAAGAAGGTAATTTAAGCGACTTACCAGAACCAATTTATATTCAAGGCTTAATTAGACAGTTTGCAGACGCTTTAGGAGTTCGGGGAGCAGAATTTGCCAGTCATTTCCCCATTGGTTCTCAATCAGTGGGTGTTAAATCCCATTGGAAAGCACAAGCTGTTCCTCAATTACGTCCTATTCATCTTTACCTGCTTTATATCGGGTTAATTTTCTGTTCTGTGAACGGTTTATCCCAGTTGTTGAATAATGCCACCTTGCAGGCAAATAACCGCCAAATTCAACCAAATACAGCAGCGCAGTCAAAAGGGCAAGAAACAGCTAGTAATACATTACTCAGCAAGAAAGAGCATCAATCCGTACAAATTGGTGTGACTTTAAAAACCTCATCTTGGATTAGCGTGGTTACAGATGGTAAAACCGCCTTTGAGGGAGTTTTACCACAAGGTTCTAGTCGCACTTGGACCGCCACTGACCAACTGACAGTAAAAACTGATAATGCTGGTGGTGTGTTAATGAGCGTGAATCAGCAGGAAGCAAAGGAAATGGGAGAACTTGGGAAAACTCAAGAAATCAAGATCGCTGCTAAACCAAACTCATAGGGGTCAGTGGTCAGTTGTCAGTTGTCAGAAGGAAGAAAATTTCTCCCCTACTCCCCCTACTTCCCCTACTTCCCCTACTTCCCCCACTTCCCCCACTTCCCCCACTTCCCCTACTTTTCTCTACTAGCGCGTCCGTAACGGAGAGTGAGAGTTTTTAAGCGATCGCTTAAATCTGGCGTTAATACACCTGGTTGGTAACGCCACTCCCAATTTCCCTCCGCTGTACTAGGAAAATTCATCCGGGCTTCAGTTCCCAAACCTAATACATCCTGCAAAGGTATAATCGCTTGATTAGCGATCGAACTTAAAGCTAATCTAATTAAGTCCCAGTGTATACCATCAGGACTTATACAACCCAAATACAACAATAAATTTTGCTTTTCATAATCATTTCCCGTGTTAAACCAGCCTACAGTCGTATCGTTGTCGTGAGTACCTGTATAAACTACAGCATTACGAGTGTAATTAAAAGGTAAAAATGGATTTCCGGGATCAGAACCAAAGGCAAACTGTAACACCTTCATCCCTGGAAACTCAAACTGATCTCGCAGTGCCTCCACTTCTGGCGTAATAATTCCCAAATCCTCCGCCAAAACAGGTAACTTACCCAAACGCTTTCTAATTGCCTCAAATAAAGCCACTCCAGGCGCTTCAATCCATTCGCCATTCATGGCAGTAGTTTCTCCCTGGGGAACAGCCCAATAAGCCTCAAAACCCCGGAAATGATCAATGCGAATTATATCCACGTAATCCAGCATCGCCTCAAAGCGTAATATCCACCATTTGAAATCTTGTTTTTGCAATTCTTCCCAGTTATAAACCGGATTTCCCCATAATTGACCAGTAGAGCTAAAGTAGTCGGGTGGAACTCCCGCCATTAAAGCCACTTCTCCCGTTTCTTCATCTAAAGCAAAAATCTCAGGATTAGCCCACACATCAGCACTATCATGGGCTACGTAAATGGGAATATCACCAATAATCTCTATCCCATTTTCGTTAGCATATTTTTTCAGTTCTGACCACTGCCGGAAGAACTCATATTGAACAAACTTGTAATAAAAAATCTCCTCTTTTAACTCTTGTGTAATTTTTGCTAAAGCTGCTGGTTCACGCTTTGCTAATTCCGGTTGCCAATTATGCCAGCTTTTACCCTTTTGGGCATCTTTAATCGCCATAAATAGCGCGTAATTATTTAACCAATAGCCTTTATCAGCACAAAACTTAGCAAAAGCTGCTTTTTGAGTTGAATTTGCTTTAGTTTTAAAATCCTCACAAGCTTTAATGAGTAGATTAACCTTAATAGGGATAACTTCGTTAAAATCTACTTTATTTACAGAAAAATCTGGTAAATCAGCCAAATCTTCTGGAATTAACAAACCCTCATCTAGCAACTTTTCGGGACTAATCAAAAAGTAATTTCCCGCCATTGCGGAGTAGCACATATAAGGGGAATTACCGTAACCAGTCGGACCTAGAGGTAAAACTTGCCAATATTGCTGATGACTATGTTTGAGAAAATCAATAAACCGATAAGCTTCCAAACCCAAATCCCCAATACCAAACCGACTGGGAAAAGAACTAGGATGAAGTAAAATACCACTGGATCTAGGAAAAGGCATATTTAACCTGAAATATATTTTTATAAATCACGCATTGAATTTATCATGGCATAGTTAGTCTTGACTGTTGTGATTCGTGAAGAATTGACACTCTCAGGGAGCCAAGCCACTGAGATTCTACTGACAGAATTAAATTAAGAGTTTAGCTCAATCTAATCTCGCTGCGACCGTCAAACGCCGCCTAAACGCTCAAAACAACTGCCAATCAAGGTGTCGAAATTGCGCTTACTTTTATGGTTTTCAGTGTTTTTAGAATCCATCACTAAGCCAAGACGCGGTACGCTCCACAACCTGCCATTACTCGCTCTTTCTTGTCAATACTGCCATTAGGACTTAAACCTAACCGTTGTTTCTTATGAGCCGGAATTTCTCCGTACTAGGATGCTTCAACACGTAGATGTTTTTTGTTCTTACTCACAATTTAATTCTAACATACCACAGGGATTAAAATCCCTCGTGCCGCTTCCCTCTGTTGGGAGCCAAGCCGCGCTCGTTTCCCGCTTACCGCGAGGTCTTATGAGAAGATTAACTCAGATCCCCGACTTCTCAAAGAAGTCGGGGATCTATAATCCCTACCATAACCGAATCATGACTTACAGAAATCCTGTACCCACCGTTGATATTATTATTGAATTAATTGATAGACCTCATCGCCCCATTATCCTGATTGAAAGACATAATGAACCTTTAGGCTGGGCGTTACCCGGTGGTTTTGTTGATTATGGTGAATCGGTGGAAAAGGCAGCAATTAGGGAAGCAGAAGAAGAAATAGGCTTAAAAGTAGAGTTAATAGAACAGTTATTAGTATATTCTGATCCCAGTCGTGATCCTCGTAAACATACGATTAGTATTGTATTTTTAGCAACAGCTACGGGTGAGCCTTTAGCGGGTGATGATGCTAAGGGGTTGGGTATTTTTGAGCCTTGGTGTGTTCCAGGTAATTTGTGTTTTGATCATGACCGGATTTTGCGGGATTATTGGCAGTATAGAAATTATGGGATTCGTCCGAGGTTGGGGTAGGAGATTGGAATGGTTTCGCGCAAAGACGCTAAGGAGCAAAGGCGCAAAGTAAGAGAAGAAGAGAGAAGAAATCTGTAGAGGTAAAGCACAATGCTAAACCCAAGCTGTTTAATTTCCTGACTGTCTCAATAGATAATCTAAAACTCGGTCAATTCGTTCCAATGCTGCATTAGTTGTCAGTTGATACTCCTGAAACTGCGATTTTTGCTCTTCATAGTTTCGATCAAGTTTTAACATTATTGCTTCTAATCTTTCAGTTCTTGCCTTTGTTTCTTCTATCTCACCACCTGCTTTGTTAAATAGGCGCTGAGTATGAAAGATAAACTCATCAACTCTGCTTGATAATTGGTCAACTTGCATTCCTAACTGGTCAAGTTGTGATTGAGTGCAGTCTTGTTTTATGCCTAACTCATTCAACATGATTTGGGAACGGTCTTGTTTTGCACCTAACTCATCCAACATGATTTGGGAACGGTCTTGTTTTGCACCTAACTCATCCAACATGATTTGAGTGCGGTCTTGTTTTGCACCTAACTCATCAATCCGCCGATTAGCTGATTCAGCATAGGTAGCGGCTGAGATCAGTAGTTGACGAATGGTAGCAAATTCAGTTTCCACGCGGTCAAGTCTTTGTTCTGTAGTCATGTTAGTTTTTATTGTTTTTGGTGTTGGCGCTTCGCTATGGCATCACTGACAAGTATTTTTATCATTTGGCTCATTGAGCGTTTTTCGTTTTTCGCTGCTGTTGATATTTCTGCATAAAGCTTTAAATCATCTTCATCAGTGAAATATATGTTTAGTCTTTTTCCTTCAGGCATAATGGCAATGCTTAGTATTTCTATGCTTTCATTTTCTCTTGATTTTCCTCTTTTTGTCATGCGGTGTTAGGTAGTGCCATTATAACACTATAATTAATCATTAGGCAATATTGCCATCAATACCTATGCCTTAACGTCAAGCATTGTTTTATACTGTTTGCATGGTATTCAATGGTGCATTATGGACGCTGAAGAACTTTTACAGAAATACGCCGCTGGGGAACGAATTTTTCGTTCTGTCAATCTGAGAGGAGTAGACCTTGAAGGTGCAGATTTGAGTGAAATTGACCTAACAGGTGCAAATTTAGCGGGGGCAGATTTGAATGATGCTAACTTGAGTAAAGCGGATCTTGATCGTACAAATCTCACCAGGGCATCTTTAATAAACGCTAATTTAAGTGAATTAGTGAACGGTTCTAATTTAAATTTGACCGGGGCTGATTTGAGTGGTGCTAATTTAAGTAAAGCAAACCTAGATAAAGCAAATTTCAGTAATGCTAACTTGGATAATGCTAATTTGAGTAAAGCAAATCTAGAAAGTGCAAATTTCAGTAATGCTAACTTGGATAATGCCAACTTGAGCAAAGCAAACCTAGATAGTGTAAACTTCCGAAAAGCCTCTTTACAAGGTACAAATTTAGAAAAAGCAGATTTGCAAACAACAGATTTAATGAAGGCAAATCTCAATGGTGCAAACTTAAAAAGAGCAGATTTAACCGGCGTAAATATCTATGGTGCAACCTTTAAAAATGCTGACCTGACAGGTGCGATAATGCCAGATGGAGAAGTTTACCAAACACCTACAGATTTAGAATTCGGTAAACCAGAAACACCATTAACAAAAGAGCCAAAAGAGATAAATATTATGACTCGTAAAGTAATCCGTACCGATAAAGCACCTGCACCAGTTGGACCCTACAATCAGGCAATTCTCGCTTCTGGACAAATGTTGTTTGTAGCTGGACAAATTGCCATAGATCCCCGTTTAGGTGATGTTGTCTACACCGAAGATGTGGTTAAGCAAACAGAACAGGTAATGAGAAATATTGAAGCTATTTTGACAGAAGCAGGGGCTACATTTGCAGATGTGGTAAAAACTGGGGTATTTTTAGCTGATATGAATGATTTTGCCGCTGTTAATGCGGTTTATGCAAAATATTTTTCCGAAGATACCGCCCCAGCGCGTGCTTGTGTGGAAGTTTCCCGTTTACCTAAAAATGTGTTGGTAGAAATTGATTGTATTGCTGTTATTGCTAGTTAATTAATTTTGACACTCCCCGGTCTAAAGACACGGGGATTCTACATTCACTGACTCGCCATTAGACGACAGGTTTGCACCAATCGCCCAAGAGGGCAAATCTCCTGTAGCGTAGCTTCCGGTATGCCCTACCGTAGTTAATCCTAATTTTAGGATATTGATACTGGCATTAATATCTCTATCTTCCACGAATCCACAATGATGACAATTATGGGTTCTGGTTGATAGGGATTTTTTCACTTTTTGACCACAATTAGCACAATTCTGGGAAGTATTATGAGGAGGAACAGCAACCGTTATCTTCCCATATTTATGCCCAAAATATTCTAACCATTGCCGAAAAGTTGCCCAGCCAGCATCAGAAATTGATTTAGCTAAATGTCGGTTTCTTACCATGCCTTTAATATTTAAGTCTTCGTAAGCTACCAAATCGTTAGATTGGATCACGGAATATGCTAATCTCTTGCAATATTCTTTTCGCTGCCTACTTACTCTTAAATGCTTACGGGCATACCTATTTTTAGCTTTTAAATAGTTCTTGGATTGTGGTTGTTTAGCTTTTTTCTTATCTCTGTCAAACTTCTTGGATTTCTGACGATTAGCCCGACTTAACTGCTTCTCTGATTTTCTATAGAATTGTGGGGCAGGTTCTACATTACCTTTTGAATCGGCAATAAAGTATTTTAAGCCCACATCTAATCCCACTATTTGATTCGTTGGTTGGGATTCAATTCTAATTTTGACATCAATTGCAAATTGAGCATAATATCCATCAGCCCGACGGACTAAACGAACTCGCTTAATTTGTTTGATGTCATAGAAGTTGAGGTCATAAGTACCTTTTAATTTCAGAGTACCTATGCCTTTTTTATCAGAAAAAGTAATTGCTTTTCTGGTTTCAGATAACTTCCAGCCGCTAACCTTATATTCAACTGAGCGGCAATTCTTTTTGAATTTCGGAAATCCCTTTTTACCCTTAACTTTCTTTTTACAATTGTCGTAAAATCGAGCTATTGTACTCCAAGAACGTTCCGCAGCAGATTGTCTTGCCATTGAATTAAGTTCATCCGCAAAAGGAAATTCAGATGCCAAAATCGCGCAATATTTATTGAGATCATATTTCGTCGCACCTTTGTTATCCATCCAATATCTTAAACATTTATTTTGGATGAACTGAGATGCACGAATAGCCTCATCTATTGCGCGATATTGCCTATCTTTTCCTTTGACTTTGAACTCGTAAATTATCATGGTTTCGACCTAAACACCACAAAATTATGCTAACTCATATATTATAATTTTGTCAACGAGAAAAACTTTCTGTGGAGGCTGAAGCCTCTATCTGGCTTTCATCCCTTGCCTAAAGGACAGTTGAGTTTTTCCGCCACGCTCCAAAACTCAACTTCAAGGGTTTTCAGCCTAGTCTCTTATAAGGTGGGCGAGTCCCACCCTACTTTTAGTTTTCTGGTTCGATACCTAATGCTCTTAATTGTGCAGCTAGTCTTTCAGCACGCTGTGTTTCCTGTTCTGCGCGTTGTTTTTCTTGTTCTATCTCTTGTCGTTTTTGTTCTACTAACTCTGAACTCCACAACAATAAATTTCCCTGTTCGTCCCACAATCTTAACCATTTACCAGTTAGGTTTTCTCTTGTACCTTCCCACACTCCCAGATAAAGATTCATTTCTTCTATCCAGTAAAGTTGGTTTTCGTGAGGATTTTGCAAAGTGTACAAACCTGTATTAGAGTTTAGCTGGTAAAATTCTAAACTACCGTTATCGGGTTCAAAAATAGCGTAATTGGGTATTTTTAAGATTTTTTCATAGAAAAACCATTTTCCTGGAGGATAAGTTGGTTTAATGGAATATTCTGTTCCGTCTGTATCAGAAATAAATTCCATAACGATAACTGGAATATCTCCCTGGAGTTGGGGTGTATAACTACGAAAGACTTCTTTTTTAGTGCCGCGAATTTCCGGGATATAAGCCCAATCAGGAGCTTTAATGACAATTTTGCCATTTACGGTGGCACAGATACCGTAGTTAGTCGTTGTGAGGCAACTGGGGGGAAGTTTACCAGCTAGTTGGAGGCTTTCAGTCAGGGCAGAGGCTTGGGCTGGTTGATAGATGTTGTCCACTGGATCATCTGGGAGAATGTAATCATCGGGTAGTTTTTCCCAAGTGATTTGGTATGCTTGGGTAGCAATGATCATGATGGGTTTTCCTGTATTCAGGTTGTAAATTCTAGTTTAACCAGTTATTGCCATTACAGCATTTATTATTGTTCATTTAACCATCCTTATAAATTAGAAATTTTACTAAAATAATTAATTGCCAAACGAAGTTTAGTAATGGGTTTAACCCTTTCCACCTGTAGCACGTTTGATGACAATTTGCTGTATCATCCTTATCTTTAGCAGCTATTAAAGGATAAAAATCAATTATGGTTGGAGGTTGTATTTTTAACATGATATTTTACCTATCTCTAACTCTTAATTAACCAGCATTTATATTTTTTATTATAACTAAGGGACTTCCAAATAAAAAAAATACTCAACAACCTAATGCAAAAATCTCTCAAACCCTTATTCCTCTGTGTCCTCTGCGCCTCTGTGGTTCGTTAATCAGGATAACTTATTTCTTGAAAGTCCCTAAAATTCTTAACTTATAATTACATTAATTGATGCTTGGATAATTATTTATAATTCACTATTACACAAATAAAGACTTATAACTTAAACCCCTCTCCACAACTGGAAAGGGGTTAATTGTGACTGCTGAAAACTCAATTCCAGCAATCCTTAATAAGCATTTTGTAACTCGTAAAAATCAGGTGAGATGTAATCTTTACGTAAAGGCCAACCTACCCAATCTTCTGGCATCAAAATCCGTTTTAAGTTAGGATGACCTTCATAGATGATGCCATACATATCATAGCTTTCCCGTTCTTGCCAGTCTGCTGTTTTCCAAATCCAGTAAACTGAAGGCAAAGAGGGATTTTCTCTGGGTAAAAACACTTTCACCCTGATTTCTTCAGGACGGTCAGCATTATCACTTACTTTGAGTAAATGATAAACACTTACCAATTCTTCTCCTGCACCTAAGTCAATTCCTCCCTGAAATTGGAGATAATTAAACCCATAGGCATACAAAGCTGTAGAAATAGGCAGTAGAAAATCTGCGGGGACTTTAATTATTTCTACTCCGTTAGCGTCAAGTTCTAGAAACTCATGGAAAAAGCCATTTGACCCTAACCATTGGGAAACTTTACCGGGTTTAACTAGAGGTGCTTCCGCTACGGGAACTGGTTTGGATTCTTCTTCAGCCACGCGCTTGTTCCTCCTTCTGTGTTTTTGCTGTCAACAATCCTGGGGGTACAGCCATACCAATTGCTTCTGTCAATTCCTTGGGAGGATTAAAGCGCGTTTCTGACTGCATATATTTACCAGTTAAGATTTCGGGAACTGGCTTCATATTATGAGTTGTACTGTAGTAACGGTGAACTTGCTTGATGTTATCCCGTTCCTGCATAGACTCGTTGGCAATTTTTTTCCGCAGTTTAATAATTGCGTCAATAATCGCTTCTGGACGGGGAGGACAACCAGGCAAATATACATCTACAGGAATCAGCTTATCAACTCCGCGCACTGCGGTAGGTGAGTCAACGCTAAACATTCCCCCAGTAATTGTACAAGCGCCCATGGCAATCACATACTTGGGTTCGGGCATTTGTTCATAAAGACGCACCAATTGGGGAGCCATCTTCATGGTAATTGTTCCCGCAGTGATGATTAAATCGGCTTGGCGGGGGCTACAACGAGGAATTAACCCAAAACGGTCAAAGTCGAAGCGAGAGCCGATTAATGCCGCAAATTCAATGAAGCAGCAAGCTGTACCAAACAGTAAAGGCCACAAACTAGAAAGTCGCGCCCAGTTGTAAAGGTCATCAACGGTGGTTAAAATGACGTTTTCTGACAGTTCATGGGTAACTGTCGGCCGTTGAATGGGGTTGATGATTTGTTCTTTGTCTGGGGTGATGATATTAGAATTTAAGACCATTCCAAAGCTCCTTTGCGCCATGCGTAAACTAAGGCGATGATAAGAATCGAAATAAAGACTAGGGCTTCGATAAATGCCAATAAACCCAAACGGTTAAATGCAACTGCCCAAGGATACAAAAATACTGTTTCTACGTCAAAGACAACGAAGACCAGAGCAAACATATAGTAACGAATGTTGAACTGAATCCAAGCTCCGCCAATGGGTTCTAGTCCGCATTCGTAAGTTGTGCGTCTTTCCAGACTGTTACCAGTGGGTCTAAGAATTTTTGAGGCTGACAGTGCTAGGACTGGAACTAGGCTACACAGGAGAAAAAAGCCTAGAAGGTACTCGTAACCGCTAAGAACAAACACAATGTTTTTCTACCGCTAATGGTGTAAGGGAATAAGCTATCAGTTATCAGAGTTATAGCTTGACAGGCGTTTACTGATAACTGTTCACTGCAATATATGGATAATGTTCTTTTACATTATATCTTTTAGGGCTTTCTCGAATTTGTATTGAGATCCCTGACTTTTTAGAAAAGTCGGTGATCTCAGTATATTTGAATCCTTTTGATTATTAACCTCATTTTCTAAGCACTTATAAACAAGTCGAACTATTTATACTCAACACGGCTTAATCATTTGATTCTGTGGGTAAGGGTTTAGCACTGCTAAACCCCTACAAATCTAGGTTTTTCGTAATTTTGTCAAAGTCCATGTCCCAACCGTTTTGGTTAATTAACAGTAGGAAGTTTGACTTGCTGAATATCTTCTAAACAATCACAAAATTATTGACATTCAATGTTTCGGTTAATCCTGTAACCTCAATAATGGCATCAGTAGCAGCATTAAACCCTGCGGTTGCATCATTAATAGCCACAAAGGTTTTTTGTCCAAAACTGAATTGAGCCGCAAAATTTGACCCAAAGGCTGCGGCTGTTAATTTTGCCCCCATACCAGCAGCATCCAGGGTATTAACTGCGCCCACATTCACAAATCCGGCTCGTGCGGTAGAAACACGGAATAAATCATTACCTGTGGTGGCGTTGAAGTCAGTAATCACATCAAAGTTAGCTAAGAGAGAATCAGTAAGATTTTGGTAAACAAATTTGTCACTTCCTAAACCACCAGTTAGAGTATCTTTACCACCCCCACCAGTGAGAATATCATTATTTGCACCACCAACGAGGAAATCATTACCACTAGTACCTGTCAAAGTCAGACTAGAGGGATTACCAATCACACCATCACTATTAGCATCTATGCCAAAGTTAGTTTCTTGGGTGAAAGCATCAGCAGAATTTAATCCCCAATTTCCTTGAGAAGAAACCCAATTCCAGTTACTATCTAAACTCCAGATATGCAGATAGTTTCCAGAAATGTTTTTCCAAAGAACTTGATTAACGCCATTGACAGTTTCTGCGGCTATCGTTTGCCAACCAGCGTAGATATTTTGGTAGATTTGTTGTCCACCATTTTTAATAGCAATTGGGGTATTTGTTCCGATTTGGGTAAAGTATTTGTTGGTGGCATCTTTGACTAGTTTGGTGTTACCTGCTAATTCAATTGGTGTGTAACCGATAACACCATCACCATTAGCATCTATGGCAAAGTTAGTTTCTTGAGTTAAAGCTTCTGCCGAATTTAATCCCCAATTTCCTTCAGAAGAAACCCAATTCCAGTTACTATCTAAACTCCAGATATGCAGATAGTTTCCAGAAATGTTTTTCCAAAGAACTTGATTAACGCCATTGACAGTTTCTGCGGCTATCGTTTGCCAACCAGCG
>NZ_VILA01000008.1:67566-88655 GCF_009712025.1 Dolichospermum sp. UHCC 0406
TATGGCAAAGTTAGTTTCTTGAGTTAAAGCTTCTGCCGAATTTAATCCCCAATTTCCTTGAGAAGAAACCCAATTCCAGTTATTATCTAAATGCCAAATATGCAGATAGTTTCCAGAAACGTTTTTCCAAAGAACTTGATTATCCCCATTGACAGTTTCTGCGGCTATCGTTTGCCATCCTGAACCGTAGATATCTTGGTAGATTTGTTGTCCACCATTTTTAATAGCAATTGGGGTATTTGTTCCGACTTGGGTAAAGTATTTGTTGGCTGCATCTTTGACTAACTTAGTATTGCCTGCTGATTCAATTGGGGTAAAAACAGCATCATTTAACATCGAAAGATGTAGGGTGTAACTATCTCCTGTTGCTGGAGGTGTTAAAGCAGAAGACGAATAGCGATAAACACCAATGACATAATCACTTGTTGTTAGTGTTTTATAGGTGAGAAATGATGCTGTGCTGTTACCAGTATTTCCGGTTTCTATACCATCATCATTAAGTGCTAATAATTGGTTATTATTGGGATTCCACAGTCGCAGTATGGTATCAAAATTATTGTTGTCAATGTCGAAAACTAACTGAGTATTTGCAAGCGCATTAAACCGATATAAATCAAATGTGCCATCTCCTGTTCCCAGAATACTAACGTGATCATAAGTTGTGGAAATATTACTGCCGTTTAAATCTTGAATATCGGCGACTACTTGACGATTAAAACTTGTATTAGCAATAACTTGAGCCGTTGCAAAAGTATTATTTCCCTCAACTTCTGGCAAAATATTTGTGCCACTTCCGTTAGACATTTCTACAGCACCAATATCAACAGTAGTTCCGAAAATTCGGAGTAAATTACGTTGATCAAATGGTATTATTTCAGTTGTATTCTGATCAGAATCAAGGTCTTGTGTATCAGCAGCAATTAAGGAATTATTGCCCCCATTGATGGCAGGACTACCCGCAAGTAAGGGATGAATATAGGTATTACCAATGTACTGTAATGTTCCCAGTCCAGGATTAGGATTAACAATATCTGTTCCTGTACCAACAGTTCCACTTGCTTCCGTCAAGTTACCAATTAGATTGTTATTATTACCTGTAACTGATCCATAAATATCTTTTCCAGAATTAGCGTTATTACCAGCAACAATGGTATTTTTAAGGGTAATTTGTCCGCCTGAAAGACTATAAATTCCCCCACCACTAGTAGCTGTGTTATTAGCAATGGTACTATTAAGTAAATTTAAAATACCGTGATTATAAATCCCACCTCCCTCAAAGCCTGACATTGTATTGTTACTAATTGTCGTATTGTTGAGGTTTGCAGTACCTGAATTATTAAGTCCAGCCCCTTCCACGAAAGCACTACTATTATAAACAATAGCTGTATTAATCAGATCAAGTGTACCACGATTAAGAATTCCACTGCTACCACTATTGGATTTAATTACACTGTTAATTCCAGTAAAAGATCCCCCATTACTAATTCCACTTCCTAAAACTCCCTGATTATTATAGATCCAACTATTATCTAGAACAACTGAACCATCGTTTAGAATTCCTCCCCCATTTGCTGAAAAGATTAATTCTCCAAGGGCTTTGTTATTATAAATATCACTATCCCGAATAACCGCTGTCCCATAGTTAATAATCCCATTTCCTGTATTATCATGAACACTACTATTTTGAAGAGTAAGAGTACCGTTGTTTTCAATTCCTGGACACTCATAAGCCCAAGAAAAAGGACCAGAAGTATAACTAACGGTACTGTTTTGCATCAACACTGAGGCATTTGACTCGATATAAATAGCGGTGCTAGTTGCTTTGGTAACAGTAATGTTATCTAAAGTGAGATTTCCCTGAGCGCGAACCCTAAAAATGTCATTACCAAAGGTATAGTAATATGATGTATATGTTAATTGACTTCCATCAATAATTGCGGGTTGATTCCCTACCGCTCGAATAGTAGCATTTCCTTGAATACGTAAAGATGCTTTGTCAATATCCGTAGTCGTATAAATCAATGAATAAGTTTGTCCTCCTTGTAATTCAATAACGTAATCATTGGTTGTATTAGCATTTGCTATTAAAATCGCATCCCGCAAGGATAACCCACCCGTAGCACTACCATCATTTTGATCTGCGGTTGTTGTCACTGTTAAAACAATTGGTGTATTTTGCTCTACAGCAACTTGTTCACCTCCTACAGTAATATTTGCCCAATCATTTTCTGTGTTAATTCTGTCTAATTCCTGAGTTGTTAAATTCTGCCCCTGCACCAAGGCTGAGAATTTTTCCCCTTCATCTCCAGCACTATCACTGAGATTAATTTGAGCATCAATAAAATGCCCAATTTCCTCTAACAGAACTGCACTAATAGCTTCTGCTGTAGAAGTTGCGAGAAAATTAGCTGATAAATAAATCTTATTATTGCTACTGGCATAAGCCCCATTGGCATTGCCAAGAATGCTACTATCTAAAATCTCAACTTGCGGAAGTTGACCAAAATCACCAGATAGCCACTGTAAACGCAGAATTTCCGCACCGCTGCGGTTGTATTGTGTACCAAAAGCGGTATCGAATAGATTCCAGAAATTATCTAAACCAGCAAAGGTGCTGAGTTGGTTATATGTCAGCGTCAGAGCAGAATTGAGTACAGTATTCATGGATTTAATTAATTATTGGTATTAAAATAATGTTTGAAGGCGATAGGATGTGTCACAACCTGTAACACTTTTTAGTTAAAGACTATATACGCACAAGTTTGACACAAATACTGATAAGTGTCAAGCTCTATATCTATGCGACAAGTTAGGATATTTTTTTAAATGGACAAGGTATTGCAAAATCTTTCAGATAGAGTCCTACTTGTTCTAGGACTGGGTTGAGGTACAACTCATCAGCAATCAAACCGTTAGCAAGTGTAGATGTCATAAAATTAAACTGCTTTTTGTAAGTAATTCTGCCAAAACGATAATATTAAGTATAAAAAACCTTGACATCTACCAAAAGTTAGATATTTATTTCTTTTCCAAAAAATCTCACCTGAGTAGGATATTTCGGGGTTTTACCACATAGGACTTAGAGGATGTTTGAAAAGTTTTTAATGTATAAATAAACCCCTCTCCAAACCTCTCCCCGACGCGGGGAGAGGCTTTGAAACCCCCATTCCCTTGTAGGGAAGGGGGGTTAGGTTTCTGGAGATTATCGGTTTCATCTAATACTTTTCAAACAACCTCTTAGAGGACAGAAAACTTTAAATATATATGATGCCTACGGCGAGTCAATTTAAGCCCCGGCGACTAGAAGTCACGGCTACACAGACAAAGTCCGCCTGCGCGGACTAACGAAAAATCAAGGATTTGAAACCCACGTAGGCGGTCACTGAGCTTGCCGATAGCGTAGCGTGGCGTTAGCCATAGTGTGGCTTTTGCCTGTGTAGACGCGGTTAGAAACCGCCCGTTTAACTATTAATTATGTCAATGTTGCTAATTCTAAAGCCTGTTTAAAATCATCTAAAGAATTAACTGTTACAGCCAGTTTCAGCATTTCATCCAAAATAGATAGATTAGAAATCAGAGCCAGTGATGCTGTAATCTCTAAAGAAACCTCACCCAATCGAGCTTGTAAAACAGTTTTGATGTAATTACGAGCATTTTGTAATGCACCAATCTCTTTACCAATCTCCTTACCAATTTCCTTACCAATCTCCTTACCAATCTCCTTACCGCGTTCTATTGCCATTTGTTCTGTAGGACTGATAAAAGGCATTTTTCTTTCCTCCTCAAAACTGTTAATTTTCTTGACTAACTTTTGCTGTAATTGCTCAGGTAATGTCATCATCATGTCAATGATTTTAAAGAGTTTCACAATTTGCTCTTTATTTAATCCTCGTTCATAAAGTCCGCGAACTAATGTCCATTTCCATTGCTCCCGTTCTGATAAATTCCCAGTGGTTGCTTTGGTTTTTAAATGTGCCATTACTATGATAGCAAAGGGATTGGTATTAGTTTCTAATTCTTGCCAACGCGATTCATAGTCAAGCAGTTTAGCAATGGGAAATTTAAGACTAACTTCACACCCGCCAATGGCATAACTATAAGTATTAGGTCGCCATTTACTACTTTCATCACCTAAAACAGCTAGACTAACCACAGGTTTGTGATACAGATCAAAGGAACGATAATTATAAACATACATCCGTTCACCAAAATCTACTTCATATTGACTTTGAATTTCAATGTGAATCAATATCCAAATCACTCGTTTATCCAGTAACCAAACTTGATAAAGTTTATCAGCAATACGTTTTTCTGTGGCTGATGAAGCCGTAATTTCCTGTAGTTCTTTATCAAGAGAACGAGGGGTTTGTGTCCAATCAATTAATTGATGAACTTCAGGAAAAAAGAAGATTAAGAAGCTTTCAAAATACTCGTTTAGTGCTTCTTTCCATGATTCATCATAATTGGCAGTGACTTCTTTCATAACAAAGATTTAAAGATTTTTTATCTACATAACTCCACAAAAAAAACAAATGTTTAAGGGTAAAGCATGAGCTAAACCCTTACCTAGAAAATCCAACAATTCAGCCATTTTTAGTATAAAAGGGCGAATATAATTGGCCAGGAATATTAATTATGTCAATGTTGCTGATTCTAAAGCCTGTTTAAAATCATCTAAAGAATTAACTGTTATAGACAGTTTCAGCATTTCATCCAAAATAGATAGATTAGAAATCAGAGCCAGTGATGCTGTAATCTCTGAAGAAACCTCACCTAGTCGAGCCTGTAAAACAGTTGTGATGTAATTACGAGCGTTTTGTAAAGCACCAATCTCCTTACCAATCTCCTTACCGCGTTCTATTGCCATTTGTTCTGTAGGACTGATAAAAGGCATTTTTCTTTCCTCCTCAAAACTGTTAATTTTCTTGACTAACTTTTGCTGTAACTGCTCAGGTAATGTCATCATCATGTCAATGATTTTAAAGAGTTTCACAATTTGCTCTTTATTTAATCCTCGTTCATAAAGTCCGCGAACTAATGTCCATTTCCATTGCTCCCGTTCTGATAAATTCCCAGTGGTTGCTTTGGTTTTTAAATGTGCCATTACTATGATAGCAAAGGGATTGGTATTAGTTTCTAATTCTTGCCAACGCGATTCATAGTCAAGCAGTTTAGCAATGGGAAATTTAAGACTAACTTCACACCCGCCAATGGCATAACTATAAGTATTAGGTCGCCATTTACTACTTTCATCACCTAAAACAGCTAGACTAACCACAGGTTTGTGATACAGATCAAAGGAACGATAATTATAAACATACATCCGTTCACCAAAATCTACTTCATATTGACTTTGAATTTCAATGTGAATCAATATCCAAATCACTCGTTTATCCAGTAACCAAACTTGATAAAGTTTATCAGCAATACGTTTTTCTGTGGCTGATGAAGCCGTGATTTCCTGTAGTTCTTTATCAAGAGAACGAGGAGTTTGTGTCCAATCAATTAATTGATGGACTTCAGGAAAAAAGAAGATTAAGAAGCTTTCAAAATACTCGTTTAGTGCTTCTTTCCATGATTCATCATAATTGGCAGTGACTTCTTTCATAATCAAATTTTCTGAGGTATTAAGACGCTCATAATCAAGTTTGCAGTTGTAATTTATATAGTTTTAGCACTTCTTCATGTATAAGTTGATTTTGACACAGCAACCGTAAAAAATGGCAAATGTGGAAAATTCAATGAAACAGGAAGTAAATGCCAAAATTATCGGTGTCCAGATGTGTCTAGACCTTGATAATTTTGGGTAAGTTTTATAGAACGGAAATCAATAAAACCATTACTCAACCTAGATTTTCTGTTTTTCGACAATTTCTCGAACTCCAAAAAAAATGAGGGGACCGGGAGTTGATAGAAAAGTCCAGCAATTATGTCATAATTTGTAACGTATATTTAAATTCCCCTCTGCGAGACTACGAGCTATGAGTGAACAAGCTGAACAAGCTATGGAAACTCCAGTGTTAGACCGTTATGAGTGTCGCTCTTGCGGTTACGTTTATGAACCTGAGAAGGGAGACGACAAGAGTGATGTCCTCCCAGGAACACTTTTTGCCGAACTACCTACAAATTGGCGTTGTCCAGTTTGTGTAGCTAAGAAAACTGTTTTTGCGAATATTGGACCAGCGGGTACTGCCTCTGGTTTCAAGGAAAACTTAGGTTACGGTTTGGGTGTGAATACCCTGACACCAACTCAAAAGAACATTTTGATTTTTGGGGCTTTGGCTCTTGGCTTCTTGTTTTTTATTAGTCTTTACGGACTAGATTAAAAACCGCCATCTTTATTTACCGCAATTCGGCGAAAATCTCATTAAACCTCCACTGGAAACCCTCAGTAATACTGATGCAATCAATTTTGAAAAAGTGGCAAAGTTTTGTTGCCGCGTTAATAGTAGTTATCGCCTGTATAGGGTGTAGTAGTGTTCCTTCTATAAGCAACAATCCTTGGCAGGTGATTAATGTCCCGACAAAGTCGAAGTTGTTAGATATTAGCTTTGCCAATAACTCTCAGCATGGTTACTTGGTGGGTGGTAATGCCACTCTTTTAGAAACTAAAGATGGTGGTGATACTTGGCAACCGCTAAAATTAGAGTTGGATGATCCCAGATATCGTTTTAACTCCGTTAGTTTTTCTGGTCAGGAAGGTTGGATTGCTGGAGAACCTTCTTTATTGCTCCATACTACTGATGAGGGTAAGTCTTGGTCACGGATTGCTTTAAGCGAAAAGTTACCTGGCAGCCCCATTGCCATTACAGCAATAGGTCAGAATACAGCGGAAATGGCTACCGACATCGGAGCGATTTATCAAACCACAGATGGTGGTCAAAATTGGAAAGCTAATTTAGACGCGGCCGTTGGTGTGGTGCGGACTCTGGAGCGATCGCCTGATGGTAAGTATATCGCTGTTTCTGCTAAAGGCAGTTTTTATTCTACTTGGGAACCTGGACAAAATGCTTGGCAACCCCATAACCGCAATAGTTCCCGTCGCTTAGAAAATATGGGTTTTACTAACGATGGACAATTGTGGTTGTTAGCACGAGGTGGCCAAGTTCAGTTTAGTGATCCTACTAAACCGGAAGAGTGGTTAGAGGTAGAATATCCAGAGTTATCCACGAGTTGGGGTTTACTCGATTTAGCTTATCGCACACCCGATGAAATTTGGATCGGTGGTGGTAGCGGTAATTTACTTCGCAGCACCGATGGTGGTAAAACTTGGGAAAAAGACCGTGATGTGGAGACAGTTGCAGCTAATCTTTACAAAATTGTATTTTTTAGCCCCGATCAAGGCTTTATAATTGGCGATCGCGGTGTTTTACTGAAATATAACCCCAAAACAGCAGCAACAGCAGCCCCAGCGGCGTAATTACACCCAATAATGGATGTATTCACCAGAAGAAAGTTGTAAGTTGTAACTCTGTCTAAACTTTGTAGGATATTGACACTCCCCGGTCTAAAGACACGGGGATTCTTGGTTCAACGAGACCACTTAAACTAGACTCCTTGCGTTATCTAGGTCAGAGGTGGGACTCTCCCCAAGCGTTAACTTTCGGTCTGCCCGACCGTAGTTGCATGACTGCAAGTCCTGTTGAGGATGAAACTTTCCTGTTTCAAAATTCTGATTCGTCTAGCCCCTATAAATCTTTTACCTACTGCTAGAAGGAAACTAGAACAATGCAGTAGAACCGCATAGATTTAATTGTCAAGGCACAGATTACCGTTAGGCAGTTAGGTTTTTAGACAGGTTGATTACCTTTCCTGTTACAATTAGTATAACACAAGTCACTGGAGGAAGACAGCCTCTAATTGGCTTTCACCCCCGGCTTAAAAGAAATTATTCCCTAAAAAGCCTAAAAATTTTTAGGGGTTAATTCCGGGATTTTCAGCCTATTTTCTTATAAACTCAATAATAGTTTTTGATAAGGGAGTGAAATAAATGGCAGGTACCACTGGAGAACGTCCGTTTTCTGACATTGTTACCAGTATTCGTTACTGGGTAATTCACAGCATCACCATTCCCGCATTATTCGTTGCAGGTTGGTTATTTGTCAGCACTGGACTGGCTTATGATGTATTTGGCACACCTCGTCCTAATGAGTATTTTACTCAAGTCCGTCAAGAAGTGCCAATTGTCAGCAATCGTTTTGAAGCAAAAAAACAAGTAGAAACCTTTATTGGAAAATAATTTGAGATCATGACTAGCGGTAATAACATCAATCAACCAGTTACCTATCCCATTTTTACAGTTAGATGGATCGCGGTGCATACCTTAGCTGTCCCTACTGTCTTCTTTTTGGGCGCGATCGCCTCAATGCAGTTTATTCAACGCTAGGAGTTAATCATGGAAAGAACGCCTAATCCTAATCAACAACCGGTTGAATTAAACCGTACCTCTCTTTACCTGGGACTACTATTAGTCTTCGTTCTCGGAATTCTATTTTCCAGTTACTTCTTTAACTAACTGGACTTTTTTACGTCAGTTGCTAGTTAGGTGATAGGTAATAGGTAATAGGTAATAGGTAACAAGTTACAGAAAGAATATTCTCAACCGACAACCGACAACTGACAACTGACAACTGACAACTGACAACTGACAACTGACAACTGACAACTGACAATTTTTGTAAGTGAGGAAAAAACTGTGTCTGGAAGTGGAAGAATTCCCCTGTGGGTCGTCGCTACGATTGCAGGTTTAGGTGTAATTACTGTTGTAGGTATTTTCTTTTATGGATCTTACTCAGGAATTGGTTCTTCAATGTAATGCTATAGCAGGGAACAGGGAACAGGGAACAGGGAACAGGGAATAGGAAGTTTGAAAGTCTTTTGTAAGATGACTTTTTTAACCAATCTCTGTCCTAACCTACCTGGTAACTACTATTCTGGAAGAAGATAGCAATTAGAAATACAAAAGACTAGATTTTTGCTTGATTATCATTTTTGAACTTCTTCTGCAAAAATCGCCATAAAAACCGCCTAACTCCATGAGATAGGCGGTTTTGTTTGTTTTCAAATAGATAATTGGTGACAAAATTAAGTAACCAATTACCCATACCCTAATTAAGCAATATCTTCGCGTTCAATGTATGAAAACAAAAACGCGAAAATAACTGCTGGTAAAACCAAGCCAGTTAGGGGAACGAAAACAGAAGGCAAAAAGGAGGAATAAGCCAAAATAGTAGGCAAAAATGAACTTGACATAGAATTAAAGTCCTGTAAAGTCTTACTGCAATTCAAATTGAGCTTACTGCAAAATCCTCCCTTATTTGCTAAATTATCAAGATTTTTAACACACCTGTTTACATTCCCAACATTTCATCCATTTCTATCCTGGGTAAATTAGGGGGAATTACTGTCTTGATGATAGTGAATTTGTCACTTTCCTGCTGAGTAGTTTGATGGAGAGCGATCGCTGATAAACGGATTTCTAAGCAGCCAAAAGGAATTTTTAGGTAGATCGCTGTTTCCCATTCTCCGCAGGCATTAGAACGCAAATCTGGCAGGATATGTGGTCTATCTAGTAGACTCCGGGTTTGATAATCTTCAACCCATAACTTAACCACTACCGAAGATGAAACTTCAGGTAATTTTACACGCACCATTACAGATGTGCCAGCGACAAGTTCACCCTCTGATAAATACAATTGGGGAGTTGGTAAAGACTCCATCATCACACCAGAGAAATCTGCCGCAGTTTCATTCTCCGGTAGGGGGGAATAATGATGATCTGCTATAGCTTCATCACTCCAGCTATCCGCATCCCATTCCATAACCAAATCATCTATAACTATTTCTTGTGATAACCATCCAGGCTCGGTTGGTATTGGATTCAGTATATTGACTGTTTCCGGTTTATTAATTTCTAAGGGAATATTGTCAGCAATGGGATCTTCCTGAATTTCTTTTTCCCTACTTAACAGCACTTCCACATCTACAGTTTGAGTTTCTTCCCCAAGATCATTGTCTGAGGATTCTTGAAAAACTGCTTCAGTCAATAAGTATCCTTGACTGTCTATCCATTGTTGCAAAAGAGAGGAATTTTCTTGAGAATCCACCAAATCTAATCCTTCACTCTGGATAATTACAGAATTTTCCTGAGAATCCACCAAATCTAATTCTTCACTCTGGATAATTACAGAATTTTCCTGAGAATCCACCAAATCTAATTCTTCACTTTTAGTCACCCCCGCCACAATCTCTGCTATTAATTCTGCATAGGATGTATCATCAATCATAGACTGATCGGACTGCGGAAGATTATCTACTGGTAATTCTGGTATTTTTGCTGGTAAAGTCACTATAGTCGGTAGCTGTGGGGATTTCTGCAAAGTTGCTAATTTTTCAACATTTAACTGATCATTGGCTGTTTTCCCTGGAACAGGCTTAACTTTTAATCGTTTCAAGTAGGGAAAAATAGTATTAACTGGTTTAATTACCAACTTCTTCAAATCAATTGGGTGAATAGCCAGGGTTTTTGTGAGGGAATCTGTTTCCGAATCAGTATTAATCTCACTTCTGGGATTGTGAGGTAAATTTGGCAACTGTGGTGAAAGAAATTGCCAGGATATCAGGGGTTTAATTTGGGGTGGTAAAGGTTGGTTTGGGGAGGGCTTTAAAATGTGAAACTGTGCTAACTTGGGACTTTTAGCCACATTGAAAAGTTCTAACCGAATCTTGACAGAGGGCTTGGGCTTAACTGGTGGATTAGTTTCTGGTAAAGAGTAGTCACGGTAATCC
Organism: Dolichospermum sp. UHCC 0406; assembly: GCF_009712025.1. NCBI lineage: Bacteria > Bacillati > Cyanobacteriota > Cyanophyceae > Nostocales > Aphanizomenonaceae > Dolichospermum > Dolichospermum sp. UHCC 0406. Next base: position 78,355 of record NZ_VILA01000008.1, read on the forward strand.
GACCGAGAAGTTTGTAGTGCTAGTAAATCAGTGATATCGGCTGTAATTGTGAAAGTATGGTTAGCTAAAAGTATGACTTCACCAACATCAGCTAATGCACCATATAAATTAATCTCTGCTAAAAGCAACTTAGATTCACAATCAAGGGGAATATCAATCAGGGTACTAAAGCTAAAAGGTAAGACTTGATCTGTTAATGGCTGATCTATGTGGTTAAGGATTCTTGATTCTGAAGGCGATCGCAGGGTAATTTCTAGCCGTAGCTGACTCACACCATTCATGGCAAATCTCTCATCTTCCAGATTCTCTATTTCATTGACTTCCACATCGCCATGAATGATAAAATTGTCTCCCCAACGAGCAACATAAGTATCTTGATCTAAACTCAAATTCAGTGCTAAAGGTGGCGGTAAAGTAGGAGCATTCTCAATAGTCTCCTCGTCCAGCAAAGGTTCATCTTGAGGTAAGGCTAAATCTAATAAGTTTTGTAAAATCTGCTCAGTTGTTTCCCCCTTAAACCAGACTGGAGTTCCATGATTCATAACTATACTGACTTGAGTATCAGCATTTGAAGCCAGATCAGATTCCTCAGCCAGTTGAGTTAGAGACTGGGGACTAGGTTCTGGGGGTGATACTTGGATAAGGAGAGTATGTTGCCAGGATTTACCGAGCATCTCTGACATAATATCTCCAGAGCATCGTAACTCCCAAATCCCTGGTTTAAAGTAGGTAAAAGGAATTACCGCCATCAATCCTTCACTATTAGTCCGATGCGATCGCTTGAGAATTCGCCGTTTCGGTGGAACCTCCTGGGTTGATATGTAAGTCACTCGCACATCAACATCCATATTATTCAGATAAGAACGAGCCAAAACTCGGTAATTATCCGCTAAAATCGTTAAATTTGGCGACTCTAAAGTCCGCCAAGTGCGGTCTCCCTGTTTCTGTATCAGAAATTGCCAGTTTTCCATTATAAATAACGCCTAAACCTAAGAGCAGCCAATTAATATTTTGCATTAACTTGCTTGTCAGTTTAACCCAGCCATCTGCTATTAACCTAAGTTTAGTCGTCAGTTGTTAGTAGGGGCGAAGCATTTGGAAGATAAATTATCGGTCATTGCCAAAAATAGTTCTCCAAATGCTTCGCCCGTACAGTTGTTAGTTGTTAGTTGTTAGCTAACCAGCAACTTACCTTCTTGAATTTTATCCACATTCATAGCGGTTTTGATAATAAGCCACTATCTGCTTGCACCTTGACCGACTTTCCTCATCAGCGGCTGCTGTCCATGAAATCCATAACCCAGAAATTTGACTTTGGTTGTAATCAAACTCTGAGGATGTTTGCGGTATTAATCCCACTTCTACCCCCACCACCTGCCGGAGATGCGCTGCTATTTCCCGATATACAGCCAAGGGTAAACCAGCAAACTCTATTTTCTCTTGTGTCACCATATCTATTCTTTGCTCCCACAAGATTTTCAAACTTGCTTAATCACAGAAATACCATTACCCACAGAAGCTGTAGTTGCTGGTTTAGATGTTTTAGAAGGTTTTTCCCCTACTTGTTTAGCAACTTCAATACCGTACTGTTCCAAAATCACGGTAGGATTAGCACCTTGGCTCATTTCAATCCGTTTTACTAACACCCCATTCACCAGCCTTTGACCTGGTTTTACATATCTACTAGTTGGCTCATTCGGTACTTTCACAATTGCTTGAGGTACTTTACCAATTAAGATTACACCACTCACAATCACTGCTCTAGCGGTTTCCGGCTGTCGTGCTACTGGTAACACAGTTTTGAGTTTAGGAGAGGGGAGAGATCCCGCTAAAACAGTCGGTAAAACTGGTTTTATAGCTATCTGTGGGGATTTTTTGGGTAACTGCGCTATCTGCGATGGTTTTGTCTTGATTGATTTTTGCTGAGTTACTGTAGGTAAAGGGGGTAATTTAGGAACTGCAATTTTTTCACCTGGTAGCTTAGTAGTTCTAGAACCTATCTTCTCCACAATTTGCCCAAAGGGGTCTGTTCGTCCTTTCTGTACCACACCCAACCGCTCTGTGCCATTTGTCGGTTGAATCAAACTACCAACTGACCCAGGACTCACTGGTGGTTTGGTAGATATCAGAGGATTATTAAAAGGTTGAGCCAAAGATGGTGGCTGTGTCGTTTGCGGCGCAGTTGCTTGAAGACTAGGAGTTGGTGCAGGACTGGCAGTATTAGTAGCTGTTGGCGGTTCACCCACCGTACAGCCAGTCAGTGCCAAGGTTGCTAAAATAGCTGCGGCTGTAGCTGTAATATGCGAATTTTTACCCATTAGCTGCTCTCAAAAACTATAGAAAAGACTGCGACTTAAGTCGCACGAGTTGCTTATATCTCAGCCTAAAGGGACTGAGTTTTACGCTTACCGGGTTATTCTATAACTAATCTTCCGTCACCCCCATAATCTTTTTCAACATATCTAAGCCTTTTTTAACTTGGCGAGAAACTGTGACAACACTAATGCCTAAATGTGCTGCTACTTGTTTTTGGGTTAAATCATAGAAAAATACAAACTCAACAACGTCACGAGTCCGCTGTTCTAACTGAGTCAGGGCTTGTTGTAACCTAATTTTGTCTTCTTGGGCTAATTGAAAACTGCGATAGTTCCTATCTGGAACTAACTCACCCAAACAAGTAGAGCCTTCTTCTCCATCTTGGATAGGTACATCCAAACTCAACGGAGCGCGGTTAATCCATGCTAATTTAATTTCCTGCCATTCACTCAGAGAAATTGCCAATGCAGCCGCTAATTCGCTATCAGTCGGTGGGCGATTATATTGCTCGGACAGAGAACGGGAAAGCCCAACAGCTTGTTGTTGGAGTGCTAACCACCGTCTAGGTATTCTCACAGTTACGCCTTTATCTCGCAAATAATGTTGAATTTCACCACGAATATAGGGCATCGCATAGGAACTAAAAGCATTTCCCTTAGAAAGTTCAAATTTCTCAATTGCTCTAATTAAGCCCATACAGGCTACCTGGAGAAGATCCTCATAGCTCTCATTACACTGATTAATCCAATAATGGGCTTCCTTTCTGGCTAGTCCAAAATTGAGTTTTACCAGTTGATTGCGAACTCTTTCCGAACGGGATTGCTGATACTCTCGCAACAACTGTGAATTTTCATGTTTCAGTTTGTTAGTAGATGTTTCGTCAGTGGTTTTATTAGGCATAACACTTTGGTTCTTGAACAAGTATATTTGGTATATAATCGCTTTTAAAACTAGTCACTATTTCTGCTCTTGGCTGAATGGTTGCAAATCCTACATCACAGAAAAATCTTGTCCAGACAAAATCGCCGTAAATGCTCTGCACAATACAATTAGCAATGGCAAGATTGTCCTGATATTTTTTTTACTCAAATTAGTTGAGTATACTTCCTAATTTATTAAACAACTGTCATAAACTTAAAATATACAATTAGCAATCTAATAATAAACCGGGATTGCGCCTAATTTAACTAATTAACTATGAGATTTGCTTATAGGTCTTGAGAATTGGCAATAGTTGATGAGGATCAAGCTTTGGGCTGCGATTATTTTTGTTTATCTGCTGTCTTCTCTTGATTGAATGAGTAATATTACGTAATTAAATAATTAAATTCATCTCCAACTTTTCAGCAAAAAAAAATAAAATTTTAAATCAGTAAATTTACGTGGAAATTAAACAACCGTAGTTTTCCAAAAAAAACCAAGATGCAGAGTGCATCTTGGTTAAGGCATTGCCACAAATAAATTTTCGTGACTGCTGAATTGTTGTTCATTTCCAAACTCATGGAGGTATATTAGATTACTAAATTACCAAAATACTTATGGATTTTAAACTCCCATGAGGTTGTATCAATATTTAGGCGCGAGGCTCAATTCGACCGTAGAATAAACCACGAATCTTCACTTCTTTAGGTTCACCTGCACCTAAATCGGTATCAGAAGGTTGTTCACTTTCAAAAGTCCCAGCTATTTCACCAGAAGTGCTATCTACTTTGGCTACTTGCAAGGAAATTTTACCTTTGAGGATTTCTGCCCGCTTGACATTAGTACGAGTTAGATCTTCATTATCAGATCCGGCTGGTAAAGCTACAGCATTGTCATAGCCACTAACAACACCACGACCTTTAGGATCTAAGAAAGCTGCACCACGATAGGAAGGGACTTTAAAAGTTCCTTCAAAGTCAGTGGATGTGTTAATGCTAGTTAAATTAGGTTGTGTTTGTGCAACCAAGCTTTTGATGGTAAACAAGAAAGGTACTAATTCACCACCAGGAAGTTTAACGGTGATAGCTTGAAAATCAAGACCATCTTCTTCCGTAAAAGTCAAGCTATGATCTGGATTGCTAGTTAGCTGACCTTGTACTTGGTCAATGGTAGAAGTATATCTGGTCATAACTTTACCAGATACAAATTCTGCTTTTTGACGTTTGTTAGCAGGTTCTTCTTTGACAAAGAAACTGGTTGGTTCTAAACAAAGTTCTTTGATGCTGTATGTCACATTAGGATCAACAGTAATTGAACCACGACTGGTTTCTGTCAGTTGGGGGCATTTGTTAGCCAACCCTGTGCCGCGAATTTGTTCGTAGGTGAGGACATCACTGACGCTTGCAGAAGGTGCATCACTACAAGCTGTGATTAGCCCTAAGCATAGAGCAAAGAAAGCAACAATTAAAGCGCGATACCTCATGGTTAACCTCAATCTCAAAAATTAATATCTAAGTTGTCAAACTGTTTTACTGAACGCACTTAAACGCATTGCGTTTCTGAGCCTGGAATTCAAACCATAGACTAAGCAGCGAACCGCATCCATTCTGGATGATGTATGTGTTGTCAGTACATACATCAAAAGTGTTTGGATAGGGAAATTAGCCAGATCATACGATTTTTTTTAACTCAAAATCAAAGCACTCTAGTGGTTAAATTCGGCTGTCATCCAGCACAAATCATGGAAAAGCCTTCTCTACCTTACCATCAAGGATTCTTGTTACTTGAGAATAGTTAGAAAGATATATATTCAGAAGTCAGGAATTAGAAAGAAGGAGCCAGGATTGAAACTCGAGTGCTATCTGGTGGCTTTTGACCTAATTTTTCTTCCTCATTCCAGTGCATACCGTTATATCTGAAGATATCTGACTCTTTTATTGATCAATTTAGGGACTTTTCCAGTATCGTATTAGTTTTATGGAGTAAAACGTTCCATGAACCATGATCAAAATTGGACATCTGGGGATTTGTCCTGCCAGCTACAAGCGATTTCTGGTGCGGTTAAAGATGTAGCTCAAACTTGCGGTGGAGATGTAATTTCTCTACTGGCTTTGTTACGTCATTTAGAACAGTTGCACAAAGAAATTCGAGATGGAGTGTTTCAAGAAAATTTGCCTGATAATCGCCAAAGATTATACTCGCTGCTCAGAGATATTGAGTCTGAGGGCGGTTGGCCTTATATTGCCCGAATGCGAGTACAGGCGTTATTGGTAAATTTGTCTGAGGAAGTTACTGATGAGGATGCTCTTACCAGCTATACTCATGATGTTTTCAAAATTGATAACTCGTCAGAATAGTTCAATATTTAAAATTAACAAATTAAATATTTTTGGATTTGATGGTGAAAGCATCACCATCAAGAGTAAATTCGCTCGTGTCGCTTGTATCTCAGCACTAAAGTGACTGAGCTTTACTCTTACCGGATATTTCTGTAAATTTATGAGGTGGGAAAGTTTTACCGAATTTACAATGCGTTGGGTACTATTGTTAAAAGCTAATTTTCTCCATAATACCCATGATGTTAGCTAAATTTAATTGCTAGATAAGCGAATTTAATATCCAGAATAAATTGGACTGATATTTACAAGAGGAAAACAATGGCTGGGATATTATCAGTTTCTCGGACAAATTTAGCTCAACGCCGCCAAAAATTGCGTCGGCAGCGACAACTCAAAATTCTTCAGGCTATTTGGCGGACGCTGGCTGTCACTGGATTGGCCTCGGTTTTGTTCTGGGTAGCAATTCAACCAATGTGGGTGTTAAAGGATTCGGGGCAAATAGTGATCAAATCTGGTGGTCAAGTTTTGACCCAAAAGGATATTTATTCATTGTTGGGGTTGTCATCTCCCCAGTCTTTATGGCGGATTGAACCTTCCCTAATTGCTGATTCTTTAAGAAAACAACCGAACATTGCCCAAGCTACGGTTAGACGGCGGTTATTACCTCCTGGTTTAATTATTGAAATCCAGGAACGAGTACCAGTAGCGATCGCCCAAATAACCAAAAATCAAAGGATAACCAGTTGTGTTCTGACTCCTTCATTCACGGGTAAGCCTTCTGAGGTTAAGTCTTGTTTGCAAAATAGCGGTATGGCTAATCAACAAAATGAACTAGGTTTACTGGATGCTAGTGGCGTGTGGATGCCTTTATCAAGGTATATCTCCATTAACCCCAAAGCAAAATTACCTCGACTCATAGTAATTGGTGCGATCGCACAATACAAGCCATTCTGGACTCAACTTTATGAAGCTATCAGTCACAGTTCTCTAAAAGTGACAGAAATTAATTTTCAAGATCCTACAAATTTAATTTTGAAAACTGAATTAGGAATTGTGCATTTAGGCAGCCCTAGCAATAGATTACCTGAGCAAATTCAAGCACTTGTACAAATGCGCCGTTTACCGAATGAAGTTAATCCTAGTAATATAGATTACATTGATATCAAAAATCCCGCTGTTCCATTAGTACAAATGAATCAAAAAAATCCAGGCTTAGTTATGAAGAAATCAGAGCCACTGCACAAAACACCAATCCGTTGAAGTTCAACATTTTTTCTTTCTACTCCCTTCGGCCTTTGTCTAGCTGAATAGGCAAATCTTTTAAATTAGTAACTTGAGTTGCTAATTTTATATTTTTGTAAATTAGGTATATATTATACATATAGATATAGAATTTTTTAACCGTTAGTTAAAAAATCATGCTAAGGGTTGTAAAATTAATAACTAAAAAATATTCTAAAAAAATTCAGGAGGTTATTAAAACTTATTACTAGGACTAAGCTTAAGCTCTATCAAACAGTTAATAACCAGTTAAATATCTTATATCAACCAGTCATCACAGCTTTTTGCCCAAAGATAGGGTTGTTATACTGGGATCTGCCCAGGAGTTTAGCAATACCTTAGCCAAATTGAAAAAAGCCTTGATTCGTAGGTTGGGTTGAAGGATGAAACCCAACATGAGCGTTGGGTTGCGCTGTCGCTTAACCCAACAAAGCAAAAAATGGCGAAGGTATTGAGTTTAGTTAACGCTATTGTTGAAGTGATCTGCTGCTGACAAAGAAGATGAGATAAATAAATGTCTATACTTTTTAGAACTATTCTTAAAAAGTATAGGGGGGGAGTCAGCAACATGAGCAGCTAGTATCATAAACTGTACAGCTAATCAACAATCCCAAAGGAGAAAGAGTTAGAAGGCACCAGGCTGGATATCTGACTCTGCAACTGAGGTTTTATACCTCTCTCATGGACAAATTGCCACATCTCACCTGCCATCATGTAGGCTAGGGAATAGTAAAAAAAATAAAATAGCGTGCCAAAATTTATTTTGGCAATTATTTGACTCTTAGGTGAATCACACCGCAAAAAGTCGTTTATCTACCTTTCACAAATCCAATGACACTTGATAATAACCAAGGGCTGATCTATAACTCTCAAAATCCCGGACAACCAGGGTTTTCTCTGGCAGTTAACTCAAGCAATCCCTTTAATAATTCTGGAATGAACTTTGCTCAAGGTAAAGATGGCAAGAGAATTTCTCTCGAAAATAGCGGTATTGGTGAAATTGTGCCAGGCCGTGTTGCCAACATCAAAGTAATTGGTGTGGGTGGTGGTGGTGGTAATGCTGTCAACCGCATGATTGAGTCTGATGTATCCGGTGTTGAGTTTTGGTCAATTAATACTGATGCTCAAGCTCTGACTTTAGCGGGCGCTCCTAGTCGCTTGCAAATTGGGCAGAAACTAACTAGAGGCTTGGGTGCAGGGGGAAATCCGGCTATTGGTCAAAAAGCGGCGGAAGAATCTCGTGATGAAATTGCCACAGCTTTAGAAGGTGCGGATCTAGTATTTATTACCGCTGGTATGGGTGGTGGTACAGGTACAGGTGCAGCCCCAATTGTGGCAGAAATAGCCAAGGAAATGGGCGCTCTCACCGTTGGTGTAGTGACTCGACCATTTATTTTTGAGGGACGCAGACGCACTAGCCAAGCGGAACAAGGAATTGAAGGCTTGAAAAGTCGGGTGGATACCTTAATTATTATTCCCAATAATAAGCTGTTGGAAGTCATTCCTGAGCAAACTCCTGTGCAAGAAGCTTTTCGCTATGCTGATGATGTGTTGCGTCAAGGTGTACAAGGAATTTCTGATATTATTACTATTCCTGGATTGGTCAACGTTGACTTTGCTGATGTGCGGGCTGTGATGGCAGATGCAGGATCAGCTTTGATGGGAATTGGTGTGAGTTCGGGTAAATCTAGGGCCAGAGAAGCCGCAATTGCCGCCATTTCTTCACCTTTATTGGAATGTTCTATTGAAGGAGCTAGAGGAGTTGTATTTAATATTACTGGTGGTAGTGATCTGACCCTGCATGAAGTTAATGCTGCGGCGGAAACAATCTATGAAGTGGTTGATCCTAATGCCAATATTATTTTTGGAGCGGTAATTGATGACAGACTCCAAGGAGAAGTCAGAATTACTGTGATTGCGACTGGATTTACAGGTGATATCCAACCTCCATCTGCACAAACTACTGTTACTCCTAGAGTTGTCACTCCCATTCCCACTACTACTACCACTAGAAGACCTACACCACTACAACAACCTGTTAATAACCCCACTCCATCTGTAGAACCACCAAAAGAAAAACCCTCTTTGGATATTCCCGATTTTCTGCAAAGACGACGGACACCACCAAGAAATTAATTGATTGTGAATATGAGATTTTAGCTTAAATAGTAGAAGCCTCTCATCTAACCGATAGGGAAGTGATGAGATGAATAGGCGCGAGTGACTTTTTTGACTAACTAGCGAAATCAGCAATGTTAGTCGATGAGGAATGAACACTTTCTTGGTTTCTCTCCAAGTATCTGATATAATTCTAATCAATAGGTGTAACTCAATTAAATGCTGAAAAGCAGCCTATTAAAAAAGTTCAAAATTATAAGGAAGAACGCCGAAAACCCTTGAAAATGTGGCTTCCTGAGTCAGCCACATTTGGGCTTTAGACAAGGGATGAAGGCTAGAGGCTTTCCTTTATCCTGCATTGACGTTAATTTGAAAATTTGAAATAATTTCAAATTTTAATTTACCTTTGGGGGTTAAAGTCCCCTGCTTCTACAAGCAGCGGGTTTTGCGTCGGGGTAAAATCCCCGTTGCAAAACGTAATTCTAAATTCTAAATTCTGCATTCTTTTAATCCATATTCGTGAGACAATTAAATTGTCACTAAAGACATAAAAAGCTACCGAGGGACTCTCGGAAAGTTACGCTTGTCAGATATGATTTCGCCCGCCAGGGCAAACGAAATCAGGGCAAGAACCCAAATATTTAAGGCAAAGCCTGAAACTGGGATAACTGAGGGATATAGACTGAAACTCTCTATAGAATCTCCGCGTCTAAAGACGCGGAGAGTGTCAACTATCTCCAAAAGACCCTAGGGCATAGGGCTTCAAAGCTCAGTCAACGTCTTCAAAGAAGAGTCGCTGAGAAACCCATACTCCCTTTCAGGTGAGTGTGTAGAGTATGTCACATTAAATTCACAGTCTCAGTTGAGGCTAAGTGCTGTATACAAATTATCAGTTATCAGGAGGAGGAATTGACACTCCCCGGTCTAAAGACACGGGGATTCTTTGTTCAAAGATATGACTTGCTCATCCAGGATTTCTCCAGCACGAGTAGAGGTCTTATCTCCCAAAGCGTTGCTCATGTCTAGCATGAAAGTTCCGGTATGCCCTACCGTACTCAATCCTCGACTCAGGATATTTCTAGCTGCATTTTGGTAGAGTCGAGGGGGAATATTATTTCCCGCCCCTCTCTGTTAAATCTGGGCGTGCAGCTTTCACCGCACCCAGCTTCCGATGTTCTTAGCTTTTGCTTTTGCTCTTATGAATATAATCGTGGCAGATGAAAGTGAATTACTAGAAGGTTTTTAGGTTTCCAATTGTTATGGTTTCCATCAACATGATGTAAATGTACCTTCTCATCACTGAGCATTTTTAGCCCACAATGTCCA
>NZ_VILA01000009.1:0-49309 GCF_009712025.1 Dolichospermum sp. UHCC 0406
AATTTATGAAATTTTTATAATTTTAATAAAGGAATTTATCAGATTTTGAATGAAGTTAGATATTTTCCCATATTGATGCACTAATATAGTATTCTGTCAAGATAATTTAGATGCGTTTCCCCTGTACATAATTACCGTCAACGGCTTTTAGGTCAAGGTGAAGAATCTGCACGTTATGATTCTAAAATTTGGCGAATTTGTTCAATTGTAGCATTTTCTAACAACAATCGTCTACCGTTGCGGCCAACAATCAGAACTTTGTCAATTTTTTTACCAGATTGTTTTTGTTTATACTCTTGATACCATTTGCGGATTTGTTCAGCTATGGCCATAGTTCCACCCACCAAACCGACTATAGTGGCAACAGTGGTAATTACTGCCTCTTTTTTCACATCTTCTGAATTTACGGTATAGTTACCAGTTATACCTTCAATTGCCAAAAGTTCCTCTGCGGCTGTAATGGCATCTTCACCTTCAATAGAAAATTTAATTTCTGTCATAAATTTACCTAAAATAGCTAATTTCCACGTTTATAAACCATTATTTTCAAATATCATAGAGTAAGGATGATGACTTTGCAAGCGATCAATTCCAATTAAATCCTGACATATAACTATCAATAATTGTGCAATACCAAATTAAAATGAAGTTGTATAGAATCAGATTTCAATAATAATTGACCGCAGATAAACGCAAATGAACGTAGATGAATACGGATAAATTAATTGGTTTCATAATTCTGTGCAGGGTCTAATGTGAAGAATCATTTCTAGAACTGCTAACTTGATCTTTAATAGAGATAATTTAATCATTTTGATTCTATGGATTCCCCAAGATTAATATGTTTGTAAGTACCAAAATAAATCTTTCCCATTTACCTGCTTTCACTATGTCGAAGATATATAAAAATATTGCCCCTGTGATCTTCGGTTTGATATTATCAGGATTAATACCCGGTGTTGCCGGTGCAGAGACAGTGATGGAAAAAGTAGCCCGAACAGGAGTATTAACTGCTGGTACAAGCAAAGATGCTTTACCATTTGCCTACTCCGACAGTCAAGGAAAATTGACTGGTTATTCTGTGGATATGCTAACTTTAATCCAACAGCAATTAGAGAAAGAATTAGGCAAAAAAATTACACTTAAATTAGTTGCAGTTACCCCAGCAGCAAGGATTCCCAAAATTATTAACCGACAAGTTGATATTGTCTGTGATGCCAGTAGTTTTACTTGGGAACGAGATAAAAAAGTTGATTTTTCTATTAGTTATGGTGTCACAGGGACGCAAATTTTAATTAAAAAGGAAACCAATTTAGGTTCACCGGAATCCCTGATTAATAAGCGTGTGGGTGTGTTAGCTGGAACTACCAATGAACAAGCAATCAAGCAAATACAACCCCAATCCAAACTTGTATATTTTAAGACTAGATCGGAAGCATTTGCAGCTTTGGAACAGGGTAAAATTGACGCTTTTGCATCCGATAGCATTCTTTTAGAAGGATGGTTACAAACAGCAAAAAATCCAGATAGTTTTGCCATAGTCCCCCCTCGTCCCTATTCACGAGAAGGAATTGCTTGTATGGTTCCTGAGAATAACTCGAAATTCCTCAATTCAGTGAATTATTCCCTCGTCAAATTTATGCAAGGATTTGTGAACAATAACCCCAAATATGTGGCGATTTTTGACCGTTGGTTTGGTTCTCAAGGTGCTGTATATCTCAATCAAGATTTACGTGATTTAGCCGTAGAAACCATGCAATTAATGATCGAGTTTCATGAACCGATTCCTCAGAAAGATTTGTAAGCCGTAGTTATTAATTAGCAAATAGTCTCACAAGTTAATTTTTTTTAATTTGGTTAATCAGGTAAAGTTTCAACATATCCAAAATGATGTTTGTTTCTGATACCTGAATTAACTAATTTTGGCAATTACCACAATTACGGTAATAATGAATGGTATGTTTGGCTGTATTTAAAAAGTATTTATTACTTATTTGGTTTTGACAATTTTACAAAACTCAACTAAGATAACGCATTCAGGAAGATTTGCATATTTTCGCATATTTTGGTTGTCTTCCGTTTATTTACTTCTGGTCATCTTGCAAAGTTTCAATTAACAAATCTACCTGCTGCTGTTGCTGCTGTAGAAAACTATCACATTCTTGTAAATACTTAACCGCAGTGGCAAATTCTGCAAATATATCCGCTAATTGTAATTCACCTCCTTCAATGCGAGTGATAATAGTTTCAATTTCTGCTATCTTAGCTTCATAACTTTCCCCGTTTGCGGACATGGACTTAACTGAATTATTCCGTTTAACCATAAAATTTTCCCCCTAAATAAATTATGAATTCAAACAATAATACAACAATTAGCAGCATATATGAAGTCTGTATTGGTGTCACAGATGCTATTTCTGCAATTCAATATTGGCAACAATTTGGTTATCGGATTGGAGAAATAGGAGAATTAACCGCAACTACAGCTTATCAACTATATCGGGTAAATTCACCTTTACAGACTATTCGACTTTATCATCAAAATGCAGATCATGGATTAATTCGGTTAATGATTTGGCAAAATCCTACATCTACAGGGTTAGGTGTGAGTTCCATGAAAACAAAAGGTAATCGTTGGGCTACTAGCTTAACTGCGGATATATTAGGGATTTTAAATCATGCGGAAGCAGCAAAATCAATTGGTGAAAACATTCTTTACACTCAAACTCACTGGGAAGTAATTTATAACAAAGATCAAAAAATTCGTCCTTTCGTAGAACCGTTGGTGGGGGTACGAGAAATGCTATTACTTCAACCATTTAGTCGGCAAGTTTTATTTCAACGTTTTGGTTATGATGTGACTAATTATGGACAGATTAATGATCATTCACCTTTAAAAACTAGTCAGTTTACTCATGTAGGTATAGTTGTCCAAGATGATAGTAAAGAAATTCTCAAATTCTATGAACAAGCTTTAGGTTTATTGCGTGTACGTGATGATATAGAAACAACTTATGAATCGTCCAGGAGGAATTTATCAAGCCGCAGAATTATTTAAAATCTCTGTACCTACAGCAGAATTAGAAAATGCAGAACTAAATTCAGTTACGCAATTAAGCCTGTCTTGGGATAGAATTAGACCTCTCCGAAAATGAATGTAGAGACAGCAAATTGCAGATTAATGGGGTACAGAATCTAAATTGAAACCTATACACAAAGACAGTTTTACTCCTGACTCCTGACTCCTGACTCCTGACTCCTGCTGTAATTACAACTTGTGCATATTGTGACTCAGAGGATCAAAATTTCTTGGAAATTTGGTGCTTTCATCATAATATGCACGATGTAAATTCGCTCCATATAACTTAGTATAATGCAGCCTAGCACCCCGAAGATTTGCTTCAGTGAGATTGACACCAGATAAATTTGCTTTAGTCAAATTTGCCTTTGCTAAATTCGTTCCACTCAAATCTGCACCCCAGAGTTTAGCTTTAGCTAAGTTAGCTTCACTTAAATCTGCTCCCCATAAATTAATTCCGGGTAAATAGGCATTAATTAATTTAGCCCTGATTAATTTAGCAGAAACAAAATATCTTTCTCCTGCAAGATAACGCCGTTTTAGTTCCTCAGTTTCCATATCTAACCTACTTGAGCAACAAAACCTCTATCTCCAGAATAGTTCCTAAGTTGTTTATTGGCATTTTATCACCACAAAAATTTTTGCCCATATAAACATAAATAGTATTATTAAACACTGATAAATTAATACTATTTATGGGAATATAACTATTTTACACATAAAAAACGCCTGAGTTTTGTAACTCAAGCGTTTCCCCGTATAACTTTCTACCAATTCATTATTTTTGTAACATTTGAAACCCGCAACTTAAATAACAAAAAGTATAAGTAGTGCTAGGAAAATTGTAACAAATATAAGCTGAAGTGGTATCACTCCTTGCATTCACTAAGGATATCTCTTTTAAAATTAAATTGCTAGTGTAGAGAGTGACACTTTCTGAACTGACACTAGTTAAAAATGAATCATAGTAAATAGTAGTTAATCAAACACGGCTAAATAGTAAATAGCGCAGTATTCCTGTATAAAGATGTCAGATTTGCCATAATTATATTTGGAGAAGAGTAAAAATTTCTTGACAATTACATAAGCTAATAAGCTGTTAAATAACATCCAAATTATAGAATTACACTAGGTTCTCAGGTGGAACATGAATTTAGATTTAAGTTACTCAACGTGATGATGAAAACCGAGAATTATTGATGACAGTTTTAGTATTTGACCTTAAATTAAGAAAAATTACATAACCACCCCATACAACGTTACATTAATAGATACACAATTACTGGAATTTAACTATGCCACTAAAACGGTTTATTATCGAAATGGGAATGGGTGTAGACCAGCATGGACAAGAACCGACGGTAGCAGCAGCAAGAGCAATTAGGAATGCGATCGCTCACAATGCGTTGCTTGGTATTATGGAAGTAGCGGGCTTAAAAGATCCCAATGAAATGATTATAGAAGTCAAAATTGCCGTTCCTTACCCCGAACAAGTACGGGAAACAGAAGTATTAGCTGTTCTTCCCTTTGGTCAAAAAACCCTCATCTTAGAAGCAGGGGGAATGGTAGTTAATGGTTTAGCAATTGCTTCTCTCAACGATAAAAATGATGAAATGTTGATAGCTGTAGCCGCAGTTACAGTTTTTGTAGAAACTGCATAATTAATCTTGAAAATATTGATTTCTTGTGGATTTTTTGAGTTAAAGTAGAGATACTGGGATCATCTCTGGCAGTAATTTTTCCAAATTATACATCTACATAACTCCAGCGAAAATGTCTCAAGATCCTCAAAAATCACCTCAAATCCAAGAAGTAATTGGATTAAAAGCACAACACTTTGCTGACTTAATTAGAGCCGCACAATTAGTTTTTGATCCGACTGCGGGCGTTATCGGCAGAAATGTCAAAATTGATTGGGAGGATTTTGGTATTCCTCGGAATATAGAGGATAATCTCAGAATTCTTGGTGAAGAGTTTCAATATGCTTCTCCCCATATTCCCGTTGATGTGATCTGGGGTAAATTAACTACAGAAACTCGGATTTGGTTTCTAGAAAATAAAGATCAATTGTGGCAATTTGAAGAATTTTTACCTGCACTTGATGAAGATTAACTATTGCCAAAAATACTTTTTTCTAGTAGGATATATATATTTTATATCCTACTTACTTACTAGAAAATAAAGTTGATGAAAATTATAAATTTCCAGTTTTTATTAGTTTCAGCTTCTTTGATATTGCCAATGATAACTCCGGCTTTCCATAAGTCTAGTATGGCTTTGGCAGCAAGTACAACAAATTATGATCAACCAATTATTAATCAGCAACTAGTTGTTAATAAGAGTGAATTTGGCGTAAAGATAGTCAACCCAGAAGGGAAAGTTAATTTTTTTCCAACAACTACAGTTCCCTTAAAAGAAGGTGATGCTTATGGTTGGAGAATTACAATTGATAATTATCAAGGTAAAGTCAAATGGCGCGAAGTTTTAACTTTACCACAAGCCCCCGAAACTTGGACAACAGAAAATAATAAAAATTTCTCCATATCGAAAGATGGAAAAACAGCAACTTCCACGCGCACAGTAACACCTGTGAATGGTGTAATTGAAAATTTTTGGACTATTGCTGCTGGAGATCCTTTGGGTAAACATCAAATAGAAGTCTATATTGATGAACGTTTAATTGGTACTTTTGCCTTTGAAATAGTTCCATTCTAAAATGACAGTTTTGTGCTAAATGTAAGTATAGCATCTTTTTTATAGACTAATTATGTTAATCTCATCTTCCATTTTTCTAGCTGGTGCTAGTCGCGGTGTTGGGCAAGAAATCGCTAAATATTTGATAGCACAACAAATTCAAGTTAAAGCCCTGTTGAGAACAGAAGCCGCTGCTGTGGTAGCAAAAGCAATGGGTGTTTATCCAATTCTAGGAGATGCGTTAAATGTAACTGATATTGAACAGGCAATTTTAGGAAATGAACCTATTCAAGCCGTTATCAGTACATTAGGTGGTTTACCTACAGATAATATCAAACCTGATTATATCGGTAATAAAAACCTCATTGATGCCGCAGTCAAAGCAGGAGTTAAAAAGTTTATTCTCGTAACTTCCATTGGTAGTGGTGATAGTGTGGTGGCTTTACCTCCCCAAGCTTTAGAAGCACTCAAACCAGTTTTAATTGAAAAAGAAAAAGCAGAACAATATTTAATTTCCAGCGGACTTAACTATACAATTATCCGTCCTGGTGGTTTAAAATCAGAACCAGCAACCAATAACGGAATTATCACCGAAAATCCTCAGATTGTGGGTACTATTCATCGTGCAGATGTTGCCCAATTAGTTTGTCGCTGTTTAAATTCTGATCATACTAATAATAAAATTTTCTCAGCCATAGATCGGAATATGATCTATCCAGGATTACCGGAATTTGTGGAATTTAATTTAGATTAGTTGTTGTTAACTTTGAGGACTAAAGTCCTCACTACTAATTCAATTTAAACAGAAAATACTACCCGAAACCCACACATTCTTAAACCACCGTCTGCTTCATTCCAACTTCTACTAGCGCTGCGACAAAGTTCTGCCCCAAAATTCCATGCACCACCCCTTAAAACCCGACGATGTTTATCACCTCCATCTTCCCAGACATTACCATTTGTAGGTGCGCCATGATAGTTATTATGCCAAGAATCTGCACACCATTCCCAGACTAATCCGTGCATATCATATAAACCAAAAGCATTAGCAACTTCAAAATAACCAACATTAGTTGTTTCTTTCCGAAATCTACTTTTTGGTTCTACAGAATAAGTATCGCTACCGCTACAGTTAATTAAATCAGAAGTAATAGTTTCTCCAAAATGGAAAGATGTGGTAGTTCCTGCGCGACAAGCATACTCCCATTCGGCTTCACTAGGTAAACGATATTCTCTCCCAGTTTTAATTGCCAATCTGGCACAAAATTCCACAGATTCATACCAAGAAACATTTTCGACAGGCAAATTTGCACCTTTAAACTTTGAGGGGTTAGGGGGCAATTCTTGTTGAACTGGAGGTAAAGCTGCTATGGTTCTCCACTGTAATTGGGTAATAGGATATTTTCCCATGAAAAACGCTGGAACTATGACTTGATGTTGAGGACGTTCATCATCATCACCTTCACAACTTAGAGAACCCATGATAAAATTCCCATTGGGAATTGATACCATTTCTAAAGTTGTATTTCTGCCTAATTCTTCTTTAAAATATTTAGTATTTCGTCTATCACGGTTAACTTCTCTCCCCGAAGTATCTACGGTAATTACATAAAAATCAAAGTTAGACAAGGAAGGTAAGGGAACAGTAATTTTTGGGGAAGGTGGAAGGATTAATGGTGGTTTAGGAAAGGAAGAAAATTTAATGACTACGGGAGATTTAGGAAAGTTCAAATCATCCAAAACATCCATTGCTGATTGATATCTATCATGTGCAAAATGTTGGAGTAACTTATCTAGGATTTGCTTTAATTCATTACTAATAGTAATTCCTTTGATTCGTAAACGTTCTGCCCATAACCATTTAGCATTCATGGCATCATAAAGATGATCTTGAAGTTGTCCATAATCATTTTGTAATGGTAAATCTTGAGTTAATAAGCGTACACAAGTGACACCCAAGGCATATAAATCACTTGCTTGACAAGCAAACCCAGCCATTTGTTCAGTTGGGGCATAACCAAGGGTATAAATAGCTGTTGCTTGTCTAGCTATACTGGTTTGAGTAACTTGTTTCGCACCTCCAAAATCAATTAATACGGGTTTTCTATCACTATCTCGACGCACAATGTTTTCTGGTTTGATATCGCGGTGAATTACATTATGTTTGTGAACAAAATCTATAACTGGTAATAAGTCAGCCAAAAGTTGCCGAACTTGGGTTTCATCATAAGCTTGATTTTGCAGTTCTTCGAGAAGAGTTTTCCCAATAATAAATTCCTGGACTAAATACAAACTAGAACCTTGTTCAAAGTAAGCTAAAAGTCGGGGAATTTGGGCATGGTTTTCTCCCAAATCGTAGAGTCTAAAAGCTTCTTCTCTGAAAAATTCCGCTGCTTTGGCACGTTGTCCAGTTCCCTGAACTTGGGGGAAAAATTGCTTAATTACACAGGGTGCATTCAGTCTATCTACATCTTCAGCAGCGTAGGTTCTGCTAAATCCACCTTCACCTAATAACCTCAAAACCCGGTAACGGTTTCGCAGCATTTCCCCAAAATTACTTTCTTGACAACTCAGACAAGATTTAGAGGTTTTCGGGTTGAAGGGGTTGGAACAATTGGGATTTTGACAAATTTGCATGAATGTTGAGAAAATAGCATCTTTTCAAAATTCATCCCCAATATTATTAAGTTGTCTAAACTATGATTTATTTGATTTCAATGATTATTGTGATTAAAATTATAGGTAATCATAAAAAATCATCTTGATCACAAAAAAATATAAACTATGATTTATTTGATTTCTATGATGATTATGATGTATATCACAAAAATCACAGTTAAGACGATTTATTTATGAATAACACTTTCAAGTTGAGAAATCTGTGATGTTTGTTGCTGAAAGTTAATACAAAAAAAATTGTCAGCAGGGGACGGAGTTTCCCCGCCCCTACAAATATTTAAATTTCGCAGCTTAACTCACCGGCTTTTTTGGTAAAACGGCGATTTTCTCGATAATCTACCCGACAATCTATCACCGCTGGTACATCTTGCGCGAGCGCTTCTTTAAGTAGGGGAACAAAGTCTGCTACAGATTCCACTCGATAACCTTTTAATCCCATACTTTCGGCAAATTTGACAAAATCAGGATTACCAAAATGGACAAAAGATGAGTTACCAGCCCCAAATTGGTTTTCTTGTTTCCACTCAATTAAACCATAGCCACCGTCATTAAAAATCAGGGTAACAAATGGTGTTCCGACGCGCAAAGCAGTTTCCAATTCTTGACAATTCATCATAAAACCACCGTCACCAGTGGCAGCGACAACTTTCCGATCTGGATAAACTAATTTTGCGGCTAATGCACCAGGAATCGCAATACCCATGGCAGCAAAACCATTGGAAATAATGCAAGTATTGGGACTATGACAATGATAATGTCTAGCAATCCACATTTTATGGGCGCCAACATCAGAAATTACAATATCATCTGGTCCCATAACTTGCCGCAAGTCATAAATTAGTTTCTGCGGTTTAATGGGAAATTCATCATCGTTGGCATATTCTTCGTAATCAGCGCGAATGTTAGAACGTAAGCTAATAGAATAGGGATTGGGTTTATTGTGTCTGTCTGCTAATTTTAATATTTCATTAAGAGAATCAGAAATATCGCCAACTATTTCTACTTGGGGAATATAACTACTATCAATTTCCGAAGAAGTGGCCGCAATATGGATAATAGGAATTGTCCCTTCTGGATTCCATTTTTTGGGGGAAAATTCAATTAAATCATAACCAATTGCTATGACTAAATCTGTACTATCAAAGCCGCAGGTAATGAAATCTCGTTGTTGTAATCCCACAGACCAAAGTGCTAAAGGATGGGTATAGGGAATGACTCCTTTACCCATAAAAGTATTCACAACAGGAATATTCATTTGGGTGGCAAATTGCGTAACTGCATCACTAGCATGGGCGCGAATTGCTCCATTTCCGACTAAAATGATGGGATTAACGGCTTGGGAAATTGCCCCAGCAGCGGCGCGAATACTGGCAAAGGAAGCATAGGTTTTTTCACTATTATCCTTATTTAAAGGTTTGCCTTCTACGGGCATAGCGGCTATATTTTCTGGTAAGTCAATATGAACAGCACCGGGTTTTTCTGTTTGCGATCGCTTGAAGGCTTTTCTCACAACTTCGGGTGTAATACTCGGCCTGACAATCTGTTTATTCCACTTAGTAACTGGGGCAAACATTGCCACCAAATCTAAATATTGATGGGATTCAATGTGCATTCTATCTGTTCCCACCTGCCCCGTAATTGCCACCAATGGCGCACCATCTAAGTTAGCATCTGCCACCCCAGTCATTAAATTAGTTGCCCCAGGACCAAGGGTAGAAAGACAGACTCCGGCTTTTCCTGTTAACCTCCCATAAACATCAGCCATGAAGGCTGCACCCTGTTCATGACGGGTAGTAATAAATTGAATTGATGATGTTTTTAAAGCTTCCAAAACGTGCAAATTCTCTTCACCAGGAAGTCCAAAAACATATTGAACTCCTTCATTTTCTAAACACTGTACTAATAATTCTGCGGTATTCATATCATTTCCTCAAAATAAAAAAATATCAAAATCATCAAATCAAGGCATAAATAAAAACCAATTATCTGCCTTTATCTGCGTCCATCTGCGTTCATCTGCGTTTCAAAAAAACAATCATTTCACCCAAACTGTCTTGATATTCACAAATTCATGAATACCTTGAATACTCAATTCTCTACCATAACCAGAACGCTTAATTCCCCCAAAAGGTAAACGAGGATCAGACTTAACCATGCTGTTAATAAATACTGCCCCGGCTTCAATTTCTTGAATGAGGCGATTTTGTTCTTCTGTATTTGTTGTCCATGCACTTGCACCCAAACCAAAGGGACTATCATTAGCTAATGTAATTGCTGCTTCGATATCAGGAACTCGGAATAATAATGCCACTGGGCCAAAAAATTCCTCTTGGGCAATTGGTGTATCTACAGGAATATCTATGATAATTGTGGGCGGATAAAAGTTCCCCGACATTTCTGTTAACGGGTGTCCACCTGTGAGGACTTTACCACCACTTTTGACCGCATTTTTAACTTGTTGGTCTAATTCTTTGAGAATATCAGGAGTTGCCAATGGTCCCAAATCTGTATCTGCTGCCATTGGATTACCAATTTTCAGGGCTTGAAATTTTTCTAACAGCAATTTTTCAAATTGATCAGCCACAGATTCAGCAATAATAAAACGTTTCGCAGCAATACAAGATTGTCCATTATTTAACATTCTTGCTGTTACTGCGGTGCTAACTGCTGTTTCTAAATCGGCACTTTCTAAAACAATAAATGGGTCACTGCCCCCCAATTCTAAAACAGTTTTTTTGATTTGTTTCCCAGATGCAACGGCGAGGGATATACCGGCTGGTTCACTACCTGTCAAGGTTGCGGCTTTGATGCGATCATCAGCCATGAGATTGGCAACTTGAGAAGCACCAATTAATAATGTTTGAAATACACCTGGGGGAAAACCTGCACGGCGGATAATATCTTCGATCGCCAGGGCGCACTGTGGCACATTGGAAGCGTGTTTGAGTAGCCCCACATTGCCTGCCATGAGTGCTGGTGCAGCAAACCGGAAAACTTGCCAAAATGGAAAATTCCAAGGCATGACGGCGAGAATTACCCCTAAAGGTTGATATTTTACAAAACTATGACTGGCATCGGTTTTGATGGTGACATCAGCTAGAAAACTAGGGGCATTTTCGGCATAATAACGACAAACCAGGGCGCATTTTTCAACTTCTGCGATCGCCGCTTTTAATGGTTTACCCATTTCCAGGGTCATCAATTTCCCTAAGTCTGCCTTTTCTTGGTCTAAAATAGTTGCTGCTTGTTCTAACCAGTGCGATCGCTCTATAAAACTCGTCTGACGATATCCTTCAAAAGCCTTTCCTGCCAAATCTAACTTAGCAACAATTTCTGTATCATTTAGTGGCTCAAAAGTTTTGAGCGTTTCCCCAGTGGTGGGATTAATGGTAGCTATAGCCATTACCTGACCTCCCATTAAAAAATAGTTTGAGGTAGCTTTCCAGTGTTACACACATTCATCACAGAAGCTAACACGAAAATTGCCTTCGAGAGAAAATAATCAACAATAGTTTTGCGGGGATAATTATTTATCTTTCCTCACTACAAACTTTGAATTATTCAAGCCGTTCTACTTAGTTTTGACTTTTACTACCAGATAAATACAAATTAGCGGTTACATTGGCGGTAATTCTAAAGATATATTTCCAAAAAATCCTTTCCGAAAATCAGTGATCATTTGTCTGGCTGCGCGTTCTACATCTCCTTTATAGCGATGCTCTGCTAAAACTTGTAAATATTCTTCTCCTGTATAAATGATGGAATCGAGATCATATCGTGTAAGTAATGGATGTGGTGGTAATGAATTAGAATGCGTTTCTTGAAGTTCATTCAGTATATCTACGAAGGCTGCGGCTATCAGTTGATTATCATAAGCTGCTTCACCGATATCATCACAAATAGCTAATTTGATGGCTGCGGCTTGGCTGTCAAGTCTGGCAGGAATAACACCAGGAGCATCTAGTAATTGTAGCTGATCAGAAATTCTTACCCACCGCAGTTGCCGGGTAACACCTGGACGGGCTGCGCTTTCTACAACTCGCTTACCAATTAAACGGTTAATTAAAGCTGATTTACCGACATTGGGAAAGCCAATCACGACAGCCCGAACAGGACGGGGTAACATTCCCCTATCTGTGCGGCGTTGGTTAAGTTCTATACCCGCTGCTTGGGCAGCCTTGGTAATGGCGGTGATACCTTGACCATGTTGAGCATTGGTAAAATATGGAACTTCGCCTCTATTTTTAAACCACTCTATCCAGCGCGATCGCACTTGTGGCAGAATCATATCTACCCGGTTCAGTACCAATATCCGTGTTTTCGTCCCTACCCATTCATTCATTTGTGGGTGATTTGTGGTTATGGGAATGCGAGCATCTCTGACTTCTAAAACCACATCAACCCGTTTTAACTGTTCTTTGAGATTTTTTTCAGCTTTGGCAATGTGGCCTGGATACCATTGGATCAGATTTAATTTGTAGTTTTGTGTTATTGACATTTATTGTTTGTTAGTTGTTAGTAGGGGCGAAGCATTTGGAAAATAAATTATCGGTCATTGCCAAAAATAGTTCTCCAAATGCTTCGCCCGTACAGTTGTCAGTTGTTAGTAGGGGCGAAGCATTGGGAAGATAAATTATCGGTCATTGCCAAAAATAGTTCTCCAAATGCTTCGCCCGTACAGTTGTTAGTTGTCAGTAGGGGCGAAGCATTGGGAAGATAAATTATCGGTCATTGCCAAAAATAGTTCTCCAAATGCTTCGCCCGTACAGTTGTTAGTTGTCAGTTGTTAGTGGTAATAATATTTGCTTGTTCCCTGTTCCCTGTTCCCTGTTCCCTGTTCCCTCTTGATGAGATTGGTGTAAAATTAATCTGTTGCCGTCGGGGTCGTAGGCATAAATTTCTTGACCGTGGGAAGCTGTAGAAATCGCTCCGGGTGGGGTACAGCCTAAAGATGTCAGGTGAGATATAGCGGTTTCTAGATTATTCACTTCTAAACACAAACTTAGCGGACTTTGGACATAAGTGACAAATTCAGGTTCGTTTGCCGATTTGGGTTTAAAAATCCCTAATTTTAAGCCAGAAATTTGAAATTCAGCATAGATATGGGGAATTAGTTTCTTTGGTTTTTGTTCTAGTAATTGAGTATAGAAACTGACTATATTATCAAAATTAACTGTGGCTATGGTGATAATTATACTATTATATTGCATATTTATTTTTACCATAGATTTGCCCCAGGAGCGGAGTTAATTCATCACCAGATATCGCACCCAGCATAATTATTAGTTTAAATTAGTTTTTCTAAACATATTTCTTTCTTCTAGTCTTGCACAACTGTGAGCGATCTTTGACTTTTATCTAAAAAACATTATGTTTCTAGCTAAATCAAAAGCTTTGGATCATCTATAATCTCCAATTTTGACTACCATTCGCTTATATCTTGAAGCCACTGAGTTTTACACTTACCGAATATTTCTATAAGTTACTTGTATGGGATTTTGGCAAAAAAGAACATTCTCAATTATTGGGGGTTTATTCTCATTATTATTGAGAATTTTATCAATAATGTAACGAGTTTTGGTAATTTCAGCTAGGGGGGTTGACAGTGTTCCGAGTTTCGGGTATGCTTATGATATGGGTGGGAAAGTGTGCGCCCATATATATAAGGTTTTTATTTATCAAGATAATTATTTCCCAAATAAATCCCTCCAAGCAGGGAAATAGGAAAATAAAGTTTGTCCTCATAACCAAAATACCAAGACGTTATTTGTATCTCAGAATGAAGATGCAATTACAGTAGATGGAGAACTGGGAAAGATGGTTAAAATCAGCAGATAAATAAGTAATTAAGAAATTTCAAAATCAGGAATAATGCACACAGACACAATATTTTATCAAATCTTCCTCACTTTTCACACCCTATTATTTGAAATTCTGGGAGAACCTACAGAAAACGCCACAGATTATAAATTTACCTCTGTGGAAGTGAAAGAAAAAGCATTTCGATTTGATGGAATTTTTATGGCAGATAGTCTAGAAAAACCCATCTATTTTGTAGAAGTGCAATTTCAACCAAAACCGGATTTTTACTGGGAATTAATCGCCGAAATCAACATTTATCTTAATCAATTTAAACCTGTACAAGATTGGCAAGGAGTAGCTTTATTTGCGAAACGGAGTTTAGATGTAGGAGAATTGACTGCTTATCAACAAGAATTGATTAATAGTGGGAGAATTAAACGAATTTATTTAGATGAATTACCACCAGGTTCAATTGGTATGGGGTTAATTGAGTTAATTGTCAGTAAGGAAGCACAAGCACCGAAATTAGTTAAAGCTCTCTTGGACAGAACTAAGACAGAAGTTGAGAATGACAGAGAAAAACAAGGTATTATAGAATTGTTGGAGACTGTTTTATTGTCCAAATTTTCACAATTAAGCCGTCAGGAGATAGAAGCAATGTTTTTAGTGAGTGATATTAAGCAAACAAGGGTATATCAAGAAGCCAAGCAGGAAGGGAGAGAAGAAGGTAGAGAAGAAGGTAGGCAGAATGGTGAGATGATTTTATTAATACGTCAGTTATCAAAAAGATTTGGAAAATTGAAAGATATTTACATCGAAAATATCAACAGTTTGAATATAGAACAACTGGAAAAGTTAGGAGAAGCATTATTAGATTTTACAGATATTAATGATTTGGAAACATGGTTAAAATCTGAGATAGACAAGTAGGTTTATTTAATTGTCAGAATCAGGATATCCAGGATTTGAGGATTTTCAGGATGTTATTTTTGGTGGGGAGTTGGTGATTTTTATTTGTCAGAATCAGGATATCCAGGATTTGAGAAATTCAGATACCCGAAAACTTTTAACAATCTTCTCATTTATCACATTAATTATCGCAGAAGCCAGGGATATTTAGGGCTTGCTGAAAAATTGGGAAAAGGCAAGAAAAAAGATGACTAAGTAATTAGGCAAAAGTAAATATAAGTTTTTGTTGTTTAAATTTTTGCAAAATATAACTTTTGCTAATCAAATTAGAGAAAAAAGACGTTATTTGCAAAAATTGCCATAAAAATCCCCGAAAAAACCTTGATAGCAAGGTAGAAAGATTCATAACTAAAAAAGTAATAGCAATACTAGTACAGCACGGCGTAAATAAACCAACCATTCTTAATCGTCAAAAAGCTTGCTCAATATTACTTTTGACTTTTGACTTTTGACTTTTGACTTTTGACTTCCACCTTGCGGTACTAGTCAGAGAGGTATGAGGAAGTTTAGCCATAACTCTACCCAAGCTAAATCTCCGTTTACCTTGCCCAAATTTGCCCTCAATACAGTTACGAATTCCTTCATCATCAGCGGCTTGTTTCTTTGTTTCTGAACTGACATTTTTGGGCGGTCTTCCTAATGGTAGACCACTAATTCTAATTCCTCTTTCTTGACAATTGCTGCATATTCTGATTCAAATTCAGACAAAGGTATCATTTTTGTCATGATTACCCACGGATTATCTAATGCCAATTTCTCCTCGAAAGGTAGTTGAAACTTTCCTGGTGCTGTTTCTTGTTCTTGCGCTTTTCTATACATTCTATTACGCTTTTGTGCAAGGGTTTTTACCCATTTTAACTCTTTTTCTTGCACCTTTTCATTTTCTATCCCCCCTCAAGTCATTGATTTGTCACGGTTCTATGTTTATTCAGCAAGCCCTAGTTAGGGTTTGCTGAATAAGTCTCTCAAATCCACATTTACTGAAGTCAACTCTTGGTTTAAGAGATAAAATCTACCTATAATACTAACAGAATTATAAAATCCATTTTTAGATTTTTTCAGCATTATTTTGGCATTTCTTTGATTATTTATCCCTTTAAGGATGAGAACACCAGCAAAATTAAAACTACCTGATGCAGTTAATTTACTGCTATTTACACTAGCAGTAATATTAGCAAAAGTATAACCTAAAAACTTGAGATTCCCGGAAATACTAGCAGAATTATTGATATTACCATGAGTTCCCTTGCCTAGATTAACTGTAGCACCGTTGAAAGCTAAAATGCCAAAGTTGAAATTACTTGTGGCTTGAAATCCACTCTCATTCAGACTAATTCCTAGTAATGTGAATTGTTTACCCAGGAGAGTAATATCACCTAAACCAAAAATCTTTTTATTCATTAAATCTACTTTAAACTTAGGAACATTTAGCTTGAGAACATTGGCTAAATTAAGAGCTACATCATTAATTAAAACGTCTTGAAGGTTAAATGATAACGTACCCTTACCTAAAGATTGATTAAAACCAATAATATTTGTTTTTCCGGTTGCGCTTTGATTCTTTAAATTAACTGTGAGATTAGGAATAGTCAAAGTTAAGAAACTTGCTAAATTCAGTTGAACGTTCTTCAGGTTAACACTATTGTGATTAACATCAAAGGTAATCCCTACCAGAGTATTACCCAAAATTGAAACCTTTCCTGAACCACTACCAGAACCAGATTTTATATCTATAGTTAGGTCATCAACATCAATACTCAATAAATTAGCTAAACTCAAGTCAAAGTTTTTAAAGGTAGCATTGCTAGAAGTAATTTTAAATTCAACATTTGCAATTTGATTATTAAACAACTCTACATAGCCATCTCCTTGAAAATACTGCTCGCTAGGTGTTACGTTTAAAGCTAAATCTAAGCTATCGTCATCTGTTCCCTTAATTTTGATAAATCCTAAATCTATTTCTAAAACTTTTAACGAACCACTAATATTATTTAAACTTTTGTCACCTTCAAGGAATAAGATTGCTTCATGACCCCAAGCATTGACTTTGCCATTAATTTCTAAACCTTCTGATATTGGTTGGCCTGCAATCATCGTCGGGAAGGGAACATACTTAATTAATGGGTTAATTTTTCCGTCTCTATCCCTATCAATTGATTCGATAGTCAAATTTACCAGACTTTCTAATAAACCTAGGGCTTTGTTAACTAAATCAATTGAGCAACCTACTTGTTTGGTAATAAAGGAACTGACTAGACCGCGCCACAAATCTATTAAACTAACGGCTTGATTAGGAGTTAAAACTAAAGCTAATCGCTCAGGATCATTAGTATCTATGAGGAATGCTACCTCAATATCTATTTTTTCCCATCTCAAATCACCAATGAAGCCAAAATTATCAAAGTAAGGAGGTAAATATGTTCCACCTCCTTGAAACCTGATATTGCGAAGTTCAGTTCCTACCAAACCATAGGGATTATGCCAGGATTTTTCACTTTGTTGACAGAAAGATGCTGTTAAAGATTCAGGTTCGAGAGAGAGAGAACCAGAGAGAAATAGTTTAGGTTCTTTTTCCTGGGTAGGGTCGTAACCTTGAAGAATTAAATTTCCAGTTAATCCAAAGTTTGGCTCTAAATCAGGATCAATTTTTAATTCCATGAGCAAGTTACTAAAATTAGCTTTAAATTGTTGGCGGGAAAATAGTTGCATATCACTTGCAATATTACCTGTTAAGCTAACTTGTCCTGTGGGATTGAAACTAATCATAGATTCCAAGTATGTAATCCCTAAATTTTTATGTAGAAAATTACTAAAGTTTTTAGGGAACTTTCTTAAATCAATATCTCCGATAAAGTTTAGTCCTCTGTTTAAATTAATATCACCTGATTTTGAATGTGCAAAAGCATGGGCAATGTTAGTGATAATTAACTCTGAATTGGCTAATTTTAGATTGTTGATAATAGGAATTTTATTTGTGAGTTTACTGAAACTAAAATCACTAGTTAATTGATATCTTAATGTGGTTTTTCGTCCAAAAATCAATTCAATTTTTCTGTTATTTAGGAATCCTCGACACCTAATTTCAATTTTATGATGATTTTTATAAAGTTTACATTTTGATGCGGATATTTTAATTTCAGGTTGGCTAAATATTTCAACAATAATTCTATCTAGGGCTACATTCATGTATGGGATTTTACTATGAATGTTAAAAATTTCGTCTAAATTTAATTGCAAATCATGATCTAAATCTAAATCTAAATAAACTTCTGAATTTGACGAGACTAAATCTATATTATCCAAAGATTCCAGTTTTAATTTGAGAGCCTTAGGTAAGGTAATTCCTGCTAGGTCAATGTTAGGAGACATAAGTAAATTGACGTAAATGTTTTGAAGTTTTGAAAGGGTAGACGGTGATCAACTTCTGCTGCTGACACAGCGATGGGAGGAGGTAAGCCGGATTTCTCACAAAGAAAAGAAAAAAAGGGGTCAAAAACTGCGAAAACGTATATGTAACAAGCATTTCAGTAATTATAAAATATGACCCCAGTCAGAACAGATTGTATACCAAAACAGTTCACTTGCAAACAAGAAAAACTCCCTCCAGTAGTAGTGAATTTCCAGGGTGGTAAAGTAACATCAGATGCAGGTCTAAGTTTAATTTATTAAAAAATGATAATTTCATACAAATTTTTTACTTAAATTAAGAGAATTTTATCTTATTTTTTCAAAATGAGAATTGCTGCATTTTAACTCTTTTTCTTGCACCTTTTTCACTTTCTATCCCCATCAAGTCATTTATTTGTCCCGGTTTTATGTTTATTCAGCAAGCCCTACGTATGTAGCAGATGCCCTGACTTCTCTTTTTAAACCTACCCCTTTAGGAGTCTGCTTCTGTATGCTTTTAATTAAAGCCAGTAAGCGTTCATAACCAATTAAATGATTATCCAGATTGATTGCCGTATCTGGGTTTGAACTTTCCCCCATTTTTCCCCCAAGTTAATTTTGAGGTGAGGGAAATCTGAGGGAAAAACTAGATCAGTTATGTTACTAGCTGCTTACAACTGCTAACAGTCAAACCACTTTTATCATGCAATTTCCGTTGTTGCCAGTTTTTTAGCTGCAACACTAGCGCAAAATTCAAAAGTCTGATATTATGAGTTAATGAACGGGTGAGTAGCTCAACGGTAGAGCAGTTGACTCTTAATCAATTGGTTGCGGGTTCGATTCCCTCCTCACCCATTAGAAGCAATGATAATAGTTTAAACCTGCCTGGTAATGATAGCGTAGCTTGGCATAAGCCATATTCCCAGTCTCATGACAAAAGCCGACTCAAGCCGGCTCAAAAATTGTTATTGTGTTTTGTCTATAAAATCAAATTAAGCCTCAACCGATACCATGCGTTTTTTAGCAAGATGGTTTCTGCGGAGTTTAGCAGCGCCAAAACAAACAGCTAATGATGCTGGTAGCGCAATAGGACTAGACTCAAAGGGAACAGGTGTCGCAGCAGTGAATTGTGTTGTAGTGTTGGTGTAATCGGCATAAGAGAAAGTACTCATATCAGTTAAATCGTTATAATAACTGTCATTCCCAGATGTTCCCAAAAATAAGAAGGTGTCAGCAGAATTGATAAACGAAGCATCAGCAAAAGTTATATTACCACTGGTAACGTTAAAAGCATTACCGTTACCAGTGGAAGAAAAATTATAACCAGAACCGACTCCTTTACCACCGGGACTAGATATAACCGTTGCTGTAATCCCTGTTCCAGAGTTATTACCTTCCACTAAACCGCTTAATGTTCCCTTAACTAACCCGTTAGTACCTCCAGGCCGTGTATCCTGAAACTGAAAATTGAAACTAATAGCATGAGCCGGGGCTGCACTTAGGAAAACAGAAGCCGCAAATCCGCTTACAGCAAGGGTTTTAGCGATTATGGGGGGGTAGAGATATTGATCTTGACCATGACTATCAAAAAAATATTTACACAACTTGGTACACAGTATCATTCTACGTGCTTAGTGTCAACTACTTTGAAGATTTATTATCTAGAGAAAAATACTGAAAAACACAGATTCTCGACTTCTTGAAGAAGTCGAGAATCTTCAAATTAAAAATTCAATTCTTTAGTTTATATAAAATCACATTTAAGTTATCAAATTCCCTTTCTAAGATAGAAGCAGGAACATGACCCCATAGCAGCGAACAACATGACACAAATATCAGAATCTTTAGATTTGTCCACAGATAAAGCTTTAGATCGTGATTGTACAACATTATCCCGTCACGTCCTCCAGCAATTACAAAGCTTTGGACCAAATGCCCAGGATTTAAGTGCGCTGATGAATCGTATCGCTTTAGCGGGTAAATTAGTTGCCCGTCGGTTGAGTCGCGCTGGTTTAATGGAAGGGGTGCTGGGATTTACTGGAGAAGTCAACGTCCAGGGAGAATCCGTCAAAAAGATGGATGTTTACGCCAATGAAGTATTTATTTCCGTGTTCAAGCAAAGCGGCTTAGTCTGTCGTCTCGCTTCCGAAGAAATGGAAAAACCCTACTACATCCCCGAAAACTGCCCCATTGGTCGTTATACTCTCCTTTATGACCCCATTGACGGCTCATCTAACACAGATAACAATCTCAGTTTAGGTTCTATCTTTGCCATTCGTCAGCAAGAAGGAGAAGATGCTGATGGTGAAGCCAAGGATCTACTTACAAATGGACGCAAGCAATTAGCAGCCGGATATATTCTCTATGGACCAAGCACTATGCTAGTTTATAGCATAGGTACAGGTGTACATTCATTCATTCTTGATCCTAGTTTGGGTGAGTTTATTCTCTGTCAAGAAAATATCAAAATGCCAGATCATGCCGCCACCTATAGCGTTAATGATGGTAACTTCTGGCAATGGGATGAATCTTTTAGAGAATATATCCGTTATGTTCATCGCACAGAAGGCTATAGTTCCCGTTACAGTGGGGCAATGGTGAGCGATATTCACAGAATATTATTACAGGGTGGGGTATTTCTCTATCCCGGCACACTACAAAAACCAGAAGGTAAATTACGTTTGCTGTATGAAACTGCTCCCCTAGCATTTTTAATTGAACAAGCTGGAGGTATAGCGACTACAGGAACAATGGATATTTTAGATGTAGTTCCCAGCAAATTGCACCAGCGGACACCATTAATTATTGGTAGTAAAGAAAATGTAGCCAAGGTCATGTCTTTTATCAAAACAGGTAATTAGATAAAACTCTAATTAATTAAAAAATCAAACCTCATGTTCCACATAGAACAAATAACAGAAAAACAGTCGGTTAAAACCGACTTTAGCTATAAGACAGGGAATAAATTCCCTGGATTCTGGATTCTAAATTCTGGATTCTAAATTCTGATTCTGTACTCTATGTACTTGCAATAACCTGTCTGTGTCCTTTCCGTGTGATTCATGAACTCTTTCAAAGGTCAAGTCAAGCTATTCTCACCTATAGAGGAGATTGCGGAATTTAAGAAAAGATCAGGAAGTAGAGATCTTTTTCTTCTTGCCCTTCACCTCTGGCAAAATCTAAAATCTAAAATCTAAAATCCTATGGTCAGTCTGCTAGAAAATCCATTGCGCGTCGGTCTACAGCAGCAAGGGATGCCCGAACCACAAATTATCGTCATCTTTGGTGCTTCTGGAGATCTAACCTGGCGTAAATTAGTACCAGCACTGTACAAATTGCGGAGAGAAAGACGTATTCCCGCAGAAACCACCATTGTGGGCGTAGCGCGTCGGGAATGGAGTCACGAATACTTCCGCGAGCAAATGCAAAAAGGCATGGCAGAAGCTCACGCTAATGTGGAATTAGGTGAACTTTGGCAAGACTTTTCCCAAGGTTTATTTTACTGTCCTGGGAATATAGATGACCCCGCAGGATACCAAAAACTGAAAACCCTATTAGCTGAACTAGACGAGAAACGAGGAACAAGAGGAAACCGGATGTTTTACCTCTCTGTTGCCCCTAATTTCTTCCCTGAAGCTATTAAGCAACTAGGGTTAGCAGGAATGCTAGAAGACCCCGAAAAACAGCGGTTAGTCATTGAAAAACCCTTTGGTCGTGATTTAGCTTCCGCTCAAAATCTCAACCAAGTAGTACAAAAGGTTTGTAAAGAAAACCAAGTTTATCGTCTTGACCACTACTTAGGGAAAGAAACGGTGCAAAACTTGCTGGTTTTCCGCTTTGCTAATGCCATTTTTGAACCTTTGTGGAATCGGCAATTTGTAGATCATGTACAAATTACTGTCGCCGAAACCGTGGGAGTAGAAGACCGGGCGGGTTATTATGAAAGTGCGGGCGCGTTGCGAGATATGCTGCAAAATCACCTCATGCAGCTTTACTGTTTAACGGCCATGGAAGCACCTAACTCTATGGATGCTGACAGTATCCGCACGGAAAAAGTTAAAGTATTACAAGCGACTCGTTTAGCTGATGTTAATAATTTGTCAAAATCAGCAATTCGTGGACAATACAGCGCGGGTTGGATGAAAGGTCAACAGGTGGCAGGGTATCGAACTGAACCAGGTGTTAATCCTGAATCTACTACCCCTACTTACGTAGCCATGAAGTTCATGGTAGATAACTGGCGTTGGCAAGGTGTTCCTTTTTACCTACGAACTGGTAAGCGGATGCCGAAAAAAGTCAGTGAAATTGCGATTCATTTCCGCGAAGTTCCTTCGAGAATGTTCCCCTCTGCGGCTCAACAAACAAACGCCAACGTTTTGGCCATGCGAATACAACCCAATGAAGGTATTTCCCTCCGGTTTGATGTGAAAATGCCCGGTGGTGATTTCCGTACCCGTGCCGTAGATATGGATTTTAGCTACGGCTCTCTAGGTATTTCTGCTACTTCCGATGCCTACGATCGTCTCTTCCTTGATTGTATGATGGGCGACCAAACTTTGTTTACACGGGCGGACGAAGTAGAAGCGGCTTGGCAAGTAGTTACACCTGCCTTGTCTGTATGGGATTTACCAGCCAATCCTGCGAATATTCCTCAGTATGAAGCCGGTACTTGGGAACCAGAAGAAGCAGAATTACTAATCAACCAAGACGGTCGCCGCTGGCGCAGACTTTAATTAGTCCTTGGTCATTGGTCAGTAGCAAAACAACGAACAACTGACAACGAACAACTGTACGGGCGAAGCATTTGGAGAACTATTTTTGGCAATGACCGATAATTTATCTTCCAAATGCTTCGCCCCTACTGACAACTGACAACGAACAACTGACACAAGATTAACTATGGTTTCTACAATTTTTTCTTTGCAAGCGCCCAAGGATGTTTCCCTCACAGAAATTGAGGTAGAACTTAATCAAGTTTGGCAAAGTTACGGTCTTCAGGGGGAAGATGGTACTTTACCCGCTGCTACCCGCGCCACAACATTTACTTTAGTAGTTTATGAACCGGAAGAAACTCAGTATTTGTTAACTGCAACCGGCTTTTACAAGGGTCCAGTTGACGGTATTCTCGGACCACAAACAAAAACAGCTTTGCAGGAAGTCCAGAAAAAGCACCACCTTCCAGAAACTGGTACTGCTACACCAGAAACTCTGACGGCTTTACGGGCTGAATATTTCCAAAAGCAGCGCACTGGACCAAATGGAGATAATCATGGTGCAGCTATGGGGTATACTTTTAGTCCTACCAGTCCCACGATTGCTGACGAAATTGCTACCCGTAACCCTTGCCGAATTATTGCTTTATGTCCCATTGCCGGCGATGATGAAGGGGTAAAAGCCCAAGTTTCTGCCTATTGTCCCATTCAAAAGCAATCTTCCAGCACTCTTATCTGTTGTGAGTACATTACCCTTACTGGTACTGTTGCAGCTTTAGAACGGATTGGGGGCATGATTCCCGCTTTGTTAATTGGTGGTTTGCCTAAGTTCCTCTGGTGGAAAGCTACACCAGATGCTGGCAATACTTTGTTTAGGCGTTTAGCGTCTGTTTGCAATAATGTCATTGTTGACTCCTGCAACTTTAATACACCAGAAGATGATTTACTCAGCTTGCAGAAGTTAGTAGAATCTGGTATACCTTTGGCTGATTTGAATTGGCGGCGGTTGTCAGCATGGCAGGAGTTAACAGCACAAGCTTATGATGCGCCTAATCGTCGCGCTGCTCTTAGAGAAATTGATCGTGTCAATATTGATTATGAAAAAGGCAATGCTGCTCAAGCCTTATTGTATTTGGGTTGGTTAGCTAATCGCTTAGAATGGCAGCCAGTTTCCTATAAACAGGAAAACGGTGATTATGATATCACCTCGATTCAGTTCCTGTCTCAAGACCAAAAACACATAGAAGCTGAGTTAGCAGGTGTTCCCATTGCTGATATGGGGGAAATTATCGGTGATTTAATTGGTTTGCGTTTGAGTTCTACTAATATTCAAGCTAATTGCGGAACTGTGATTTGTTCGGAAACTGGCGGTTGTATGCGAATGGAAACTCATGGAGGCGCTCAGTCGTCTGGGTTGTTCCAACAAGTAACTTCTCTTTCTGAACAAAAAGCCGAAGCGTTGTTAAGTCAACAAGTACAACGCTGGGGACGTGAGGCTTTATTTGAAGACAGTTTAACTGCAATTGGCAACACTATTAAGTTAGGCAAGTAGTTAATGGGTAATGGGTTAGTTGTCAGTTGTCAGTTGTCAGTGGAAAATATTTTCCCCATGCCCTCTGCTTCTGCCCTCTGCTTCTGCCCTGTTCCCTGTTTTAAATATTAAAAAACCCGGATAAACCGGGCAGATGTACTGTTTGTCGAGTGTTAGCCAATGATAATTATTGGTTAATTTCACAAGTTAAAGGACAAGCTGCATAAACAGTGGTTTGGGCTTTTTCAGCTTTACCATGCAACCAACTTAACCATTTTATTTGCGTAGGATGAATACCTTTAGCTGTTAGCACTCCAGCAGCAATTAATACTGCCATAACATTAAACATTACTAAACCACCTGCCACAATTAACACGGCACTAGCGGGCATCACAGATTGTAAAACAATGGACAATAGACAGCCAACCGTAGCCATCAATACAACCAATGGAAAGCCGACGACTAACAAGCACACTGCCAATGTAAATGTCCAGATTAAAAAGCTTTTCATCATTAATAAGGAGTCGGTCTGAACTAGATTAGAGCTTTGAGCAGAAACCATGACTTTTCCTCCTAATACACAGCAAGTTTAAATTTCAGTTGTTTATCACTCGAAAGCGAATTAACTGATTTTGTTTCAGTGAAATTTAGTATATAAAACCTTAGCTCCAAAATGAGCATTTCTTTACTAAAGTTTACAGTTGATTTTTTCTACTTATGAATAAGAATTCACATATACCCACAGGTAGGGAAGAGAGTTTTGGTCTATGCCTTGAGAAATATAGACTAAGGATAGATGAGAAGCAGATATTGATCCCCGCAATCTGATTACCCAGATGCTTAACATTTCTTATAAAAAACGATATCATTTCTCATAATTTATCAAAAAGTGATCAAAACAGATTGTAGATGATGGGTAATTCTTAATTTCTTTCACTTTGCCCCGCCTCTTTATCCTTAATTACTCCGTATTATTAGTTGCTAATATATTACGTAAATCCTATGAAAGACCAAGGATAATCAGTATGTGTTAAAAAATATGTATATTGGTGAATAACCCACTAAGAAGACTGCATAACAGAGGCAGGGGAAGCAGGAAGCAGGAAGCAGGAAGCAGGGGACAGGGAACAGAAGGAAAATATTTTCCACTGACAACTGACAACTGACAACTAACAACTGACAACTGACAACTGACAACTAACAACTGACCAATTAAAAAAAGTGAAGATAGAAGATATATGACAGAATCACAAACATTCAGAATACCGCCACCCTTGCCAAAAGTAAAAATACAGCATCAGTCGGCAAATTTAGAAATGAATGCACCAGCGCCGTCAATAATTACTCTGCCACCACCAATATATTCTTATGACAATGCGCCCACGGATGAACCTTTAGAACGGACATTGGTACAGCTTATCCAGGAAGCATTTGATGAAGGTTACTCTGATGTTCACTTGGGAGTAGGAGAAATACCCCGCTTCCGCAACCGGGGCGAAATTCTGACCACAAGTTACCCCGAAACTGATAAACCGACTTTTATGAATTGGTTGCGGGAGATTCTCTCTGATTCTGAAATTCAAAGGTTTCAAGAACATTTAGAATTTGATGGTGCAACTCAGTACGATTTTGCCCGTGTGCGGATTAATGTGTTTGATTCCCTGCGCGGTTATGCCATGGTACTGCGGTTAATTCCTCTCAAAATTCTATCTATGGAGCAGTTGCGCTTACCACCAGTGTTTAGAGATATTTGTCACCATCACAAGGGTTTAGTTTTGGTGACAGGTCCTACTGGTTCAGGTAAATCCACGACAATGGCAGCAATGGTTGATTATATTAATCGGGAGATGGCTAAACATATTATTACGATTGAGGACCCGGTAGAATTTGTCCACCAAAGTCGTAAGTCTTTAGTTAAACAGCGGCAAGTGGGAATGCACACCCGCAAATTTGATAATGCTTTAAAAGCAGCTTTGCGGGAAGATCCAGATTTAATTCTGGTGGGGGAAATGCGGGATAAGGAAACTGTAAATACGGCACTAAAAGCGGCGCAAACAGGTCAATTGGTGATGGGAACTCTGCACACTAATAGTGCGGTAAAAACTATTGAACGGATTCTCAATTTGTATTCGGGTGAAGAACAGGAAGCTATGCGGATAGCGCTTGCGGAATCTTTAGTAGCTGTAATTGCTCAAGGTTTATGCCGCACTACAGATGGTAATCGGGCGGCTTTCCACGATATTCTCATTAATACTGAGGCTGTTAAGGAATGGGTGAAGAATGGCAAGTATGATGAGATTGCGGACTTGATGAAACAAGCCAGTTTTGATGGCATGGTGACAATGAATCAGTCATTACTCAACCTTTACCAAGAAGGCCGGATTACTGAAGAAACAGCTTTGGAAATGTCGGCAACTCCTAACGAAATGGCGCAATTCCTCCGAGGTCGTGTTTAATTAACAACTGACAACTGACCCTGGACAACTGACCAATGACTAAGTTGAATTTAGACAAACTATCTAAACCCCAGTTGTTCAAGGGTATTGCCTTGTTTACGCCTGGTGGGGATTTGATTTATTGTATTGACCCTAGTAAGCAAGGAAGATGGCATTTACATTTATGTGCGGCTTTGCAGGAAATTCTCGACTTACCAGAGCCGCCACATTTTTTAGTACCTTGTTATACTGCAACCATTGATCACTGGTTAAATCCTCGGACTCAAAAAGTACAAATTTTTGCGGAGGCTTATCCAGCAGTAATGCGTCATCAAGCTGTGCTGAATGCGATTTTTGGGACGGGAGATTTGGTTTGGCAATCAGCACCTTGGCAAGATGGTTTGTGCGATCGCTTGGTATTATCAACTTATCGCTCTACATTTCCTCAACTTTGGCAAGATCATGATTTAATTGTGCGTTTGGATTTGGCTGATTCTCCCTCACAGTACCAGCAACCAGTCATTAATACACAACCAGTGCTACAAAAGATCCCAGGTCCCCCAGGCTTTGTTTTGCGCTTGTTTGTGGCTGGTCATAGTGCGACTACAGAAAAAATTTTACAAAACCTGCACGAATCCTTAGAGCGCTCGCTAGGATATCCTTATACTCTCAAAGTTATTGATGTTCTCACCAATCCAGAACAGGCAGAAATTGATCAAGTTTCTGCTACTCCTACTTTAGTTAAGGTTTGGCCTCATCCAATTCGGCGCATGGTTGGTAATTTACATAATGCGGACAAACTCCTACAAATGTTAGCGGGACAATAGACAACTGATGATAAAGAATGTATGGACTCTACAAGGATTTTAGGACTGGAATTAGCTGTAAAAAATCCTGTTAATCCTGATTCTGACAATTTTATCAAAAATTTACATAAATTCCGCTAAATTACTGAGAAGTCAGGATTACACTTAGAACCACTCATGAAGCAGCAATCATCAAGGTTGTGGCTAATTTTATTCATCTTATATCAATCTGATAACAGCTTTACAAGCAGAGATCAGATGATAAATTTTCTGCTGGCACGCATAAATATACGGATACTAAAAAAATAAAATTCACTAACTCTTGAAAATTAAAGTATACAAGCTGCTATACTGGCTCGCATAGAATGAAAGGTAACAAGACCACTAATCTTTACATGATAAGGCATCTATGTTTGAGCTATCCTTAGACTCTCAACAATCAGGGTTCATATCTACCCCCCCTACAACAATCTAGGTTTGAGCGATTATCAAGATCCTGTATTCGCTGTTAATCCTGCCAATTCTTCTGAGTTACCTGTTCCGTTTATTGATACAGTTTTTCAGGCAATTAATGAAACTAAATATATCCTGAGTGGACTCAGCAGTAATTCTCAAAGAGATTACATTATGGGGACTGCTTTTGGTCTTTATAACCAGGAGTCAGCTAATCAAATATTGACAGCTTGGGCGCGAAATAATTTTACTAATACACCGCATATAGAATTAGTATTTGGTCAAAACTTCAATGGAGCGTATGCAAAGGACAATAATACTATTTATCTATCTGGGGAATTTTTAGGGGCTAATAAGGATAATATTGAGGCTGTTACAGGGGTTTTAGTAGAGGAGGTTGGGCATTATTTAGATAGTCAAATTAATGTACAGGATGCTGCTGGGGATGAAGGGGATATTTTCTCGCGGTTGGTAAGGGGGCAAAGTATTAGTGAGGGAGAATTGGTATCATTGCATGGTGAGGATGATACAGCAACTTTTACTTTAAATGGACAAAATATTGCTGTTGAGATGTCTAAGGTTGCGATGGAAGTATTTAACAACCGCATCTATCAGTCAGTCAGAGGTACTGACAATGGAATTTATAATCGTTCCTCTGCTGATGGTACTAACTGGACTGCTTGGCAAAACTTCGGTGGTGCTACTCTCGGTGGACCTGATTTAGAAGTGTTTAATGGCAGACTATATCAAACAGTTAGAGGTACTGACAACCAAATCTATAATCGTTCTTCTGATAATGGGAGCAATTGGACTGCTTGGCAAAACTTTGGTGGTGCTACTCTCAGTGGACCTGATTTAGAAGTGTTTAATGGCAGACTATATCAAACAGTTAGAGGTACTGACAACCAAATCTATAATCGTTCTTCTGATAATGGGAGCAATTGGACAAGTTGGCAAAACTTTGGTGGTGCTACTCTAGCTGATCCGGAGTTAAAAGTCTTTAATGGGAAATTATTTCAAGCTGTACAAGGAACAGATGATCGAATTTATACTCGTGATTCATTTAATGGAACAAATTGGAATGGATGGCAAGAAAGAGGAGGTTTAACTCCTGCGGATGCACCCTCTGGTTTAATGGCCACTTCTAGCTATTTAACACAGCTTAGTAATGAAACTCTAATTGGTAAATATAGTAGAAATGTTGATAATGCTTATGGTTATCAATGTTGGGATTTAGTTGCTGATGCAACAGCAATTTCTGGATCAAGTCCTTATTGGAATGCAGGTACTTGGAAACGAAGAGTTAGTGTGATAGGTAATGGCAATGTTGCGGTAGGTACGGCGATCGCCACTTTTGCTGGTACAAATAATAGTTATTATGGTACATATAACCATACCGGAATTTTTGCTGGATACAGACTTAATAGCGCAGGTGCAATAGATGGTTTTTGGATGTGGGAACAAAATGCTCCATTGGGTTCTGCTATTGGCAAAGGATTTTATTCAATTAGCGGTTCTGGTGTTTCTGATGCCGATAATTATTATTTAGTTAGTGTTTAAAGCGTTGTAGGGGTTTAGCAGTGCTAAACCCCTACGTTTGTGGGAAAACGTTAAGACTGGTGTATCGCTTTTCTGTATTTGTAGAAAATGCGATAGCAAAGCTCACCGCTTGTTTATTTTCAATGATACATTGCGATCGCTCATCTACCGTCAATGATTGTAGGGGTTTAGCAATGCTAAACCCCTACCCGTATCGCCACCAACCGATTAATCCCACATTCCCTACCCATGAATGATATATAATCATATAAAAATTCATCAAAACCATCCCTCATCACCAAAGTGTCCTATAATCCAGAAATTCACCATCGCCGTTCTATTAGATTAAAAGACCACGATTACACCCAAGAAGGTGCATATTTCATTACCATTTGCACTAAAGACAAACAATGTATATTTGGTGATATCAAACAAGGGGAAATGAAATTAAACTTGCTAGGAACAATTGCTGATGAATGCTGGCAAGAAATTCCTCAACATTTCCCACATATCAACTTAGACGTATTTGTGATTATGCCAAATCACATTCATGGCATATTATGGATAGTTAAAACAATTCCCAAAGAAGACAAAACCAGAAATTATGGTAAAATGATTCCCGGATCAATTCCCACCGTCATCAGGTCTTATAAAAGTATTGTTACTAAGAAAATTAATATTATTTGCCATCAAAAAGGAATATCTTCTGTATGGCAAAGAAACTTTTATGAACATATTAACCGTAATGAAACATCTTTGGAAGGAATTAGAAAATACATTATTAATAATCCTCTAAATTGGGATAATGATGATGAAAATATAGGGCAAAATATTCAAGAACAACGATTATTATTAGATATACCTTTTTAGATAAAACCTTCGCTTTTACTGCACATATTGTAGTAGGGGTTTAGCAATGCTAAACCCCTACGTTTTCGCTATAATTGGATTATAGATAGCGTTTTCTGTAATTATGAATTTTACTTGGTTAGATAGTAATAGTTGGTTGATTGAAATTGGTGAACAGCGGATACTAATTGACCCCTGGTTAATTGGTGATTTAACCTTTAATAATTTAGATTGGTTATTTAAAGGTTCTCGGACTCAAGATCGGTCAATACCAGATAATATAAACTTAATTTTGCTTTCTCAAGGATTAGAAGATCACGCACACCCACCCACCTTAAAACAGCTTAACAAAAATATCCCCGTTGTCGCTTCCCCCAATGCGGCTAAAGTTGTCAAACAACTGGGTTATCAACAAATCATCAGTCTCAATCATGGTGAAACCTTCACCTTAAATCATCAAATAGAAATCAAAGCTGTTCCCGGTTCTCCCATTGGACCAACCTTATTAGAAAACGGCTATCTACTCAAAGATTTAGCAAATAATTCCACATTGTATTATGAACCTCATGGTTATCATTCCCCCCAACTTGAAGAAATAGCAGCCATTGACGTAGTAATTACACCAATCATTGATTTGAGTTTACCCCTACTCGGTCCGATTATCAAAGGCATGAATAGCGCCCTAGAAGTAGCAAAATCGGTAAAACCTCGATTTATGCTCCCTACCGCCGCCGGAGGGGATATTTTGTTTGCAGGACTACTGGTAAAATTCCTGCAAGCTAAGGGAACTGTAGAAGAATTTCGCACATTACTGGAAAAAAACAATTTAACAACCCAGGTAATTGCTCCTCAACCTGGTGAAAAAGTTATGGTTTGATTGACACTCTCCGCGTCTTTAGACGCGGAGATTCTACAGAGAGTTTCAGTCTATATCCCTCAGTTATCCCAGTTTCAGGCAGGGTTCCTTAAATATTTGGGTTCTTGCCCTGATTTCGTTTGCCCTGGCGGGCGAAATCATATCTGACAAGCGTAACCTTCCGAGAGTCTCTCGGTAGCTTTTTATGTCTTTAGTGACAATTTAATTCTATCACGAATATGGATTAAAAGAATGCAGAATTTAGAATTTAGAATTACGTTTTGCAACGGGGATTTTACCCCGACGCAAAACCCGCTGCTTGTAGAAGCAGGGGACTTTAACCCCCAAAGGTAGATGAAAATTTGAAATTATTTCAAATTTTCAAATTAACGTCAATGCAGGATAAAGGAAAGCCTCTAGCCTTCATCCCTTGTCTAAAGCCCAAATGTGGCTGACTCAGTCAGCCACATTTTCAAGGGTTTTCGGCGTTCTTCCTTATAATTTAAAACCAATAATAGTGTGAGGATGTTATAATCTGCGATTTAAAGGCTTAATGTAAATATATCTACATCAAGTTTTCTAAATATCTGTGTGATTAACTATGGCAAAAATTCGTATTTCCCTAGCCTTGAGTCTAGCTACCCTAGCCAGTGGTTTCTTGTTAGCCGCTTGTGAAAATCCTAATCCTTCATCATCTACCGGAAATAGTACCACCTCCCCAACAGCTACCACTACAACCAGTGATACTAAAGGACTGAAAATCGGGAGTTTATTACCAACAACTGGTGACTTGGCTTCTATTGGACAACAAATGGTTGGTTCAGTTCCCTTACTGGTAGACACAGTTAACGCTTGTGGGGGTGTGAATGGTGAAAAAGTCAGTTTAGTACAAGTAGACGACCAAACAGACCCTAAAGCCGGTGCTGCGGGAATGACCAAATTAGCAACTTTAGATAAAGTCGGTGGTGTAGTCGGTTCTTTTGCCAGTAGCGTTTCCACTGCGGCGGTTTCTGTGGCTGTACCCAATAAAGTCATGCTGATTTCTCCTGGTAGCACCAGTCCTGTATTTACCGACAAAGCTAAAAAAGGCGACTTTAAGGGCTTTTGGGCGCGGACTGCTCCCCCAGATACCTACCAAGCATTGGCTTTAGCCCAACTTGCTCGGAAAAAAGGTTTTAAACGAGTTTCCACAGTAGTTATTAACAATGACTATGGTGTAGGTTTTGAAAAAGCATTTGTGGAAACTTTTGAAAAATTAGGGGGAACAGTAATTAATAAAGATAAACCTATTCGCTATGATCCCAAAGCTCAAACTTTTGATACAGAAGCAACTGCGGCTTTTGCTGGCAAACCAGATGCAGTTTTAGGGGTGTTATATGCGGAAACTGGGAGTTTATTCCTCAAAGCGGCTTATCAGCAAGGTGTCACCAAAGGCGTACAAATTTTACTCACAGACGGCGTAAAATCCCCTGCTTTCCCTGATCAAGTAGGCAAAGCTAGTGATGGTAAGTATATTTTATCCGGGGCAATTGGGACAGTTCCTGGTTCTAGTGGTCCAGGTTTAGAAAACTTTAATAAACTTTGGAAGGAGAAAAAAGGCGGTTCTCCTGGAGAATATGCACCTCAATCTTGGGACGCTGCGGCTTTGTTGGTATTAGCCGCTCAAGCTGCGAAGGAAAATACCGGGGTTGCTATTGCTGGTAAAATTCGGGAAGTCTCTGCTGGTAAGGGTACACCAGTTAGTGATGTCTGTGAAGGATTGAAGCTACTTAAAGCAGGAAAACAGATTAATTATCAAGGCGCAAGCGGTGATGTAGATGTTGACGCTAATGGCGATGTCATTGGTACTTATGATGTCTGGACTGTGGGCGATGATGGTAAAATCAAGGTGATTGATAAA
This sequence comes from Dolichospermum sp. UHCC 0406, assembly GCF_009712025.1. Classification (NCBI taxonomy): domain Bacteria; kingdom Bacillati; phylum Cyanobacteriota; class Cyanophyceae; order Nostocales; family Aphanizomenonaceae; genus Dolichospermum; species Dolichospermum sp. UHCC 0406. The sequence goes on from NZ_VILA01000009.1 coordinate 33,692, forward strand.
GTTAGTCCTAAGTAAGTAATTGAGATCCTCGAGATACACAAATAACGTAGTTTAACCTTGGTCAAACAGCGTTAATTGCTGATAATTCGCTCTCTGATTGACCTTACTCGTAAGGAGAGCTTTTAGGTTCTAGAGTCTGGGGCTTATCCTTGCCCGTTTTCGCTTCAGCTTCCATTACTATGGAGTCCCGAAACTTCTGCGTCCGTTCTAGCAAGATTACTTTTACATCGGAATGTTTCATGTATCGAGTGATTTCAACATCACTCATTCTTGCTAGAACGTTATCAGCAGCATTAGTATCTGAGTGCATTACGACCCCATCATGTCCGGTAAACTTGTCACCATTTCTACTACCCGTTAAGGTAGCAAATCTGGAGTCAAGTTGTGACGTATATGCACAATTCACACTAACAACCGTGCAACCTACACGGGTTGAAACTTGTTTGAGAGCATCCGCAACCATCCCCTTGCACCATGAAGAAACATTTCTCTTCATGCGCTTTCTCATGGGCTTTTTGCTTTTTATTGCTTCCGTCAAATCTTCAAAAGCTACCTTAATTGCATTTAACATCAAGTCATGGGTAGCTGTAAAAACGATTGTTTTAATCCTACCTTTAAAGGATGTTTCCCGATTATTCCACTTGATTTTACCAAGGTTATTCCGTTTAATTTACCTTTGGGGGTTAAAGTCCCCTGCTTCTACAAGCAGCGGGTTTTGCGTCGGGGTAAAATCCCCGTTGCAAAACGTAATTCTAAATTCTAAATTCTAAATTCTGCATTCTTTTAATTCTATCAGCTTTGGCACTGTTTCCTTTAGCGATAGATTTATGAAAAACTGACCTGATTTTGCTGCGTTTAACTTGTTTCGCTGTTCTATAATCAGTTTCTTCTGTTTGGATTTTACCAAAATTATTGCCTAAAAATCTAGCACCATCGTTAGATGATGTAGCATAAACTTCTGTATAACCTCGGTCACATCCAATTATTTTACCTTGAGTCTTTTTTTCAGCTTTTTGGATGTCAGTCGTGTAATGTATTTCCCATCTGCAATTACGCTTGATTAGCCTTAATTGACATTTTACTTCTGTCGGTAAAGTCGTTGGTAGCTTGAGGGTTTTACATGGAGTTAGTCCACCAAAACGCAACCACACTAAGCCTTTGCTATCTAATTTAGTATCAAAAGCCCTAAGAATAATTTGGTTACAAACTTTTGTGTTACCTCGATCCCAAAACTTTCTCATCAATGTGCAAAGTTTGGGGTGTTCCAACCATTCACGACTTTCTAATGTAAGTTGTAAAACCCCTTTTTTAGATGGGAATGATTGGAACGATTGACCCAAAGATTTCATCACCTTTTCGACACAAGCAGCCTGAACCAAGTGGATATCATCAATTACATCGTAGAGGGTTGAATCCCATAACTTAGCAGGTAATTGATACTTGTCTTTCGATGTGCGTAGCTGTTTGTCAATCTCAAATTTAGACACACCCCAGGCTTTCAACGACCCGAACTCATTCCACAAGTCAGAGCGTAGTTGTCCCAAACGCAAAGCAATTAAATCAAGTTCGTTAGATTTCCAAGTATTTAGTTTTTCAGTCCCTAAAATAGCGATTCTCGTAACGGTTAACTGATTCTTGACAATACGTTTCATATTCTAGACTTACTACATTAGACATCTCCTAAAAAGATCGTAGAGACGTTCCATGGAACGTCTCTACAAGGGTTTCAAGTCACGTACATTTAATTCTCGGAGATGTCTATTGTTTATAAACTTGTTCTGGGGTTAAGTATTTCATCTTCCGGTTAAATACGATTAACCCCAGTATACTACGTTATTTTGAGATTAGAATGATAGACTTTTGAGATTAATAGAAGTCGGGGATTTTTGATCAAGCGACAATATCTTTTTCTGGCTTCAGAAATATCCTCAGACGTGCCGAGATTTTTTAATTTTCGCTGACAATTTTTAATTTTTAATTGTAATAGATGCGCCTAATATCTCAGATATCCAAACTTCAATATTGCGGATAGGATGGGAACGGAGGGCTGTAAAATCGGGATGGATGATTGGTTCGACTAAAATTGTAAACATTCCCAAGCGATTACCGGCTAAAACATCAGTAAACAAGCGATCGCCTACCATACCTACTTGATGTGCAGGTAAATTCATTTCTTGCAACGCCGCCCGAATTTTCCGCCGGGAGGGTTTGGCCGCACCCAAGTAATAAGGTAAATTTAGAGAACGGGCAATACCACCAATTCGCGCTTCACTTAAATTATTACTAACTAACCATAGTGCTGTACAAATCCGAATTTCTGCCACCCATGCTTGCAATTCTGGGAAAGTAGAACTCGTTGTCATGGGTACTAAAGTTTCATCCACATCTAATACTAGCCCTTTCAGCCCATATTGTTGGATGACACCTGGTGTCAGCGTTAATACTGAACCTGATAAAATCAAGTTAGGCTCTAATAGATGGTTGCGAGTCATAATTTTTTGTGAAGGCTAGGAGGTAGGGGCGCAGGGACTAAGCCCATTCAGGAGTCAGGAGTCAGAAAGAAAAATTTGAAGTTTAGATTTATTAAGCAAACTCTAACTAAATTTAGATTTTTGAATAAGGCAAAAGGTAAAAGGCAACAGTAATTAATTAAATTACCAATCACCAATTACCAATTACCAATTACCAATTAATCAAGCTCATTAAACAGATGTTCTTCTAAGAGGGGTTGAAATTTACGAAACTCTTCGGGGGAAAGTAATTCTGGTTCACCCGTTTTAGTCATTCTCGCAAAAAAGAGCAGGGGATCAAGGGGAGTATAAATTGCATACTCCTGTTCATCATGATAAAAAGTGGCAATTTCCATTAATTGCTCTGGTTCTAAACCGTTTTCTTCATCTTCAAGTTCTAAAGTAAAGAATTTTGATTCATCTTCAGGAGGCAACTCACCTGCTACAGTTAAGGCATAAGCAGTATTCTTGAGAATCAAGTTTTGCTCAGAAAGAACCGCTTGAGCAGTGCCGAAAATTTCGTCAATGATCTCATCATCTTCCACCAAGACGGCTTCTTCTTCGTCGCCATCAACTTGCCAAGCAAAAATTTCTATTGGTGCATCTATAGGCAGAAGGAGAACATATTTTTCCCCCTCTACATCGAGCGTATGCTCAATGTAACATTCTAGTGTCCGTTTTAGCTCATCTGTTAAAATCAGAGAACTTTCGGAATCGTGATCATTGTCTTCAGGAAGTGGAGATGAATACATAGCTGAATTATGTAACTGTAACAATACTCTTATATATGGAAATCATTGAACCGCTAAATGACAGCCGATGTCAACCATAAATTGAGAGATCCAACTGACGCTCTCAGGTCTAAAGACACTGAAATCATTAAGATCAAATAAATGATCTGTAATAGTTTTTAGAATACCATTTAAAAGGGATCACTCATCGGTAAATGCTACCGATCTCTGTACCGAACTCCGTCTAGCATCTAGCCATTGTTGTAAAATCAATGCAGCAGCCTTACGATCAATTAAACCCTTATTCCTTGATGGGGAACGATTCTCAGCTATTATCAGTTGTTCCGCTTGATAAGAAGTTAATCGTTCATCCATATATTCTAAAGGAAGTTTCAGCGCATCCGCCAATCTAGCCGCAAATTTTTGGACATGACGGGCTTGAAACCCGATAGTACCATCCATTGAATAAGGTAAACCAACAACGAGAATTTGTACCTGTCGCTCATTGACTATTTGCTGAATTTTCTCCACATCTTCAACAAAAGATTTGCGCTCAATTGTGGTTATACCCGTAGCAATTAACCCAGTCCCATCACATCCAGCTAAACCGATGCGTTTACTACCAACATCCACACCCAAAGCCGAAATAAATGATTTTGATTGCTGTTGAGAGATCACGCTATTGTTGCTCCTGGGATTCATCTGCGGCTGAATCTGATGGACAGGGTATATCCATGTTAGGATTTTGATAAGTAGAAGCCACAATTTCTGACTGCATTGGTATAGCCCTTTCTGGATGCACCTGCTGAGTTTGCGGCATCCATGACATCCCCCCAGGGATAGGTTTCCGGGTTGGTTGTAGTCCTTGTAACATTTCCTGCCACTGAATCCCCTCTAAGGAGACAAATTTCGATTCTCGCAGTTTATGCCAAACTGAGCGAGACATGATCAGGGTATGTTCTTTGCGTTTAGCCCCAATCCGCTCTAAATATTCTTCTCTTTCTGGTTGATAGTCTGAAGAAGCTAATTGTAATCCTTGTTGAGGAAAATCTTGAGCAATGCGGGCTAATTGAGACAATAATTCAGGATACAACCAAGTATAAGCCGGATGAACTGTAAGAGTTGCTACATGAGGATTTTCACCTGTGCGATCAAGTTGCACCTGAAAATAACCAATGGCTGCTTTCCGCTGGGGTTCAAAGACATAACCACTCACAACTTCAGTTTTTGTCATCCACTGCTTGAGAGCATCAATAATAGCCCCAAACAAAGTCGTTTTAAAGTCGTGGGTGTGTCGATCAAATACTTGCCTTACCAAAGGTGGCATTGATGCTGTATCCAGTTGATATAGCAACGGAGCATCAGCATTACTCACCGGTAAGAGGTTGGGTAAATCTGGTTCAGTTTGAATTAATTCCGCTAATAACTGGGGACTAATTTCCCAGTATGTCATTTCTGCTAACCGTTGAAATCCATTGTGGCGATACAGTGCTAAGGCATCAACGTCATTGATATTAACTTCTAGTATCCATGTTCGCGCTTCTAAAATTGATTCAAAGCAATGGCGCAGTAGTTGTGAACCTACTCCCATTCTGTCGCCAGTGCCTGCTAACATTACCCGATTAATTCGCCAAGTGCTGCGGGTTCGGTTAAATGGTGATACTTGAATCATTCCCAGTAGTATCCGTCCCTGTTCGGCAACATAGCCCCAGAAGCGATACTGTAATGGGTTGGGAAACCAACTTAAGAATTTGAGTAACCCATACCAGCGTCGTAGCCATTGCATTTGCCGCATGGCCGCACCAGCTTCTTGGGGAGAAAGATGGGACAATGATTCTTGAGTTAAGCAATCAATTCCGTCCAAATCCCTATGTTGGACTGGTCGGATAACAACGCTGAGGTTTCGAGGGAGTAGTGAAGTCATGTTGATTCAAGCCGCCATTTAACCTTTAAAAAATAGGATTGGTGATGTGATGCTGCAATCATTTTAACGGCTTTTTTTCTCTTAGGTCTTGCTCCCAAAGAGTGATTTTTTTAAGTGACCACGTAAAAAAAATATAAAAAGCAGAAACCGTGATTATACCTTTGGGGTGAAAACCACAATACCTGCTTCTATTCTAGGATAATTCTACTCAAAATACTTTTAAATCTATAGACCTTGGCGAGAAGCGAATTTTTCAAAGTCGGCTTGGGTTTGATGAAGTAATTGTTGACGACTATCTTGAATTGTTTGTTTGCAGTTGGGAACCAAGTTGGGAACCAGATTTCGAGCTTGTAGTGCCATGTGCATTTGTAGATGAGCAACGTATTCACTTATATCTTGGTTGTCTACAGTTGCGCCCGTTAGTACATTTGATTCCATTGCCACTGGGTTCTCCTTGATAAATTTGGTGTAATTGCTTTACTAGACTAGATCAGAAGTTATCATTTTTTTTACTTAACTGCCTAATTTCGCAATGAAGTGTAATGATTGGGAAGGAGGGAACAGCCAAAAATCAAGATAAATAACCTGATTTTTTCCCAAATAGAAATTTTCTAATCCTCCCAAAGTGTATAAGTTTCGTTAAAAACCTCATCCCAACTTAAAGCAATAATATCTGGTTTTTTACCCATTTCATCTCTAGCATCCTGTTTTGCAGCCAGAAAACACTTGTTCCAAATTGATTCCAAAAAATCTCGATTGAGACTTGGCATTTCTTCTTGACTGGCAGTAATTTCTGCCCTAGCTGAACGAATAGAAATTACCCAACTAGCGCTACGTTTTTCCGGTTGACATTTCCACTTAATTATATGCAGTATCAATCGAGTTAGGCGATTAATTACTGCTCTTTTTTCTGATCTTCCCATAGACTCGGCTAAACTCTCTAAAATATCATCAACTTCTTTCATTTTCCCCTCCTCTAGCAGTTGTTTTGCTTTTACTACAGCTAAATATGGTGATTGAAAAACCAGTTCGTCATAAGGTACTGTCATAATTAATAACTCCTTGGCTTGTTTTTTCCCAAATCTTGCATAAAAGATGGTACTGTTTTAACAACTTATACAAAAAATATCCTTTTGTGATTAGATACAATCAGCAAAGACCTCCACTCTAAGAGTATTGTAGGTTTACAAATCAGTCAATAATCTTGGTTTACATGAAATCACCATAAACACATCATATTATTAATTTTATATGCCTATACTTGACGATTAACGATAGACTGTTGATTATGGATAAGTAAATCAAAACTCAACACACAAAATGATTTTAGAACTCTCTCCACAAATTCATTACTTGGTGGGAATGTCTCAACCAGAAACCCATTTATTTGAGGTGACTTTACACATTGTTAACTATCCGTCAGCAGTTCTCGATTTAAAAATGCCAGTGTGGACTCCTGGTTCATATTTGGTGCGGGAATATGGCAGACATTTACAGGATTTTGCGGCTTTTGCGAATAATCAACCCTTATCTTGGCATAAAGTTAGTAAAAATCATTGGCAAGTAGAAAAAGGCAATACTTCAGAAGTAACTATTCATTACCGTGTATTTGCTAATGAATTAACAGTAAGAACAAATCATTTAGATGCTACTCACGGTTACTTTAATGGGGCAGCTTTGTTTTTTAGAATCCCTGGTTGGGAAAATTTTCCCATGCAGATAAGGGTAATTCCTGCTAACCCTCAATGGCAAGTAACTACTAGTTTACCAACATTTGCAGAAACAGTAAATACTTTTTTAGCGGCAGATTTTGATACTTTAGTTGATAGTCCTTTTGAAGTTGGTTGTCATCAATTATATAATTTTGAAGTTTTGGGTAAACCCCATAAATTAGCAGTTTGGGGAAAAGGAAATTTTCAACCAGAACAAATGATTGCTGATTGCCAAAAAATTATTGAGGTAGAATCACAAATGTTTGGTGGTTTACCTTATGACAGATATGTATTTTTTCTGCATTTGCTTCAGCAGGGTTTTGGTGGTTTAGAACATAAAAATTCTTGTTCTTTAATTTATCAAAAGTTTGGATTTCGGACGGTGGATAAATATGAGCCATTTTTGCAATTGGTAGCCCATGAATTCTTTCATTTATGGAATGTTAAAAGAATTCGTCCTTTGGGTTTGGAAGTGTTTGATTATGATCAGGAAAATTATACACCATCTTTGTGGTTTTGCGAGGGAACAACCAGTTATTATGATTTAATCATTCCTTTACGGGCAGGTATTTATAAAACCAAGGCATATTTAAACTATTTGAGTAAGGAAATTACCAGATATTTGATGACTCCAGGACGAAAAGTTCAACCTTTGTCGGAGTCAAGTTTTGATGCTTGGATTAAACTTTATCGTCCAGATGCTAATAGTGGTAATTCTCAAATTTCCTATTATATCAAAGGGGAAATGGTGTCACTTTTATTAGATTTATTAATTCGCGTTCATCACGGGAATCAGCTTTCTTTAGATGATGTAATGCGGCAAATGTGGGAGAAGTTTGGAAAGGACGAAGTTGGTTATACTCCCGAACAATTAGAGGGTGTGATTGAGTCTGTAGCGGGTATGGATTTAGGAGATTTCTTTAAACGCTATCTTCATGGTTTGGAAGATTTACCTTTTAATCAATATTTACAACCTTTTGGTTTGCAATTAGTTGAGGAAAAGAATGAAGAACCTTATTTGGGTGTGAGGATAAATACTGAAAATGGACGGGAGATAATTAAGTTTGTGGAAGCGGGTTCACCGGCACAATTTGCGGGAATTGATGCTGGGGATGAATTGTTAGCGATTGATAGGATTAGGGTGGGAAATCAATTAAATGAACGCTTGAAGGATTACCAGGAAAATGATTCTATCCAAGTTACTGTTTTTCATCAAGATGAATTGCGGACTTATTCTGTTACTCTAGCTGCATCAATTCCTAGTAGATATCAACTTAAAGTTGTGGAAAATCCTTCTTTCACAGAAATGGAGAATTTTGCCGGGTGGTTAGGTGTACCTTTGTCGAGTATTCAGTAATATTAATTGTCTGAATCAGGATGTCTGGTTACTGAGCGAAGTCGAAGTACAGGATTTCAGGATTAACAGGATGAAATATTCCAGATTATTATGTTTGATCTAACAGAGAAGAGAGAGGTGAAGAAATTTTCTTTCTTCTTTCTTCTTTCTTTCTTTCTTTCTTTCTTCTTTCTCCTTTCTCCTGACTCCTGACTCCTGACTCCTGACTCCTGACTCCTGACTCCTGACTCCTGACTCCTGACTCCTGACTCCTGACTCCTGACTCCTGACTCCTATTAGTTATTTTGACTTTTTAATACTCCTAGTTCTGTTTGAATCGGTAAAATATCTAAAGTATCAGTTTGGGAACAATATTTCAGGTCTTCTAAACATTCTAAGCGTAATAATCGTTGACCATGACTAGCTTTGTGTAATAATCCTAATAGGTCATTTTGCCATTGGGAATAAAGAGCGATCGCACTAACCACTTCATCATTGCCACTGATGTCTTCTAGGGGACAATTAGTTTGTTGCCAAATACTATGAGCGATCGCCCCCGCACATACTGTATCCTCTAAAGAATAACTTCCTTCCCAGCCAGAACCAACAATCCAGACTGTTTCCGGTTGCTTTTCTAACAGAAATTTAACTACTGCTGCCCGATTAATCAAAGCTGCTGCGAGAACAATGGGGGCGTTTTGTATCCGCTGTAAAGCCCTTGTCCCATTGGTGGTACTAATAAATAACCTTTTTCCAGCAACTAATTCGGCTGTGCAATCTAAGGGTGAGTTACCCAACTCAAAACCAGCTACTTTAGCACCACCCCTTTCTCCAGCCCTAAGTCGCTTGTCTGAAGGCCATTGTTCACTCACTGTCATCAGTTGATCTAAATCGCTAAAAACCTGTACAGCTTCACCTCCAGCGGCTAATACTGTGGCCATTGTACTAGTTGCTCGCAGAACATCAACAGCGATCGCACATTCTGGAACTGTATCATTTGGGGTCAATTCGGGAGTGTGATATATAAATATCTTCACGTGCTGGCTACACCTATTTCATAAGACTGTGGTAATATTCTACCTACTTGATGTCACCAACTGATGATACTATTTTTCAATAGATAAGAGAGAAAAGGTAACAGGCAAGGGAAAACGAAGATTTTGAGTGATAATTTAGACTCCATTTCCCATTTGCTACTGATTAAAACTTGATGGTTGCACCAGCCACAGCTAAAGCAGCCCAACCCAGCATTAATGCCAATCCTCCCAATGGGGCAACTGCGCCTAAAGACTTAATACCAGTTAAACTGAGAGCATATAAGCTACCGGAAAAAATCACCACACCAATAATAAATAACCAACCACTGACTAAAAGCGTCGTCGGTGGATTTTCTAAACGACTCATGAGCATGGCAACCAACAAAAGTGCCAGAGCGTGGTACATTTGATAACGAGCGCCAGTGTCAAATATTTCTAAAGAGCGCTCGCTAATTTTTTCCCGCAAAGCATGAGCGCCAAAAGCACCACCAGCAACAGACAAACCGCCAAAAATGGCGGCTATAGTTAAAAAAAATTGTGTCATCTGACCTATTAAACATCAAAATGATATGATACAGCCCCTTCTTCGGTTACTTGAAAATTCGCATTGAATTCTTTAGCTTTCTTATCTAAATATTGTTTAGCTTCCGCTGCTGGTAATTGAGACTGCATAGCAAAACTTAACAAAGTTACTCGTCCTTGATTTTCTAGTAACATTTGATAAAACTGCGCTTGTAATTGTTCACTGTTTTGCTGCTTTAAGGCTTTTTTCTCTTGTTGACTTTGTTTATACAATCCTAATGCTAACCAACTCCCCAATATCGCGCTAGGCACACCAAAAATTATCCCTCCCACAATCGTATCTTTACTCTCTTGAGCCGCATTGGGAGGTGAAAATACCTGTTCCCCCTCCACTGGATATACCGTTACTCCTGACTGCGCCGATTTATCTATGGCTTCTGAGACTGATATCGCCAAAAACATGAATCCGAGTGTGAGTAACCAACCAGCAGCCAGTTTTTCAGCCGTCTTCATAGTTCTACTTCAGATTTAGACATTGCTTGTAATTTTAACCTCACTTACCTCAAGCTTCCACTAAATATTGCGAATTGTTGAGGTTTTTTTTGGGGAGTTTTTTAACTTTGTTAAATATCCAATAACCCATATCTTTTTTGCAATGCTAATAACTTCATTCTTGCTTCCCCAGCATTATCAGCTAAATCAGCAAATTCCACAAACCGCCGTAATTCCTTCTTTAATAAATTCCGTTCTACTTCAATAGTTTCCCTATCCAAATCTGGCGGTAAAACAATCATATCAAAAATCGTGGCTCGTTCTTTACCAGGGTGAGGACGTAAAACCCGTCCCCGACGTTGGATAAATTGCCGGGGATTTCCCGAACTTGATAAAATTACTGCGGTTTGAATAGCGGGAATATCCACACCTTCATCTAAACACCGAATTGCGACTAAACCCTGTAATTCTCCACTTTCAAATTGACGACGTAAAATTTCTCTTTCTTCCAAAGAAGTATTTGCTGTGTAGGTACTGACTTTATAACCTAATTCTCCTCCCAAAATTTGAGCAACAGCTTTGAGTTGACGCAGAGAATAACGTTGTCCAATTTCTTGAGAACCATCACTACAATAAAACAATGTATGGGTAGTTCCTCGACGAGTTGCCATTAACTCTTGCAAGGCTGTTAATTTATTTTCTGCAGTGCCAACTAACCGCGCCCTTTGCATTAATAATGATTTGATATCTTCGTTGTTTTCAAAATCTCCCATTTCCCCCATATCTCGATCTCGATAAAGGAGAGAACGACCAATTTTTTTGGTTAATTTTAAATAAGCGATACTCTCAGTTTCTGTCAATTCTACCAATACCGGATTATAGATATAATGAACTAATGCACCTTGAGAAATCGCATCCTGTAAACTAAATTCAGGTTGGAGAATATGACCAAAATAATCTAATAAAGATTCTGTACCATCATCATCAAAATATCTTTCTGGTGTGGCTGATAAAGCTAGACGTAAACCCACATTTCGGGGTAAACTTTCCTCTAGTTTCGGTGCGCCTAAATTATGAGCTTCATCACCAATAATCAACGTTTTCGGCGGAAAATATTTAAGTTGTGTCTGAAAACCATCACCAATTAAAGTCGAGTTAGTGGTAATTATCGTCACGAAATCTTGAGAACCAGAACACAGATTATAGATTTGTGTAGAAAGTTGACTTTGCCAACTGCGTAAATTATCAAAGGCTAAAATCGGCTGTAAGTTAAATTTCTCACATTCTCTACCCCACTGGGTAACAAGATGACGATAGGGACACACCACCAACAAGACTTGTAAACCAATTTGCTGGTACAATTCACAAGCGATCGCTAATGCAGTAATAGTTTTACCACTACCAGTAGCCATTTTTAATGTCCCCCGACCATGATTAGCAAACCAGCTAGTCACAGCTTGACGTTGATATCCCCGCAATTGCAGAGATAAAGGCATTTTCGGAAATCCCGGTAATGGTTGCTTAACTTGATAGCTGCCCTTTTTCTCCCCCGCATAAGGTAACTTGAGTTTAAAAGTAGGCAATTTCGGTACTGCATTTCGCGTTAGGTACATAAATTGGTAATTGGTAAGAATCAGTAGTTACTTGTTTTTTATTTGCAACTGACAACTGACAACTGACAACTGTACGGGCGAAGCATTTGGAGAACTATTTTTGGCAATGATCGATAATTTATCTTCCAAATGCTTCGCCCCTACCGACAACTGACAACTGTACGGGCGAAGGATTTGGAGAACTATTTTTGGCAATGACCGATAATTTATCTTCCAAATGCTTCGCCCCTACCGACAACCGAAAACTGTACGGGCGAAGCATTTGGAGAACTATTTTTGGCAATGATCGATAATTTATCTTCCAAATGCTTCGCCCCTACCGACAACTGACAACTGTACGGGCGAAGGATTTGGAGAACTATTTTTGGCAATGACCGATAATTTATCTTCCAAATGCTTCGCCCCTACTGACAACTGACAACCGACAACCTTTAGTTATAATTACGCCAAATACCCACCAAAGAACCTTGCACTTCTACTTGCATAGCCGATACTTCTATGGGATTGTAATTAGGATTTGCAGGTTTGAGAGTAACAAGATCATCATGGCGGTAAAAACGTTTTAAAGTTGTACCGTGTCCTTCCACTCTCGCAGCCACGATAGTCCCATTTTTTAATTGGTTAGGTTCAGCAACAGGACGCAAAAATACCACATCACCATCTGCAATCAAATCTTCAATCATACTATCCCCAGCGACCCTTAAAGCATAGCTTTGAGGTGGTAATGATAAATTAGCCAAATCCAAATGTTCGACGGCATCTGTGAACGGTTCAATCAAACCACCTGCGGCAATAGTTCCTAAAATTGGTACACCTTGTTTAACAGGATGAAGTATCCGCAAAGTTCTCGCCCTACCTAAATTCCAGCCAATGTAACCCTTATTGCGTAAATGTTCCAACCGACTTTGAATGGGTGCTGGAGATTTCAAATTCATCCCTTCCATCATTTGGCGAATCGAGGGAGAATGTTGATTCAACCTGATATATTCAACCAACCATTCGTATAGTTCTTTTTGAGGATCTGTGAGACGTTCCATAATTTTATCGGGAAGTAAATAATAAATGTCCCTAGAACATTGGTACTACAAAAATCTTCCCTTAACAAGCTTTTATTAAATATTTATGGTAATTGGTAACTAATAGGGAACAGGGAACAGGGAACAGATAAAAATTTAACCAATTACCCATTACCAATTACCCATTACCAATTACCAATTACCAATATTGTTATTTTGCCCCAAGAATACTTGCAAGTAAAGCTTTTTGAGCGTGGAGACGATTTTCTGCCTGGTCCCAAACCCGTGATTGTGAACCTTCAATTACTTCTTCAGTAATTTCTTCACCACGGTGGGCTGGTAAGCAGTGTAAAACAATTGCTTCTGGATCTGCAAGACTTAATAATTGTTCAGAAATTTGATAAGGTTGAAAAACAGGGAACCGGTTATTTGCCTGTGTTTCTTGTCCCATACTTGCCCAAACATCAGTGTAAAGTACAGATGCACCTTTAGCTGCTGCTTCGGGATCATGGGTTAAAAGAACTTCAGTTTTTTTATTGGCTATTTCTCGAGATTTTTCCACAATTTCTGCATCTGGGGAGTATCCTGACGGAAAAGCTATTCTGATATTCATTCCCACCAAAGCACAACCCAACATCAGGGAATTAGCGACATTATTACCATCACCGACATAGGTTAAAGTTAAACCTGCCAAAGTTCCAAACTTTTCTTGAATGGTGAGTAAATCAGCCAATATTTGACAAGGGTGTTCTAAATCTGTGAGGGCATTAATTACAGGAATTTTCGCATACTTCGCAAAAGTTTCCAACTCCTGTTGAGCAAAGGTGCGAATGGCTAAAACATCCAAATAACGATCTAACACCCTAGCGGTATCCTGGATAGGTTCTCCACGACTCACCTGAGTGACATTGGGGTGAAGATCAATTACCTGTCCCCCTAGTTGGTACATTGCCACTGTGAAGCTGACTCTAGTGCGGGTTGAAGCTTTGGAAAACAATAAGCCCAACACTTTATTACAATGTAACTTGAGTTTTCCCGACTTTAGTTGAGTAGCCAATTCCAGAAGTTCTTGCAGTTCCCCAGAACTCAGATCCGCTAGACTTAATAAATCTCTGCCTATTAATGCTGCCATGCTTGATTATCTATAAAGAACAAATGTTTCCGCGCCTTTGTATAACCGTGTCACCAGGAATACTCCAATTGCACTGTACCAAATATTTTTGCATCAATCTACAACCTAGCGGCTAGTTTTGCCAATTTTTGGCAATCAGAAAAATATTTTGCTTACCCTCTAGACAAATCATGTCCCCATGTTATAATATGAAATCGGTGAGGCAATCAAAAACCTTCTTACCAAAATCGCCAGCATAGCACAGTGGTAGTGCATCCGACTTGTAATCGGAAGGTCGTAGGTTCAAATCCAACTGCTGGCCCTTATCGAAACCCTTGAGAAATCAGGGGTTTTGTCGTTTCTACCCATGAATTCTATTTTATGGAATCTATATTTAGATATGCTGGAATATGCTGGAATATATAGGAACGTAAATTTAAATTAGTTCAAAATTAGTTCAAAATGGATAGCAAATGGACTATCGAGGAAGTCAACGCAAGGCTAAAAGCGGGTAAGATAGGGGTTGCAGTTTGCCAACGTGGCGACAAACTTTCCCTCCGCGCCACATTCCCGCCCAAATCAGGAACAGGCAAGCCTCACCAACAATATTTAGCTTTAGGCTGTTATGCCAACCCTGCTGGTTTGCAATTTGCAGAAGCAGAAGCCAAAAAAGTAGGGGGGCTACTGGCACAAGGAAGATTTGAATGGTCAGAATATCTTGATCAGGGGTTACAATCGGCACCGATCAGCAGTGCCAAAAATTGGATACAAAAATTTGAGGTAGATTATTACAGTCGTAGGGGTAAAAGCCCCACTACGGAAACCACATGGAAATCAGACTACCTACCAGCTTGGCGACTACTAGGAGATGAACTTACGCCAGAGGCAATGTTAGCAGCCGTGGCTCAAGTACCGGCTAATACCAGAAAGAGAAAACTGGTGTGCGAAAAGTTAATAGCACTGGCAAAATTTGCAGGACAGCCCATAGACCTTAAACCCTACATCGGTAGTTATGGGATAGGGGAGACAACACCCCGCTATATCCCCAGTAGGAAAGAAATAGAAGCCAATAGAGAACTTTTAAAAAATCATTGGCAATGGGCTTATGGCATTTTGGCAACCTACGGGCTAAGACCGCACGAAGTATTTTTCTGTGAAATCTCCCCAGAACATCCATACCTGCTAAAAGTCCTACGGGGGAAAACTGGTTACAGGGAGGTTTACCCCTACCATCTGGATTGGGCAAAGAACTGGGAACTGTGGCGACAGCAAGAATTACCATGCACCGCACCCACGCTCAAAGAATATGGACAGCGAGTAACTAAAGCATTTTCTCGCGCAAACATCCCTTTCACTGCTTACTGTTTGCGCCACGCCTACTGCATTAGATTATCCACAGAATACAAAATCCCGGTGGCGATAGCGAAGCGCTGCTGCAAGCAGTTCGCTGCTAGTTGGGCGGGTCACGAACCGGGAGTGTATCTAAAAACCAGGGGAAACGCATCTAATTTTTTTTGACAAAATGTAACTTCTATGAATAGATAAAAAGGGCAGTATTACCATGTTAATATCAAGCCAATAAATGAGTATGAAGAAAATTTGATGGTAAATTCG